>CAZNIN010000008.1:26650-28168 GCA_964573155.1 uncultured Candidatus Saccharibacteria bacterium | reverse complement strand
TTACCGACTGATACGTCTCCGCCGTAGACTTTGAAGTAGGGCTTTGCGACAACATTAACAGTCATCCTACAAGTCGCACCAACGTAGTGGAAGTTGTCTTTAGTGTTGTAGCCGTAAATTCGCCAATCAACCGAGAACTGACCCAAGGCACCGGGTGCAGTAAAGCTCTCTGTCCAGGTAGTAGTTCTTCCGGGTCTGAGAACACCACCAAACGCCCCCTCAACCCCACTACCACGAATATCATACTCTGCAGGAACGCCTGGCAGACTGGAAGCAACTCTTCGCAGCCGATACTTTTCCCCATTCGGAGGATATACCGACCACACAAACCCACCATTAAGGCCGGAATTTGTTGCTGTGAAATTTGCTGTGAAAGGCTGCCCTGGCGAAAGATTCGTAGTACTAGGAGTAACGCCACAACTACCGGCATCGATACGATTTGTTCTTACTTCGATACTTATTGTAAGGGGCACCTGCACATTCCCGCAGTTACTACCCGTAAGACCGTCAACGGAGGCAAGATAGCCTGTGCCGTGAGGATTCCCCACACACATATACACTACCCCTGAGGGATTATTGTACTGGTGTACCATTCGCTGCCAGACATTTACAGTAATGATATGTGTTCCAGGAGACAGTCCCGAGAGACCCGACAATGTGACGTCCTGGTGGGCCGGAAAAGCATCAAACGCACCTGCGCCACATATCTTCACCCACCGAAGATTAAACATGTGTGAACAATCATAGTTAAGGGTAATGCTCGGTGAAGAAAAGCTTAAAGTCCCGTACGAGCTAGTGGCCAATAGCGAAGTAGAACGAGTTCTAACCAATGAACGATTAATGATATTACCAGAACTGCTGATGTTCCTATCGCATTGAGCAGTAGTACTATTTAGCCAAAGGGCAACTGAGTTGGTGCCTTCATTGATTACCGCTGTACCCTCTACTCCACCTACGGTGGAGAGCCAAGCGTACTGAGCATGGCCCTCTTCCCTAACCACAGCTCCATTCCAGCAATGCCGGTTTGGACGGCCATACGAAGTATTGCCATAGTAGAAATGCCATGTAACGTGAGCGGGCATATTCTCATGATTTTCAATAACTGCATGTGCTTTTTCTGGCACGAGAAATAACAAAGCGCCAAGCAATATACCAATCAGCACAAGCATCTGGATCATCGTGCGAAACAGACTGATATGTGGCATCATTTGGGTAATATTATTGTTGCTTTTCATTATCAAGAGGAGGATAAATTACACCTTTATTAAGAGTATCTGCGGCTGCTTCAAGGCCCTTCATTGCTTTTTTTAAATCAGCGAGTACATCATAATTCAGGCCATAAAAGTCTGATACTTTCTGGGCATCATAAACTTTCTCTAGCTTCGCAAGATGATCTTTTGCCTCCTCCTGCTTCCATGTACGTATATGGTACTTAACGATCGGCACTAAACAAATTGGGTCCTGCTCATACCCTGGAATTTTCTGAATACCCTTTACGATCTTCTCTAGCTCTTTTTC
>CAZNIN010000008.1:25156-26550 GCA_964573155.1 uncultured Candidatus Saccharibacteria bacterium | reverse complement strand
ATCGAGCCTATTTGATACGCGCTCAGATTTGCTGTCCGCGCTATTGCCGCCAGTTTTTTCCTTGTTTCTTTTGTTCAACCTGAGTGCCATGGAAATAATGCCCTCAACAACCTGCTTACGCTTTGAAGCAAGTATAGCACTAAAGCAGAATCCTGGAAATGCTTTTACCAAAATACTGATTACCTCTGTTATAATGAGTGCTTATGAGTTTATCTATAGGAATCGTCGGATTGCCAAACGTTGGAAAGTCGACACTTTTTAATGCGTTGACCGATAATGACATTTTGGCCGCCAACTACCCTTTTGCCACCATCGAACCGAATACTGGCATCGTACCTATTCCTGACCCACGCCTAGAGAAACTTGCCAGCATGTACAACTCCAAGAAAATCATTCCGGCAACAGTGACATTTGTCGATATCGCCGGTCTGGTAGCAGGTGCGTCACAAGGCGAAGGCCTTGGTAACCAGTTTTTGGCCAATATCCGTAGTTGTAACGCTATCTGTCATGTAGTTCGTGCTTTTTCTGATTCAAACGTCCTACATGTCGATGACCAACATGATCCAAAAAAAGACATTGACGTCATAAACACCGAACTTATCCTAGCCGACCTCCAAACCGTCGAAAAAAGATTGCCGCGAATAGAAAAAGAAGCGCGCGCGAATCCCAAACTCAAGCCCATTCTCGATACCCTCACAAAAGCAAAAGAGTTGCTCAATAATGGTACTCCGTTATCTTCCGTGGATTCGGTAGATCATGAGCACATTGCCGACCTACAGCTACTGACCGCCAAGCCAGTTATTTACCTTTTCAACGTGGACGAAGAAACATTAGCAAACGACACAAGAAAGCAGGAACTACAAAAGTTGGTCGGCAACGCTCAATCAATTTTCGTATGCGCCAAACTTGAGTCTGAGCTCAAAGGTTTGGATGAAGATGACCGCCAGGAACTCCTCACAAGCTATGGCGTTCTGGAATCCGGCTTGGCGCAACTTATCCACGCCGCGTACGGCACACTAGGTTTACAGAGTTACCTTACCGCTGGCGAAAAAGAAGTCCGCGCTTGGACAATCCCTAAGGGCGCCACCGCCCCGCAGGCTGCCGGTGTTATTCACACAGACTTCGAGCGAGGCTTTATTGCAGCCCAAGTCGTTAACTATCAGGACCTCATCGAGGCAGGCTCAGAAGCAACGGCCCGTAGCGCTGGCAAGATTCGCACCGAGGGCAAAGACTATATTATGAAACCAGACGATGTAGTGGAGTTCCGGTTCAATGTCTCGAAGTAGAAGCATATTACGGCTCGAGGCACTGGTGTTGCTTGCCATTACACTGTTTGTCTACTACCAGCTTGACGGCAGCTGGCTCCTTTTTGCACTGCTGCTTTTTGTATTTGA
>CAZNIN010000008.1:0-25056 GCA_964573155.1 uncultured Candidatus Saccharibacteria bacterium | reverse complement strand
ACGCTAGCGACAGGTGTTACCACCACTAAGCGTTCGGTATGCACCGGCTTCAAATAGTCGCTGGCCATATCCAGCGAAAGACCACTGTTAAGACCGTCTGACACTAGAATAACCGTGCGTCGCTGTAGAAGTTCCCGGTGGATTTCTCCGCCATGGCCGAGTAGCGCGTGCAGTTTACGAAGTTTCGCCAATCGTTGGCCTTCAATAACGCCCAGGTATTCGCCACGCATCATTTCCAGTTCGCCCGTAGAAAACTTATCGTTGTACGTAAACGTATTGTCAGAGGCGATTACCGCCAACGGGTCATGCTCGCCCGGCAGGATGATATTTTCTGTCAACAGCATTGTCAGAGATGAATGCAGTCGCATAGCAATTTGAGCGCCAACTATCACAGCGCCAGTACTGAGGGCGATAATCGTCGTGTTTGTGTGTTTGTATTCATCGAGCTGTTCAGCGAGCAGGCGGCCCGCTTCAGCTCTATTCCGGAAGTACATTGACACCAGTGTAGCACAAGCGTCATAGACAAATTATTGTATTTTTGTAAGCAGGTAAAAGCGCTCGCGGTTGCCCTTGGCACCAGCCACTTCCGAATCGGATTTATCTACTATTACGAACAAGCTTTTTACCCACGATTCAAAATCCGCTAGGACCCTGCGTCGCATCGCATCATTTTTGATTACACCTCGATGTTTCAGCCCACTTTCGTGAGCCTCAAATTGAGGCTTCACCATCGCAACGAGCACCGTCTTTGGTGACATGAGCGATGAAATATGCGGCAGCAACTCTCGCAGAGAGACGAACGACACATCAGCTACGACAATGTCTACTACTTCGCTCGTATCAAACCGGCGAATGTCGGTTTTTTCGTGTAACTCAATCTTTTGGTGCCCGCGTAGACTTGGGTGAAGCTGATCTGTTCCAACGTCTACAGCGATCACTTTTTGGGCACCATGCTGCAGCGCGTAGTCAGTAAAGCCGCCCGTACTACTACCCACGTCCAGTACTATTTTGCCGTGAAAATCGAGTTTCAAAACCTTTGCCACACTCGCCAACTTCAGTCCCGCTCGGCTGACGTACTGTTCTTTGGAAATAAGACGTATTTTGTCCTCTCCAGATACCATCGTGCCGGCCTTTGTGACAATTTTTTTATTCACTGTTACTTTTCCGAGCCGAATGTAACTCTCGGCCTGGCTTCGTGTCGGCACCAAACCCAAGCTTACTAATGCTTGATCTAGGCGTATTTTCAACATAAGTCTATTTTCCCAACGATTTCACGATATCCTTGTGATTGCCGCTCGGCAATATACACAGCGTCGACTAATAGTGTGCCTCTGGCATCACGACCCGCTTGTTGTGTCACGTGAGGCTTAAAGGAGTCGCCGGTGTATCTGCCCTGCAGATTCCAGCCATGTGCTTGCACGACGGAAAGCAGTGCCTCGTGTAGCCCCTGCAAAGCTGACGTTTTCGTAACGAGCCTTACCGGGAGCTTGCGTTGGCCGAAGTACTCGCGGGCGTCTATTTCGGTCTCAAAAGGGGCAATATGCTTTAGTTCGTCCCTGAAAGCAGCAAGCAGATAAGTAATACTTGGGGCCTCAAACCATGGAAGTAGCGTCATGTGCAACGGCCACATCGTGAACCGGTCGCCCACTTTGGCTGAATCAACCATGTGTATCGCTACAAATTCACCCACACTACACCTCTACGCTTCTCATTCTCATATGATGCAATTGATGAATCGTCTCAAGAACATAGGGAGCAAAATGCTGCTCAGGCGTGTTATCGGGAAAGCCGGCCTTCTCTATCCGGAAAAGTCCTTCCCCCTCGTACACGTGCAGCGCTCGATCTTTCGATAGCTTGGCAATAAATATCTTTACTTGAAGCATTCCGTGTTCGCCGTCTGTTCGGCTGTGCACAGAAGTCTTCTCGCTAACTGGAATGAGTTCAATGTCATCCGGCAGCAGTGCAACCTCTTCGTACAGCTCTCTGAGTATAGTTTGCTCAAAACTACCTCCATCCTCTGGATCCATTGCCCCGCCCCAGAGAGCTATTTTGCCAGGCCACAAGATACCATCGATGTTATCGCGAACTTGCAGCACCCATTCCGTGCCAGTATCAATAACAGCACATGCGCCTTTGATTACCGGCAAATCGTCATTATTCATGGATCTATTTTACACGTTCGCGGTAAGCACCGGTGGTTGTATCGACGCTGATCAGGTCACCGACTTTCACGAAGGCTGGCACCTTTACAGTAATACCAGTCTCGACCGTAGCGTCCTTGAGTACGCTCGAGGTCGTATCACCCTTCACGACGTCCTCAGCATAGGTAACTTTGAGTGGTACGTTCTTGGCGAGCTCGATGTTTATCGCTCGGCCATCAAAAAACTGCGCTTGAACCTTATCACCCTCTTTCATGTAGCCAGCTTGGTCAACCATATCGTCTGCCGGCAGTTCGAATTGCTCATACGTGTCCTCATCCATAAAAAAGAATGTTGCACCATCGTTATACAGATATTGGACAGTTTTATTGGTAATATCGGCAGCTTCGATGGATTCATTGCCCTTGAACGTTTTGGCGAGGACTTTACCATCTATCAGACTCTTAATTTTAACATTCACTATGGAGCCGCCCCGACCCATAACTTTTTGTGCGTATTCGACAACTCGGTACGGCGTACCGTCCAACTGAAATACCTGTCCTTTTTTGAGATCTGTAACACCTAGCGCCATAGCAAAAATTCTCCGAAATTTTGAGCTGTCAGCCGTTAGCTCTTAGCTTTAGTATTTGGGGTGACGTCGGATATCCCGCCGCATATCTTCGAGCCGATCATAAAAATCGTCTGCATGCCCAGGCTGCATAATTGGATCTTGTGTGTCTTCAATCTGCCGCACATGTCGCTGCACCGAGACGATGAGAGACTCTATAGAGCGCGGGTTTTTATTCGACTGAAGATCGTCTTCGAGCCGCTGTAATTCACGACGAAAAGCCTTTGCCGTTGGATGATCCGGCTGGTCAACTACGTCCTGATACCGGAATAACAGCCGGCGAGCCTCTTCGTGAAATTCCTTGTACTCGTGGTCCATTGACTCCCCCTTCTGCTGATTTGTGTACTAATTATTCGCCACAAACGGCAGAAGTGCAATGTGTCGAGCGCGCTTAATAGCGATCGCTAGACGACGCTGCTCATGCTCTTTCAACCCCGTTTTCTTACGAGTCTCGATCTGCCCGAACTGGTTTACGTAGCGTTGCAAGGTCTTGAAGTCCTTGTAATCAAAATATGCTACGTCTGTACGATGTTTAAAAATCTTTGCCATAAACTCCTTAATGGAGACAAACCTACGGTTTTTCTCATCGCGCGGTGTCGCGGAATGAATCCGCCGACTCCGGCTGCTCTTTTCCCCTTAGACCGTGATTTATCCCCACTCCTTTCCTGCTTCTTTGCTTTACTTACGCTTCATTAATTTAGAATGGGATATCGTCTAGATTGATAGGCTCATCGCCGATATCTTCGATGACGACGTCATCTTTTTTGCCAGCTGGCTTGTTGGCAGCCGGAGCGGAGCTTCCACTGCCGTTGCCACCGCCTTCACCGCCAGGACCACCGAGGAAGGTCACGTCTTGTGCCACTACCTCAAGCTTGCTGCGCTTGGCGCCAGATTCTTTGTCTTCCCAGCTACGTGATTGTAACCGTCCGTTGACGAGGCATGGTCGACCCTTGCTCAGGTACTGCGATACTCGCTCGCCGAGCGGGCCCCAGGCTACGACATCGACAAAGTCGGTCGCCTCTTGCCAGTTACCATCAGCACCTTTGTAACTGCGGTTTAGCGCAAGGCTAAAGCTTGTAACAGATGTGCCGTTTGGCGTCTGTCGAAGCTCTGGGTCGCGCGTTAGATTCCCCATTAAGATGACTTGGTTGAATGAACGTGCCATTCGCATACCCTCCTTATAAGAACTATGTCTTAGTTATTTGTAGTTACTACTATACCAGACTATCGTCCGGCTACTTTTCCCCTATTTCTCGTCGTCTGACTCTTCGTCATCGTCAGCTTTGTCGCCGCGTTCCGCCTGTTTCTTGGCTTTTTCTGCCTTCAGCGCTTCGGCTTTGGCAATCGCCTTGAGGTCAGGCTTGGTAATGAGATAACGAATCACCTCGTCGGTAATGTTGAGTGTATTCTCCACCTTTTTGACACCTTCACCCGGCATTTCAACGGTATAGAATACATACACCGCGAATTCCTGCTTTGCAATTGGGTACGCAAGTTTCTTCTTGCCCCAGTTGTCGGTGCCCGTTACTTTCCCGCCATTGTCGGTAAAGATCTTGGTCACCTTTTCCTCAGCCTTGGTCAAGTCGACCTCCAGGTCAGGATGATAGAGTACAGCAACTTCGTACTGTGCCATAAAAGACTCTCCTTTGGTTAAAGCCCACACTCTCTTTTTAGGATGTGAACTGAGTTAATAACCTGTTGATTTTACTACATCTACCTCTGTTTGTAAAGCATCACCTGCTTGCGAGCTGAACGCCGCTTGTGGTTGAATAACTGTAAATGACCTGTGTCGGTAAAAAGAAAGGCCAAATCTAATGAGCGAGGTGGCAGCGCCCGAGACTCTGTGGCTGCCACCTCGTCAATTACAACTACGCGATCCTGCCAAGTGGGAAGATATGATCTTACCCGAAGAATATACGGACGACCGTGGCTTGATCGTTCCATCTCAGCTTATCGAAGTTGTAAAAGGCTCTGTCGATCCAACGTACGAATGGCCCGATGGCCTCAGCATACACCATCTCTACTGGCCTGCTTCTTGGTATTCGTACGAAGATACTCCCGATTGTCGGCGCAGCTCAGGCACATTCAGGCAGCTACCCATACACAAAGCCCTTCTGCCACGTGTTTTCGAAAACTGGCTACATGCAATAACAGTTCCACCTAATGTCCCCGAGCCTGATGTCATACAGTTTCGCATTGATGCCTGGAACGTTGCTAAAGATTTGTTCCAGACTGCTCGGGAAACTATTGCGCATGAAAAACTCGCTCGGCGCCGAAGGGCCTACGTTGCAACAAACCCTCATGTCTTGAAAACAGACTTTAACGGCTTCGACAAGATTGGCGAAGAATATATACAAGAAGAATACGAAAGAAATTTTCGCGGCTGGGACCAAATCCTGGAACGCTATGAAGAAATACCAGAAGAGTTTCGCCTGATCGAAATAGACCAGCCGATCGACGTAATCGCGAAAAGTCTGGGCAAGCTTGTTGCCCCTAAATCGCTGGTTCTCACGAGAGCAGCATCCTGTAATTAGGCTGCTGATTCCTCAGGAAAGTTTTCGTCTAATACAGCGTCCATTGCCAAATTACCGCCCTGCGCTCCGCCGCCATATATCTCGTCCATAGAGCTTACTAATACTTCGCGCGGTCGGTTACCGTCTGCCGGGCTGATAATACCCTGTTCTTCCATCGTCTCCATAAAACGAGCAGCTTTGCCATAACCAATGCGCAGACGCCGCTGCAAAAGACTCGTGCTGGCTTTTCGTCCTTCGATAACCGCACGAACGGCTTCTTTATACATAGGATCATCAGCATCATTACCGCCACTCATATCGGCCACGACACCGCCCTTACCAATCTGTACCGGCTGTGAAATGATTTCTTCATTGTATTGAGGGGGTCGCTGCATGCGGATAAAATCAGTTACCTTGTTAGTTTCGTCATCACCTATGAACGCACCCTGTACGCGTACTGGCTTTGGTCTATCTGCAGTCGAAAGCAACATGTCACCCATACCGAGCAACTTCTCGGCACCCATCTGATCAATAATTGTTCGTGAGTCTACCTGGCTAGCGACCGTAAAAGCAATACGAGCCGGAACGTTAGCCTTGATAAGGCCGGTAATGACATCAACAGATGGTCGCTGCGTGGCCAGAATAAGATGAATACCGACCGCACGTGCCTTCTGGGCAATACGAACAATAAGTGCCTCAACGTCACGAGCAGCCATCATCATAAGGTCAGCTAACTCATCAATGACTACCACGATGTACGGCATACCTTCTTCTTTTTTCTTGTTGTTGTACTCGACAATGTTACGCACCCGAGCTTCACTTAGCTCCTTGTAGCGTCGTTCCATTTCAGCCACTGTCCACTTGAGCGCACTGATACACTTTTCAGGCTCAACGATTACAGGAGTGAGCAAATGCGGGATATCATCATAGGGCTTCAGCTCGACTTGCTTTGGGTCGACCAGGATAAGCTTTAGCTCTGATGGGCTGTTTCGATACAGAAGACTCGTCAGAATCGTATTAATCATTACCGACTTGCCTGAACCGGTCTGGCCAGCCACGAGCAAGTGAGGCATTTTGTCTAGCGCCGCCGTAACTGCCTTGCCCGAGATGTCTCTACCTATAGCAAAACCAAGTGGACTTTTGATGTCATACCATTCTTTGGCTTGCAAAACACTACTTAAGCGTACCGTCGCTGACCTTTTGTTTGGCACTTCTATACCAACTGCACGCTTACCAGGAATTGGCGCTTCCATACGGATACTGGTTGCACCAAGATCAAGCATGAGGTTATTCTCGAGCGCTGTGATTTTGGTAAGTTTCACGCCTGTTGGCGGGCGCAACGTAAACTGTGTTACACGGGGGCCAATGTTCGCACCTTCCATCTCGACGTCAATATTAAAGTTGTTAAACGTCTCTTTAATAATCTCGGCGTTGCCTTCCACGTCACCAGCATCTGCTTTGTCTTGCTTTTTGTTCAGTAAATCAAGCCCGGGAAATTCCCAGTTCGGATCGCTGGCCGCCGTTAGAGCAGCGTGCTGCTCAACCGGTGCCAATTTGGCGGCAGTGTTTTTGAGTGTACTGAGTCGTGGACGCGGTTCTTTCGGCGCATTACGCTCAACAGGCACACCCTCGTTCAAGGTAAAGCCACCTTCCCGCGCCTTTGCCTTGAGATCAGCCAAGTCAGTGTCTCCTGATGGCTCTCGCTTGAACGAATCGAACAGATCGAGGATGATCTTCGGCGAAATACCAAATGTCAGGAAGAACATAAGCACTGCCAAAACAAAGAATAAGATAGAAGCTGGAATAGTATCCAGTGCACTAAGCATAATTCCACCGACAAGAGCACCGATAGCACCGCCATGGCCGCCGACAAACTCACCGACGCCTTCTTTGGTCACAAAGGCCACGTGCGCCCATCCGGCCGCAAGCGCTATAAACGCCAACATACTCAACAGTTTCGGTAGGGGTATTCGTCGGTCCTCATTCGTAAATTTCCAAATACCAAAGCAAGCAAGTGCCAAAGGAGTCAAATACGCAATCCAGCCCAGGGCCTCGTATGTGCCATTGAACATACCGATCGGAAGCGGGCCGCCAGTTCCAAAGCCGCCAAGGAGGAGAAAGAATGCTACGATGAGCAATAGTATCGCGCCGGTCATTGGCCAGAAGTTGGATCGCTCGATCACCTCTGGTTCAATTTTTTTCTTTCTGGTTTGCTTTTTTGTCTTTTTCTTAGCCATATGCGGTATATAGTTTACAACTTTTTACTCTGGAGTACCAGGGGTATCTTCTGGAGGCAATCCAATCTCAGCACGTCGTCTTTGCACTTCTTCGTACATAACATTATAGTCCCGCTGTGCTCTTTCCAATTCTTCGCCAGAAGAATCTTCTATCCGCTGAGCGGCGACCGTCATTCCGACAAGACGATCCAGCAATTGCCGGTCGCCATGGGATGCAGCAATCAGTTCAGGGTTATCATATGGAGTTTCTTGTGGAGTATTTTCCATACTTAAATTATAGCAATATTTACATCATTTGTCAATATGCTTATGTCTTCAGACTAGTAGTCTGTCGTCCGGATCTTGTAACAATGCTTCCCTGCAGGATGACCAAAAGAGCTGATATAGGTGTTGTACTCGTCATTTCTTGAGTTGCGATACGTATCGTAGTACGGGGATTCCTCTCTAAACGTGGCACAGAGTTCATAAAAGAACGTCTTTCGTGTAGTGCCGGGGAAATAACCGCTACTATAGTTATTATTTGTATGTGCGACGGCTGGGGGTTGGGTATTTGGATTATACTCAACCAGTTTTTTATCGATGACCGCCTTTTGCCCTCCTTCAAGGTTCGGCAAATCCGCAAGGCTTTCTGGCAACTTTTCATTATCATTCACATAGTTATTTATCGAACGTTGCAGACCGTTCAAATTGCTTTCAATAAGCTTGTCATCACGCAGTGACCACTCGTGGGCTACTGGTCCAAAAATACCGAGGAGTATTATTACACCGACAGTCGCTAACATACCGAGTCGATATATTTTTGCCAATCGTGGGAATTTCGCTGCCGGATTGAGCGTCCGCAGAAATGTGAACGCATAATATGCAAATATTATTAATGCACTCAGGATAACGACGTACTTAGCCTTGGGTTCACCGTCCGGCTCTACGAGTAATGAAACACCAAAAAAGACCGCTGTTATGAGCGACCCAATACCGATGAGCGCAAAGATAACCGCGTGGATCACCATAATAGCCATGGCAGGTCCTGACTTCTTGACAGGTTCGTGCTTACTGTATATCTTGTCGGCGACGAAGGCGAAGGGTAACAAGACAAGCACAGCAGCTATGTTGTATATGGAGAACGCACCAGAATCTGTTTTAGTGAGAAAATTTGCTATCACTGCTGCCGTCAGCGTGGATAGCGCCAAGATAGTCCACCCCCAAAAGGCATACGTCAGCCACTGCACGATCAAGGTGCCCGGGCCATTCACATTCGTATTGTTAACAGCATGCGCTGGCGCGCTTGCAATCGTATGATTCTGCGTATTCGATTCCGCTGCCTGAGACACACCACCAGGGTGTTCGGCGCTCGACTCTGCCTGAGTCGGATCTGATGATTGTACTTTTTGTATTGGCTCAGGCTTTACGGCTACAGGCTGTGTAAACCCATGATCTTTCGGTGTTTCTTCAGAAGACATCGGTCGACTTGACGTTGAAACGGCTGGCCGCGTATTACCACTGTTGCTTGGCCGGGGTGTAAGAGGTTCCATGCTTTACCTTTTTATATGCTTATGCTTTCTTGCTTAAAGCATAGGCTTTTTGACAGCATGACGCAACCAGTTTGCCAGCACCTCTAGTCAGTACGGGCATCCTGGCCGAGGAGCTTGGCGCGCATCTCTTCAAAGCGACGCTGCTGCTCCGCTGCGATCTCGTCCGGTGTTGGCTCTGGCTTGTTTGGCTGCTTGCTCGTTTGTTTCTTGCTGTTAGCATTGCCATTACCGTTTTTGCCACCGCCAATAATATTTACCACCGGTATGACGATTGGGCTCCGCTGAGTGTACTCGTACAAGAAATGCGTTACATGCTCTTTAAGTTCTTGCTTGAAACGATCCAGATCGACACGCTTGTAGCGCTGCTGAACGGCGCGCTTCAATTCAACACGCAGATTATTCATGAGCTCTTCATTATCGCGCATGTAAATGAAACCGCGGCTAATAATATCAGGGCTGGTCATGAGGTTGCCGGACTTTTTGTCAATGGTTAGCACGACTGCCACCAAGCCTTCCTCGGCTAGCATGAGCCGGTCCTTGATAACCACGCTGCTCACAATCGCGCCCGTCTGATCAACCAGCACAGTGCCTACTGATACTTTGCCGCCAACATGCATGGTATCTGGCGTGAACTCGAGGACTTCACCATTGTCGACGTTCAAACAATTTTTTCTCGGTATACCCTGCTCTACTGCGATTTCGATATGTCGCTGCTTGGAGCGATATGCACCGTAAATCGGCACAAAGAACTTAGGCTTCGTAAAGTTGATCATATCAGCGTATTCGTCACGTGATGCGTGGCCAGAAACGTGCAGCGGACCAATACCATCGAGTTCATGATACCGATGCTCAAACACATGTACTCCCTTGCGCATCAGACCATCAACCATTGCGCCGACAAGCGCATCGTTACCAGATTCAGGGATAGGAGTACTGGACAACACAACAGTGTCCTGCTCCTTGAGCTTGATATGCTTGTGATCGCCAGTAGCCATACGTTGCAAGGCCGAGCTTGGCTCACCTTGACTTCCCGTTGCAACGACAACGACCTCGCTATCCTTCATATTCGGTACGCTGGCAATTGGCACAAATGTACCTTTTGGTATCTTCATAAATCCGTGTCGAACAGCCATTTCTAGGGTGCTCACCATGCTGCGACCGTCCATAGCGACTTTACGACCATGGTGGACAGCAGCATTCACAATCATTTGTACACGGTTCATGTTAGTCGAGAACAAACCGATAAAGATTCGTCCCGGTGCTTGATTCATGATGTCAACGAAACTTTGTTCGATCGTACTTTCCGAGGGCGTCCGGCCCAAACGATCGGTTGTCGTACTCTCACTAAACAACGCCAGTACGCCTTCATTACCAAGCTCTTTTAGTCGCTCCACATCGGTGCGTTCATGGTCTAGCGGATTTGGATCAAGCCGAAAATCACCGGTATTAATGAGACGTCCGACAGGCGTATCGACGACAACGATAGTGCTACCGGGGATTGAGTGTGTTACACGAACGAGTTCGACAAAGAATACACCGAGCTTCAATCGCTCATGTGTGTCTTCGTTCATGATAACGGTTTGTAGCACAAAACCTTCCGGCATCGGTTGACCGAAGTTCTGGAAAATCTCTTCGACACGGCCAATCGTAAAGTTTGACCCATAAATTGGTGCAGGAAGTTTTGGAACGATATGAGGTAATCCGCCAATATGGTCCAAGTGACCATGCGTAATAACATAGCCACGTAGCTTGTGGCGAATAGATTCGACATAGCTAACATCGCAAATACCGTAGTTAATTCCGGGCAAGTCCACACTGAGGTCATTACCAGCATCAATAATGATGGCATCGTTCTGGTATTCAACCAGCATCATGTTCTTGGATCCACCACCGTCCATACCACCCAGACCGATGACTTTCAGCCGCGGACTATCATCTATGACGTTTGCACGTCGTGGTCGTTCTTCGGTCTTCGTGTCAGATGTATCCAGATACTGACTTATGACACGCTGTGCATCATCATGTGTGCGACGTTGAGCACGAATAGCAGCACCACGACTGACAGTACGTACCGGTGCAGCGGACGCTGCTGGTTTCTGACGATTGCCATTGTTATTATTTCGTCTGCTTGGCTTCTGATTGTTATTTGATTTATTCATATATTATTTTCCTTTCAGTTTTAATGAGTAAATTTATAATTTCTTTACAATGAGCGGTATACGCGCGAAATCGTCTATGAGTGTTTGGCGCATGCCACCGTTATATAATGCTGCCGCTGGGTGAAAAAGTGGCAGGATAACTACCTTGTTTTCCCCAAAGGTAATTCTTTTCGGCTGGCCATGGATGGCACTTATCTTTGCCTCGGGCAAAAAATATTCCATGCTGTGCCGACCCAATGTCACCACCAATTTTGGTTGGATGATATCGAGCTGACGCACCAAGTACGGCCAAAAAGCTTTCTTTTCCTCGGGCAACGGATCACGATTGTTCGGCGGGCGGTATTTCACAATGTTAGTGATGTAAATATCTTCGCGCTCCAGTCCGATAGAGACCAGCATTTCATTCAAGAATTTCCCTGCCGCACCGACGAATGGCTTGCCCTGCAGATCCTCATGTTTGCCAGGCGCCTCGCCAATACACACAATGTCCGCATTAGCATTACCAGTGCCAAAGACTAACTGCGTGGCTTGGCTCGCCAATTCTGGACACACGTTGTCGGTCACTAGCTGTGCCTGCAAATCATCAAGTTGTTGCTGCTTGTCAGTTATTTTTGCTGCCATGATAGTTTTTAAAAGAACGGACCAAGAGTTTTACCCCTAGTACAAAGAACAATAATGCCGCAAGATATTGCCAGTAGCTTCCGGTGCTGAAGGCGCGCGACAAGAAAGCATACGCAAAGATAATACCAATTACACCACGCAAACCAGCAGATGGATAGTCTGTTCTCTGTCTTGACGATACCTTCTTTGTCATTTACTTACCCTTCGTTTTGCTCGACTTACTGATCCACATACCGGTTAGGATACCTCCTGCTAAGATCATGAGACCGCCAGTCATTGCATAGCCGTCATTCTGGGGCATCATAAAAGCCATGCCGGCTTGTGTCACGAAGCGAAAACCGAAATAAATGACAACTGCTGCGATAATGATTGTTATTCGGTTGCTAAGGATTTTGTCCATTACTTGCCTTTCGACTCTCTGGCGGCTTGTTTCATGCTGAGCTGCAGGCGGCCTTTTTCATCAATCGCGACCAACTTGACGGTTACCAGATCACCTTCTTTGACGACATCACTCGGTTTGTTCACCCGTTCTTCTTTCATTTCTGAAACATGCACCAGTCCGTCTTTGCCGGGCATAATCTGAACAAATGCACCAAAGTCCAAGACACTCACCACTGGTACGTTTTCGTATATGCCGCCGACTTCCGGATCTTCGGTGAGATTCTTGATGTACTTGATTGCGCCATCAATGCTCTCTTTATTCGGGCTGGCGATGAAGACAGTTCCGTCATCTTTGATGTCGATTTCAGCACCAGTTTCGGCAATAATCTTGTTAATTGTCTCGCCGCCCTTGCCGATGACTTCACGAATTTTGTCTGGGTTGATTTGGATGGACTCGACGCGTGGTGCGTACGGACTCATCTCTTTGCGCGGTCCATTTATGGTGCTCAACATGTGCTCCAGGATATGTGCACGACCATCTTTGGCCTGTGCGAGCGCCTGGCGCAAAATGCTTGGGTCAAGGCCATGGACCTTCATGTCCATCTGTAGGGCTGTAATACCTTCGGTCGTACCGGTTACCTTGAAGTCCATATCACCCGCAAAGTCCTCAGCGTCGGCAATATCGCTCATAATGTAGGGCTTGTCACCTTCCATCATAAGTCCCATAGCAATACCGGATACCGGCCGCTTCAGCGGCACACCAGCGTCCAGAAGCGCCAAACAGCTAGAACAGGTGGCAGCCATCGAGGTCGAGCCGTTTTGGCTCATAATTTCTGTCACTGAACGAATGGTATACGGGAACTCGGCTTCGCTCGGCAATACGGCCGTCAGAGCGCGCTCTGCCAGATAGCCGTGGCCGATTTCGCGGCGGCCCGGACTACCCAATCGTCGCACTTCGCCAACTGTCCAACCGGGTGCGTTGTAGTGGTGCAGATAACGGCGTTCGCCGTCTTTTTCCATAGTGTCGACAATCTGCGCATACGACAGCGGCGCCAGCGTCACTATGTTCAGCGCCTGTGTGACACCGCGGGTAAAGATAGACGACCCGTGGGTGCGTGGCAAAACGCCGACTTCGCTGGATAATGGACGAATTTCAGTGAGTTTTCGGCCATCAGGACGAATCCCCGCCTCGACTATCTGCTGACGCACGTCTTTGTGCAGCGCCATCGTAAAGGCGTCATCAAATTCACGTCGTTTTTCATCGTAATCTTCGCTGTGACGTTCGGCGAACTGTTCGTGAAAAGACTCGCGGAGCTCGGCTACGAGCGCGTTACGCTCTGGGTACGGCCGGTGCAGATTCTTGCCAAGTTTACCAGCCAGCCAGGTATCGACTTCTTCCTGGATTTCTTCGTCAGGCAATAATAACTCGTATTCCTGAGCCGTTACGCCGACCTTCTGGACCAATTCCTCTTGCAGCTTGATGGCTGGCTGCATGGCCTTGAACGCCCAAGCAATTGCATCGGCTACCTCGTCTTCGCTCGCTTCATTTGCACCAGCCTCGACCATCATAACGCCGGTCTCTTTGGCAGCCACAACTAGGTCAAGCTTGCCATTGTCATAATCCTCAGCTGGCAGGAATGCCTCGTAGTCACCCTGCTCGTTAATACCAACGCGCAAACCGGCAACCGGACCATCGAATGGCGCACCAGTGAGCGACAATGCTGCGCTAACGGCGATCATCGCAATCATGTCCGGACGAAATGCCGGATCCATACTCAGCACCGAGGCTATGCCCTGCACTTCATGCCGATAGCCCTTTGGCCATAACGGCCGGATGGGACGGTCAATGATACGGCCAATCAGAATGGCGTCATCACTGGGGCGGCCTTCGCGCTTGATGAACCGGCTACCACTGATTTTGCCGGCGGCGTACATTTTTTCTTCGTAATCGATACTGAGCGGAAAGTAATCCATGCCCTGGACACTTTTTTCGCTCACCATCGCCGTACCAAGCACAACGGTGTCACCGTAGCGCGCCAGTACGGTAGCCGTCGAGCGGAATCCAAGGCGGCCCACCTCCAGGCTAAGCGTCCGGCCACAAAATTCTGTTTCTACTTTGATAATATCTTTGCCAAATGGGTTTATAGTATTTCCCATATCTTCCTTTCTACCGGGAGTAGCAAAGTTCAACTGTCCACACGTGTATTAGCGGAAAGCTGTGCTCTACCACCCCCATTTTACATTTCAAGTATCTCTAGAATTTAGCTTCTAGATCTTGGATGCTAGCTGGACCTAACATCCAATGTCCAATCTCTAAAGTCCTAGCGGCGTATGCCGAGTTTCTTGATCAATGCGAGATACTCTTGGCTGTCATGAGCGGCGATGTACTTGAGCAGGCGCTTGCGCTTGCCTACCATCTGCAACAGGCCACGGCGAGCCATGAAATCATGCTTGTTTGCCTTCAGGTGCTCGGTAAGCTCCTTGATGCGTTCAGTTAGAATACCGACCTGCACAGCAGCGCTGCCGGTATCTTTTTTGTCGTTCTGTAGGTCAGCAATGACCTTTTGCTTCTTCTCTGCTGAAATCAACTTATTATCCTTACTTATGATTTATTACTAAGAGATCGATGGCGTTACGTAGATACTACCACACCCGTCCCTGTTACGCAAGATGAACTTTTTGTAGATAGCTATCGCAGTCACCACAAAAACCAGCCACAGCCATGTTGCCGAGCACATGACGAGTTGTTTGTCTCATCTCCTCAAGCGTGTTTACGGCCTGCATAACACAGTCATTACGACAATGCCCGTCAAAAGATGACCGCTCATCGTACTGGGGCATTTCTCTTGTCACCAGCCCGACAGCATGGCCTGCTTCGTGGACAGTCGCTCCGAATATTTCCTCTTCGTTCAAACGCGCAGCAGAGACGATGAAGTTGCCACTTGCATGCGCTGATCTGCCATAGCAAAAATTCAGCCCTGCATCTGAGGCGCCCAAATCGCTTTTCACCACCATAACGTGCATTGATCTGTCTTCCCACGGCGGCACGCTTGTAATAATGGCTGAGTCAACCTGGCTTCCAATGCGAGGTAAACTTTCCTCAAGATTTCCGGTAGTTGTATTGACATCCAAGACACCAAATCTCAAGAGCCGTCTGCCTATCGTTTCGATAGCAAGACTGACCGCCTCCAGCTTGCTCGCCGGCACTCCCGTCTCAGCTAAGATATGCGCCTGCATCATACTATTATAGCATATATTGTGCTTATTTGTCAATATACTACACCTTGGCGTACACTAGGTACATGAAAGCTGCAGATTTTTCATTGACCGACCAGGATGGCAAGACACGAACGCTGGCAGACTTTGCCGGTAAGTGGCTGGTGCTGTACTTTTACCCCAAGGACGATACGCCCGGCTGCACGGTCGAGGCCTGCAGCTTACGCGATGCTAACGACGAGCTGATCGACGTCGGCGCCGAAGTGGTCGGCATTAGCAAGGATGATACTGATAGCCACCGTAAATTCAAGACAAAACATCAGTTGAACTTCACTCTTCTCTCAGACCCAGAGGGCAAAACCATCGAAGCCTACGGTGCCTGGGGCAAGAAGATGTTCGGCCGTGAAGGCATATTGCGGAAAACATTCATCATTAGCCCCAAGGGTGAAATCGTCAAAACCTACGGACGTGTCACACCGCTCGGCCACGGCGAAAAGGTTCTTGAAGACCTAAAGCACCTTCAGGCGCAGTAATGTCAATCTAGGGTTATAAGATTCAAGCCTTTTTCTTGAATTATTTCGACACTTTTAGACTTCTCTATGGTAAATTCACCCACCTGCGTGCGGCGGAGGTCGGACATATATGCTCCAGAACCTAGTGCCTTGCCAATATCTTCGACCAATGAGCGGATGTACGTACCGCTGCTGACTTTGGCGGTAAACCTTACCGCTGGATAGTCATATGCAATTGCATCGATTTCGTATATTTTCACTTTACGCGGTTCGATCTTCACCTCTTTGCCTGCCCTGGCTAATTTATAAGCTCGCTGACCGTTCACTTTGATCGCCGAGTACGCCGGTGGTATCTGTTCGATGTCCCCGACGAAGCCTTTAACTGCACGCATCACCTCTTTTTCTGAGGGCTGCATATCTGATACAAGCGTCTTTTCACCTTCATCATCGCCTGTTGAACTGACTTCCCCAAGTTTCATGGTCACTTCGTACGTCTTGTCGGCTTTGGAAAGCTCTGGAACACGTTTTGTATACTTCCCGACTACCAACACCAATAATCCCGTCGCAAGTGGGTCAAGCGTGCCCGTGTGGCCAACTTTTGGTTTCTTGAGGCCCGTTTCACGACGAATGATGCCGCGGACTTTCGCAACTACATCAAATGATGTCCAGCCCTTGGGTTTATCTATCAGTAATATTCCATCCATACCAGACAGGATACCCTAAAGTTATCTGTTCAGCGATGTGACTATACCTTCTGCACTGGTGGCACCATAGGTGGCGGAACTGGTGGCGGCGAAGCCTCGCTCGCCGCAGCTGTGACATCTGCTGGCAATTCGTCGCTGTTCGGCACAAGATTGGGTGGCAAGGGTATAAGCGTCCCATCTTCTGGATCAATACTGATATTAGGTGACGGACCCGTGTGTCGGGGAGTTGCTGGCATAGGTGGCGGAACTGGTGGCGGCGAAGATTCAGCCTGGTTGTCCGAACCAGTAGCTTCGCTATGGCTGACCTCCATCGCACCTGCAGTACCAACCGCCTCAAGTGGTGGCAATGATGTTCTGCCATCGCCACCGGCATTTATTGCCCGCATGACTGCATCTCGAGCCTCGTCTTGTTTGGCTTTTTCGGCTTCTGGCGCCGGTGTTGGTTCCGGTTTCTTTTTCGGCTCTGGGGTTATCGTCTGGGGTTTGTCAGACTTCTTTAAGTTAGCTGGTGTTGATAGGGTTGCGGCTACCTCCGGTTTTTTTGCTGCGACCGGTGAAGAATCAGCTTCTTTTTCTGACTTCTGCTTCTCGTCAGTTTTGGGCTTATCGACAGGCTCTGCATTGGCAGTTTTCGCCCCTTCAGATTTTTCTATTTTCTCTTTTGGCTCAGATTCATGCGGCTCATAACTTAATGCCGATACTTCTTCCTTTTTGGTCTTTTCTGCGGGGATAACATCTGCCTTTTTCTCAAGATGCGGACTATGAACCTTTTCTTCGATCTTATCCAATGTCTTGTCTGACATTACTTTGGCTACATGCTTGGCAGCCTCTTGCTTGTAGTCAATCTCTTCCTTGGGCTCATCAACGGACTGCTTGTGTGTTTTGCCGACCTTTTCTTCGATTTGATCAAGCGTTTTGTCAGACATCACTTTTGCGATATGATTCACCGCTTCCTGCTTATAATCGACACTCTCGTCAGGTTCAATCGGCTTACGTTCACTGGCTGGCGGTGGACTCGCGACCTTTTCTTCGATTTGATCAAGCGTTTTGTCGCCCATGTCTACGAATGAATGTCCTGTTGCGGACGGCTTTTCAATTTGCTTTGGTAACTCGGATTGCAAAACCGAAGCTGGAGTCGGCGGCGGTGGAGTTGGTAAACGTAGACCTACCGGCTCAACCGCCCTGGGAAAATTTGCCGTTGGCTCTGGTGGGGATGGCGGAGCCACCTGTTCCGTTTCGGGCTTTTGGGGCTCCGGATCAAATACAGTATATGGTTCTGGCGGTCCATCTTCTTCAGGCTTTTCCGACGCCTCCTGATGTTGTGGCTCGGGCTTACGACTCAGCATCGGCATAGATACCGGTGGTAAATTCAAGGGGTTCGTATCGTCGCTAACATCATTTGCAGCTGCACTCAACTGACCACCATACTGCGGTGGCTCTGTAACAATCTTTGAATTAGTGTTGCTTTCCCTGTAGTTAGAATTCTGTTCTTCTCTGGAAGGTATGCCAAATAATCCATCATCTTGCTGTAATGGCTGCGGGGGCGTATCCAGCATTGGGCGATTCCTCGGGTCATACTGTTCATCCATCGACTCGGGTGCGTTTGCGTTTACCAAACCTTCAGGCGTCCACGGCTGTGGAAGCATATCAACAGGTGGCACGTTTTGTGAGTCATCAGCCTCGGGAATACTACTTGGATGATTAATGCGCAACGATCCATCGTCTTCCAGCATCGCATCTTTCGGCACATCACCATCACTACCCTGATCTCCTGGGTCTTGTGGGCTCTTAGGCTCCCTAGGAGACTCATCATCTGGCGGCTGTAATTTGGTGGCAACCAGCTGTTGATTTGCGCCAGCGGCCATTAGCTTGGCGCTGGCATTCATGGTGTTCGATGACGTTTTCTCGTTACTAAAGCGCTCGGTTTCAGCAACAATTCCCGTCAGAAAAGCGGTAGCCATCTGGCCATCAAGTGAATTTGCCTTGAGCAGATCCGTTATCATAACCATCATTTCACACAAACTGCTAGAGTGCGAATCAGTCCAATTGAGCGTGCCGATATCAGATCCTTCACCCAGGTTCACAGTAGCGACTACTGCATCATGCAAAATTCGTCCATGCGCCATAATCGCCTGGTCGATGTCTTCTCTATTCTGAATACCAAGTGCGACAACGACATCAACATTGAAATCTCCCTGACTAAAGACGAGGTCCTGGTCAGTTATTGACGTCCTGTACGGTGTGATGAATATTTTCACCATTGTGTCTTCGACTTTGTACCGAATCTTGTCAGCCTTGGCTTTATCTAACGAAATAATAAAATCACGCAACGAGTCAGTGTTTGTTTCTATGGTTTCCTCGGGCTTTAGGAAATCAATCGTCGAAGGAATCTGACCACTGAACACCGTGGTAGCATGCTTTTTCAGCCTGGTAAGGAAAAGCGTCAAGCCGATCGCCGCCGATATCTGGTCAACCGTCGGATTAGTACTCACGGTGACTAAGACGTTGTTGGCTTCTTTGAGCTTTGTCGCTAATTGATTCTTTGGATTTTCCATGTTTGATTTTTGTTTAGACTATTCCTGGAGAATGTACCATATAAACACAAGCATGTCTACATCGAATTTACGCGGCTCTGATGTCGCTTTTGTTTTACCGAATGCTTTGCTGTTAAAATTTTTTCATGACAGATCGAACTCCTGAAACTCCTTCGCAATTTGTACTCGCTGAGCCGGAAGATGTCGAAGCCATCTACCACCTTTCGCGACGAGGCGTAGGAATTCAGTACGAGAGCAATGGCTATCTTTATTCAGGAACCGCTCTCCAGCGAATATGCCTTGGTGACCTGGTAGCGGTAGATCCGGAAAAATATGAGTCTGCACTTGAAAAATTCTTGCATGAAGAATACCAAGACAGCCTCCTCGACCAGCCACAGGACCGCCTGAATATTCCTCTGTTTGTTCTTTTTGATTATTATGACGCAGAAACCCCAGCAGAAGTACCCTCAGAGCCATTGCAAGAGGCATACTTCGCACAGCTAGACTTCTTGCGACAAAAAGGAGGCTCTTTTGTGGCTGCCTATAGGAAGGATTGCCCCGATTGGCGCACTACGGTCTACTTCTGGGATACGCTCACAGATACAGCCAGAGAGCTACACGAGCGGGGCTTCGACTCCGAAGATCTGATGCACTCACAGGTAGCATCCGGTCAGGTGTTGCATCATGGGATGGCTGTGCAGCAAGGTTTGCCCGAGGATAGCGAGGGTTTTTATGAACTTATCCGTACGCAGTTCCCTCGTATGAAAACCAATTTTCCAGAAGAAACGGTTACCGCTACCCTGCAAGAGACCCTGGAAATGCTAGTCGAGGAATCGCCTCCGTCCATATCACTTGATGCGATAGCGCTCTTGCGGGAAGCCGAGCCTGATAATAAACAGTATAAAAAGTTGGCAAAACAAGCAAAAAGACGATTCCACCCACTTTATCAGCGCGATAACTACAGCCAGCTTACCGAACTCGGCAAGGCTGCTGCGAGTCGGCTGGGAATATACGATCCGGTAGATCTCATCACAAGATTCGCAAGACAGCAGAGCGAATTATTAGAAGAGCTCAGTAATTAGAAAAGCCCCCTGCTGATATATCCCCTTCAGTTCCAGCTCTTTACAACATCGGTGAAAAAGGGTATATTGACTGTCGACTTATATCACAAATTAACTCATAAGGAATAAGTTCTATATGCCAATTATCAAATCAGCAAAAAAGCGCGTACGCGTGGCTCGCAAAGCGACCATCCGTAACGTCAAAACCAAGCGTAGTCTTCGCGAAGCCGTGAAAGCCTTCCATGCCAGTTTGAAGGCTGGTGGCAAGAAATCAACAGAGGCCAAAAGCAGCGCTCAAAGCGCTCTTGATAAAGCCGCCAAGAAGAATGTCATGCACAAAAACAAAGTTGCTCGCAAACAGCGTCAGCTTGCAGCAGCAGCGAAAAAAGCCGGCGTAAAGCTAGAGGCAGGCAAGAAAAAGGCTGCCGCAAAGCCTGCTGCCAAGAAACCAGCTCCAGCTAAGAAAGCTGCGCCTGCGAAGAAACCAGCAGCGGCCAAAAAGCCAGCAGCGAAAAAAGCTGCTGCCAAGAAACCAGCTACTAAGAAATAGCTCTTGTTCGGCTAAGCTACTCCCGCCCCTTCATGGGGCGGTTTTTCTACGCATCGTGAACGCGCATGAGCAGAGTCAGGAGCGCCTCATCGGGGTCGATAGGTTGACTCTTAAGACGAATGTCCAGCTCTAAAGTACTGCGCACCAGCCGCTTGATCTGAGGTAGGCTCATGTGTCGAGCTAGATTTTGCGTCTTGCGGACTACATAGGGATTAATTTTTGCCTCTTTGGCTATCGACGCGGCGTCTTTGCCAACGGCCGTTTTTACTACGGCCAGCACATGCAGTTGCCAAGCCAGCATGGCCAGTATTTGTTGCGGCTCTACTTTCATCGCCCGCTGTTCTTCATATAATTCCAATGCTCGTTTGGTTTTGCCGGCCATCGCTGCGTCCAGCAACTCAAAAATGGTGCTCTGCGGTGTCGGATCAGTAAGCAGATTTATGGTCTGTTGCGATATCTCCAGATCGTAATTAAGCAACTTATCGAGTTCGTTACCGACTAGTTGCTGATTCAATCCTACCCGCTGCACCAAATAGCGGGCATCGGCTAATGATACTGTGCCTTGACGTTGCTTTGCCTGCTCAGTTATCCAACGTGCCAAACTATTTTCATCTAGTTCATTGAATTCTTTGAGCTCTGCTGCTTTTTTCAGGAACTTGAAGTAACTTGTGCGCTTATCAGGCTTTGGTTCGACAACAAGTACGTCGGTCGTCTCTGGCACGTTCGCCAGCAAATCAGCCGCTTTTTCTATGAATTCTTTGTTGGCCGAAGGCTTCTGCAATACCACCAGTTTCTTGGATGCCAGAAATGGCAGACTTTCCAGCGCTTCGCGCATCCGATCGTAGCTGACTTCCTCGCCGTCTAGCCGCTCCAAGCCCATGTCGGAATGCTCAGACACAAAATCAGCAACTCGTTGCCGTAGCTCGGCTTGTAGCAAGTATGCGTTTTCTCCCGTCAGTACAGTAATCACGTGCACTGATTATACGCTATTCATACGTCTTATAAATGACCGTGGTATTCTTTTTGTATAAGGAGAAACCCATGGCACAAAATGAGGAAAAGAGAATCAGGAAGTCTGTTGAGGGCATCCATTGGATATCTAGCGCACTACTCGTAAGCGCAGTATTGGCGGTCGTATTCTTGCAGCACACATTTGTTCTGGCGCAGGACGCCAAGCAGCTCGACATGCTCGGATCGCCAAATTCTTTTGCGGGCTGGCCGAGCGCCCTATTGGCGTTGTATGTCTTTTTCGCTGGGCAACGACTACGATATAAGTTCGGCGCTGTTATCATCCTGAGCGTACTTGTAACGTGTGTGCTTATTTGGTTCTTTGGGCTAACTTCAGCAGGCGAAAGTTTACGAAGTTTTTAATTTCTGACACCTTGGACAGGTATGAGTACCACGACCTGCTACTCGTGTTTTGATAATGGTTGTGTCAGGGTGTCGAGGGCATGGTTTTCCCTCGCGGCGAAAAACGTTAGCAAATGATAAATAACTGCCCCGTTTGCCCTCGGCATTGACATAGTTTTTGTCAGACGACCCCCCTTTGTCGATAGACAGCTGCAATACAGTTCGAAGTTCGTTAAATAATGTGTTCAATTTAGTATCACCGATGTTTTTCATTCGTTCTGCCGGGTGAATTCTGGCTGCCCACAATGATTCATCAGCGTAGATATTGCCGACCCCTGCTACGACTGTCTGGTCAAGCAACGTAGCTTTTATAGTGCTGTTCGGTCGTTTTTTGATACGTTCCCGAAACTCTCTGGCGGTAAAATCATCAGCCAGTGGCTCGGGGCCAACACGACGGAAAAAATCAATATTTGGCACCTCGGCCGTTGGAAGAAGTCGCATCCAGCCAAATTTTCGTTGATCATTAAAGAACAGCCGGCTACCATCTGTAAATATTAACGTTACACGTGTCGATTTATCTGGTAGCTCTTTAATCAAGCTATCACTCGGGTGACCAGCTCCAAACCGGTTGTTTTCGTTCACGTAGACTAATTGCCCTGTCATCTTTAGGTGAATTACCAGCGAATATTTGGTGCTAAGTTCGATAATAAGCACCTTTGCTCGGCGTTTGACTTCCAGAACCTTTGAGCCGATCAAAAACTGCTGAACGTCAGATACAGCATTGGGGAAACCCTTCGGCCAGTCATGCGACTCGCTCGCCACAATCTTGCCTGGCAAAAACTGACTCAAGCCTATGCGTACTGTCTCGACTTCCGGTAGTTCTGGCATGCTTTTATTGTAGCTTATCTGTTAGGATAGAGCGTATGACAAACTCGCTTGGAGATCTACTGCCACAAGGACGATTTGAAGAACCGCCGGAAGTACGGATAATAAAGGATTTCGTACAAGAAAAATTTCAGCAACCTGTGAAAGTCTCTATCCAGCAGACACAAATCATTGTCCACGTACAGGGATCTGCACTTGCGGGGGCACTTCGAACATCCCTTCATGAGCTACAGGCACTCTGCCAGACCGATAAACGTCTGGTTATTCGGATTGGTTCCTGAGATATTCTGCAGCTGCAATGCTTCCGGCGAATCGGGAGTGCGGCATAGTATCTGGCGCTGCTTCTGACACTAAACTCATTGGGTCATCCACCTCAACGAGACATGCTGCACTGTGTTCGACTACAGATGGATCCGAATCTGCAAAACTATCCTGGAGGCTTGCAAGACCAACCACCAGCATACCTGTCTCTGTGTCGCTCGACCCAGAATTTTCAAGCGTAAAGAATGCCATAATTCAGTTCCTTTCTGTATTTCATATTGTATTCAAGTTAAACTCACATGCTGCAACATGTCAACAAATTTGGTAATAACTTAAATACGATAAGTATTTTTTATATCATTTCTGATATATTAATTACTAATATGCTCTTCAATTTCGCGTCTTGTTTGCTGAAAATCAGTGTAGACAACAGATTTCATGCCCTCAGCTTCCGCCGCGTAACAATAGCGATCAATATCATCTACCATGATTGCTTCAGATGTTTCAACATCAAGCTTTTCACACATAAGATGGAAAATACGAGGGTCTGGCTTAACCATTCCCACCTCGAAGCTTAATACCATTGCATCGAATAATTTCTGCTCTTTTGGAGTTAGGAATGTATCTGTGATCCAGTTATTAGCAATATTGCTAAGGAGACCTATCTTATATCCTTTATCCTTAAGGAAACGAACATAGTCAAAAAGTGGCTCATTTTTGGCAAGCTCATGACGGAGCGCACTACTGATCTCGGCTTCCGAGCGGCTCGTAAGTTTTGCAAGTTCTGCAATAAAAACTTCATAAGAAATATAACCGTACGTCGACTGATGCATGAGACTTCTCGCTGGCTCTATTTGATCCTGCGGTAATGTGGATTTAAAAAGCTGCCATGATTCAGTTGTCAGCACCCCAAAACAGTCAAATACAATCGCTCGTATCATACATACCAGTCTAGCAAGGAATCTTAACGGTTATTAGCAACTTTTGACCCAGATAGGTCGACATCTTTGATCAAACGACTATAATCTGGAATCTGCTGTTCAAATAACTTGCGAACCGTTGAGGATTTACCGTCGAAGCTACCCAGGTTTCCACCACAGCTTGTCCCCCAAAGCCGAAGCAGTTCTTGGCTGTATTCTCTGAGTTCATAAATATAGCGGCGACCAAGTGGACAAGCACCCCGTTCGTCCTCAACCGCAGACGGTTGTTTCTTATCGAAACCAGCCTGCTCCAAGGCAACGAGAAATGTCTCGAATCCAGCTTGTGTATTCGGAAACGTACTGGAACGTTCAACAGACTCCTCATACCCAGACAGGACTTCAAGCCGCCTTTCATCCTGATTCACGATAATACGGATTGCACGACGTTGATCCTGACCAACAACCTCTCCTTGAGTAGTCAGGACTGCCGACACGCCCGCGCGAGCTTCTTCAGACACAACGAGCGGCTTTTCGGTGGGACGATCATCGCCGCCACCTGTAATCAAGACAATCGCTATGATTGCCACGAAAATTACACCGAGGATTCCCAAAATGAACTTCATAACTTGTTTATTATAGCACAATATACAACTATTTTCAATATGATTTCAGGTGCTACAATAGAGAGAAGTAAACAGGCAAAAAACATGGCTGAGATTGGCAAAAAACTAGCAAAAGCAACCGCAATTGGTGTAGGCGCAGCGATCCCTGACCTCATAGCAACCACCGGCTGGATGCATCGGGCCGAAACACACCGAGCCTGGAGCCCACCCAGAGCCCTGCGGTTTGCAGCACGA
>CAZNIN010000007.1:20614-29798 GCA_964573155.1 uncultured Candidatus Saccharibacteria bacterium | reverse complement strand
TCGGGAGATATGACCTGATCGTTATAGTCGTACAGCTCGCCATACTGGTGACGCGTCCGCCAGAAGCCATGGCAGTCGCAGTTGTCATGGAACTCGTCTGTTCCGCCGATATCACTGAACCAGGCTTCTGCAACTCCGTCTGTTCTCTCTGCACGAACAAGCTTGCCAGTTATGGACTGGTGCGTCGTATCCTCTACCTCGACCACTACTTCGAAGTCGTTACCAGTACCTTCATAGTTTGTGCAGCCACCGAGCACCACGGCCCCGAACGCAAGTCCAGTTGCCGCCAGGGCTCTTCTGGCACTTATTGTTTCCTTGTTCATTTTCATCGCAAATATTCCTTGTCTGAAAAATGTGTTACTCAGTAAAAGTGATGGACGATCCATCGGGATATTGATTGTATGTATTTTCTGAAACTTGCACCGTATCGACGACACAGCCACGCTCATCAGCAAACTCGTCCTCAGTTCTATCGCATTGTTCTACGACCAAAAGGAACCGTTCCGGATCGTACGCATACATGAGAGGCTTTACAGATACTAGACGTGTATCTGGATCATCGTATTGATGCTCTACTACAAGCGCAGGCCTATTTGGGAGCATTTCTGCTTCCGCACAGCCGCCAAGTATTGCCGCGCTACCCAGGAGGCCGACAGCCCCTAGCCTCACTTTGCTGTTCTCTAAAATAGATTTCAGTTTCTCCATTTGGTTCTTCTCCTATTTCGGTAAACTATTAGCGGGGTACACTAAAGTCAGCTTCAGTTAAGCGTCCGTCTTCGCACGCTGCATGATCAACGCTACGTAAGAGAGCATTACCAGCCGCCGCTTTATATGCTACATTTAGCGAGGTCTGTTCCATGAGATCAGGACCATCACAAAACTGCACTATGTCTGAAAAGTTATAGCCATCGTTTTCTGTCCTGATAATTCGCGTTCCGTTGCTGAAAACTTCTGCACGAATATCAACACCATCAAACTCAGCACTAGGAGGTATGTCGTCATGATAACCGACCACAGGCTCAGTAGGCTCTCCCGATCCACCGCCACAGCCCATCAATGCTGCACCGCCCAATACGATTACAGCACCGAGTCGAATTCGACTGCTCTCTACAATGTTTTTAATTTTTTCCATACAAAAGGCCTCCTTAAAGCCTTGAATTAAACGTTTCGCCTTAGTATGCGATTTGCTTATCCAGGCAGGAGGCGCTTCAAGCTAGAAGGCTACTACTGCTTGCTTGGGCAGATGCCGTTTCGGTGCCCGCCATAGTCACTGTATGCTAACACCTGCGGACAGAATCTTGCGATTCCATAATTACATTATAACACACTGTGTCAATATGTCAATCTCCTTAGTGGCGTCAGTTGAGTAAAGATTTCATCTTTTTTGTAATGAGTTTGGTTGCATACACAGGATGCAAACGATACAGCCGGTTCATGATAGTAGCGTCTTTTCCGGTGTAAATAAGTGGCTTGTTTTTTTCCATGCCTTTTATCACTAATTCGGCAGATTCTTCTGCGGTAAGCATCGGGAATTTCTGCGCACGAGCATTCCCAGAGGTAGGTACATCGACTCCGGAATTCTGACTGATGTTGGTTTTTGTAGCACCAGGAAATACTGTACTCACATGTACATTCGTATACCGTAGCTCTGCGTATAGTGATTCAGACAGCAACTTTACTGCGGCCTTGGAAGCACCGTATACTCCCTGTCCTGGCACGGGTAGGAAGCCACCCATGCTAGAAAAGTTCACGATATACGCTTCTGGCCGCTTCAGCAGATGAGGCAAGAACGTCTTGGTCATAAAGAGCGTGCCGTAAAAGTTTACGTTCATGACTTTTTCTATTGCGTCGTAGTCCAGATCATTCACTTTCACGAATGGCTGGATGATGCCGGCACAGTTTATGACACCGTCAATGGCGCCATGGTGCTTTATAACATTTTCCGGTAGTCGCTCGACAGCTTTGCGATCAGAAATATCTAAGGTATGAATCGAAACACGGACGTCGCCGTACTCTTGCTGCAAACTTTTCAGCGCATCGTCATGCAAATCTACCGCTGCAACATATGCGCCTCGTTTGAGTAGCCCCGTTACTAACGCGCGACCAATACCGCTTCCAGCTCCGGTTACCACAATAATTTTTTGCTGCAATGTCATAGGTATTTCATTTTTCTTATGTTATATGTTTCGTTCTATTATATACATAGCAAATGTATAACGATGGAGGATATATGGCAACAGTAAGTACATACTTGAATTTTGCGGGAAACACCGAAGAAGCGTTCAACTTTTATAAAGCAGTTTTTGGAACCGAGTTCAATGGAGAGATCGGCAGAATGAGGGATGTACCGCGCGATCCCGGACAGCCAGAGCTTAGTAACGAAGAAAAGAACATGATTATGCACATAGAACTGCCGATTACAGCTGGCCATTTGCTGATGGGCACTGACATACTCGCCTCAATGGGCATGGAGCATAAAGCTGGAAACAATATGTCTATATGTTTACAGGTTGATAGCCGGGAAGAACTTGACAAGCTATACACAGGACTTTCTGAGGGGGGCACTGAAACGGTCGAGCCTCAAGAAATGTTCTGGGGAGATTACTACACAGCGTTCGCAGACAAATACGGTGTTCGCTGGATGATTCTCACCTCCGCAAAGTAACGCCTATATTACTAGCTTATGTATGCGACGTTCGTAAAATAACGAACCGTCCACTCAGAATTCTAAGAGCTTGGCTTCAATGGCAGCTTTATCGAGTATTGTTATTCGCTTTTTTTCTACCGAAACTAACCCGTCTTGGGCCAGACGCTTGAGTGTTTTGCTAGCGCTTTCTCTTGTTACGTGCAAAAACCGACCGACTGTGTCATGTGTGAGAGGAACTGCTATTCGATACTGATTATCGTTGGTCTCATCACAATAATATTTCGCCATAAGCAGCAGCCATCGTAACGTCTTGCGATATACCGTGACTTCTCCTTGATATACTATTCTGTCAATGAGAAAAAGCTGGTTCTTGAGCAGTGTTTGGATGTAGTCATAGCTAAAGCCTGCATCTTTCCTTAGCATCGAGAAAAACACATCCCTTGGTATTCGGTAGGTTTCTACAGGAACTGTTGCCAAAAACTCCAACCCACCCCCTTCATCTTGATAGAATGAACCGCTTTGCGCAAAAGTATGTCCGGGAACAAAGTAACCAATTAGTCGTTCGTCGCCTGTACTAAAGGCAAAGGATACTTCAACTAGTCCTGACGCTAAATAGTATATCCAAGGATTATCATCCTCAGGCCGTACAAGTGCTTGGCCTTTTTTATAGAGAATTCTGTTTCCATTCTGTTTAAAAAAGGATTCGTGTTCGTAAGCGTAATGAAAAAAACTATTCACCGTATAAGGATATATCAAACATGAACTTTTTGTGATATTTTTCACATTTTTTTTCTCGATTCGTTCATGGTAATGGTTGTGGGTGTTTGTTTATAGTTGATGCTAACATTACGAAACTATAGAGGGGCAAGATGGTTTTGGGAAAAATAAACGAAGTTTCTATAAAGAAATTTAATGTTGCTATTGCAGCAGTTTTGTTTGCGGCGAGTATATTGATTTCGGCCATCAATCCAGTAGCTGTAAATGCTAGCGGAAATTGGCAGGGAGAGTACTGGAACCTGGACGAAGGAGAGTATATTGCAGGAGTTATACCAGATCGTACTGCCGATCTCACTAGACAAGATGCTGAAATAAATTTTGAGTGGGAAGACGGCACGCCGGACGACAGCATTAGTGGCGATTATTTTGCAGCCCGCTGGACTAAGTCTGTATATTTTGAAGCTAGAAGTTACGACTTTGAAACTGGCTACGATGATCGTATGAGGATTACCGTAGACGGCGTGACCGTATACGACGATTGGACGGCCGAAAGCAGCGGTTCTAACGATATATATGTAAGTGAAACCGCTGGTTACAAGCAAGTTGTAGTGGAATATTGGGAAGATGCGGGTTGGGCCAGGGCAATATTCTTTATGACCGCCCTGACTACACCACCAAAAGCTACCCAGTTAATCGGCCAAGAAAATTTTACGTCTAATATGGCGAATACAATTACGCCTACAAATTATGGCTTCGGTTCACCGCAAGGCATAGCAGTCGATACGGTCAACCATCGACTCTTTGTGTCTGACGAGAGCTACCTGGTAAATAGAATTCTTGTGTTTAATTTAAACGGTAATAATGAGTTGGTAGATAAAACAGCCGATTATGTTATCGGACTGTCGTCTATGACTATTCGTGATAGCAATGATTGTGACATAGCAAATGCCAGTACATTATGTGAGCCAGCTGGCTTAACTGTTGACGAAACAAATAATCGTTTGTTTGTTGCTGATAAAGATAACAACCGTGTTCTTGTGTATGATTTGGACAACCTTGCGAATGGTATGTCGGCATCTTATGTGATTGGTCAGAATAATTTTGGAGAAAATTATTGCAACGGAGATGATACGGCTGATGACGACGTGCTTTGCTACCCATCTGACGTAGATTATGATTCCACAAATGACAGGTTGTATGTAGCTGATGAGGATAATAGTCGCGTGCTTGCCTTTGATGTTGCACCAAATGAAATTGAAAACGGTATGTCTGCTACAGGCGTACTCGGCCAATCAAATTTTAGTAGCAATGGTAATGACCGAGGCGGCCACACAGCCTCTGCAAATTCGCTTGACTACCCAAGCAGCGTACATTTTGATGAAGGAAGCAGTAGGCTGCTGGTAGCAGATGAAGGTAACTCTCGTGTACTAATCTACAACCTGAACGACGGGTTTACTAATGGCGAAGATGCCCAAACGGTTCTCGGTCAAGCTGGTTTTACTGATGACTGCAACGACCGCTGTACCGACGCCGGGCAAAATACGCTTGATGAACCAAGTGGCGTCCATTATGACCCAGATATGGATATGATTTTCATTGCTGATCATGGCAATAACAGGGTGGTTGTCTACGACGACAACGGAGATGGACTCGGAGATATATCCAACGGTGCAGATTTTGACTACGTTATCGGGCAGGCTGACTTTGTGAGCAGCGATAACAACAGGGGTGGTAGCACGTCGGCAAATAGTCTTGACTCGCCTAACGCGGTGGCCACTATACCGGGCACAAACCGTCTATTCATTACGGACGAAGATAACAATCGAGTTGCTTTATATGATGCGGGATCGATCGCTAACGGCGAAGATGCCGTGGATATTATGGGACAAGCAAATCTTACGACTGATCTAGCATTTGGGGTAGGCATCATTAGCCCTAGAGGCCTAAATACTCCCTCAGATGTCGTTGTGGATAGCGAGAATAATCGTGTGTTTGTAGCAGACGAGTTTAACGCGCGAGTGCTTATCTATAATACTGATGAAGACGGAGATTTAATCGATTCGAACGCAGATAATGTTTTAGGACAACCAGACCTATATACTGGGTTCAACTATGACTGGGAGGGCTGCTATAGCGCAACTCAAAATAGTATGTGTGCTCCGGTCGGACTTGCGTACGATGCTCAGAACAAACGGCTGTTTGTAAGTGATGCTGAGTTGCACAGAGTTTTGGTTTATAACGTCAATCCTGATACTTTAGAAAACGGCCAAAACGCAACACATGTACTTGGTCAGGCCGATTTCAGCAGAGATGCATCTAACAGAGGAGATGACGCAGCGCGAAATTCGCTGTACCGCCCTAATGGGCTCTCGTACGATGCCAGCAATGGACTATTGTATATTGCAGACACAGAAAACAGCCGTGTGATTGCCTACAATGCCGGTGTTGATGATATAGAAAACGGCATGAATGCAGATCGAGTTATCGGGCAGGCCGACTTCACGGGTAGCGAGTGTAATCGCAATGATAGCGCTGATGGCAATACTCTTTGTTATCCGCGCGATGTAGCAGTTACAGAAAATGGCCGAGAGCTTTATATTGTCGACAGAACAAATAACCGAGTTGTGGTTCATGATACAAGTAATAACTTTGAAAATGGCCAAACTGCTACAGGGGTTATCGGTCAAGCAAGCTTAACTGAACGTAATTGTGACCGTAGCGGTGGCACAGCTGAAGATAGCCTGTGTTATCCTGCTGGCGTTGCTCTTGATGAAGGCAACGATTACCTATATATATCTGATAGTGATAATAATCGTGTAGTACGTTATGCAACGGAGAGCGTTTTTGATGCTGCTCAGAGCTCCGATATAATTTATGGGCAGATGCTTCCGACTCGAGATAATTGCAACCTCGGCAACAATGATCCTTCCGAATACTCACTCTGCAAACCTGAAGGCATAGCAGTTAACCCAGAAAATGGTCAATTATGGGCCGTCGATTCGGATAACAATCGCGTACTTGGATATGGCAAAACTACACCACGATCAGACAGTGACAACGACGGCAAAGACGATGACTCCGAGAACCAAGGACCAAACAGTGGTGATGCCAACAATGACGGCATACCTGACTCAACCCAACCAAATGTAACAAGTTTTTTGAACCCGACCAACAACGAATACATTGCGCTCGAGCTTGATTCAGCATGTGCAGTTACCACTGCCAGCACAAAGACAGAAGACAGGCTAAATGTCCAAGACGCGGCATACGACTACCAGGCCGGGCTGCTCAACTTTACTGCTGACTGTGGGACACCCGGCTACGAAACAAACGTAAGAATATTCCAATACGGTGTGGTTAAAGATGGGCTCTCAGTTCGAAAACACAACCCAACTAGTTACGCATTTTTCACTATTAGTGATGCTGCTCTTGAGCAATCAAAAATTGACGAACAAACAGTTACGATTGCAAGCTATAAGATAAAAGACGGCGGATTGCTCGACATGGATGGCGTAGCCAATAGTACTATTGCCGACCCAGTTGGCTTGGCATACCAAGTAGTCGGATCGCCGAATACCGGCATCAAACCCCGTGTATAGAAACATGACAGCACTAAGCCGACTTTCACCAAAAAAGATACTCATCGTCATCATGACGGCAGTAGTACTGGTCGGCTTAGCGGCTGTATTCGTGTACAAGGATAATAAACATCAAACAGAACCGGTCATCACATATTCGACTAGCACCCCGGACGAATCAAAAAACAAGGCAGTGTCATACAAATGGAGCGGCGAGGCGGACGAGCCAAAAACAATCCGCATCAACAAAATTGGCGTAGAAGCATACATTCAGAAATCCGGAATCGATCAAAACCAGAAAGTAGCAGTTCCGACCAACGTTCATCTCGCAAGCTGGTTTAAAGATAGTCAAAAACCAGGCCAGAAAGGGCTAGCTATCATATCAGGCCATGTATCGGGATCATCTGCCGACGGAATCTTTAAACATCTTGATTCGTTACAAAAAAATGATGAGTTTGAGATTCAGCTTGGAAACGGTGAAATTAAACGCTACGAAATATTCAGTGTGAAAAAAGTCAAAGAGTCAGAATCAGCTCAGCTTGTGTTCTCACAACATCCAAAAATAACAAATCAGGTCAATCTAGTAACTTGCGGAGGGAACTATGACCATGCGGTCAATCAGTATGAAGATCGTCTGATCATTAGCGGTACATTATTATAGATTGTGAAATTGTTTAAATATAGCAAACCCTCAGGAATTGACTATCAGATGTTCGCTGCTGCGTCCTGAATTTCTTGCAACAGCGAGCCTAGATCTCGTTTGCTTGCGCGCCAATAATCACCATCGGAAAAACGCACAAAGGGCTCTGTATTTCGCCTCGAATGAGCTGCGCGCTGAAGCTTGGGCGTAAACCGTTCCATATAGCCAAGCTTGATAACTTTGCTCACAACTGATCTTACGATCTCTTCTGATTCTTCATCGCCTACCCACAGAGATTTTATCTTTATACCTCTTTCGAGGTGTTCGTCTGCCAATTTCCGTACAATTTTGTATACATACCTGGTTTCTTCTTCTGTGAAGTATGCTTCCGGAGCAGTGCCAGAGAGTGCTTCCTGCTGAGTCGTCTCATTTTCAAGCTCGTCGTCAGACTTGGGCTCGGGTGATATCAAGCGAATCCCGTTGTCGTTTCCAATGACATGCAAATCACCCGATCGAATAAAGTCACGGATCACTCCTCGGGCCTCTTCCTCTTCTAGACCAAGTCGGTGCATAACGCTTTTTCGTATTTCAGAGATTTTTCGACCAGACTCTGCGTCCGGAACGATATCGACAATAAAAGAGAGTGTTTTGCTTGCGAAACGTATTGCACGTTCCTCACCGGTTTCACGATCGATGACAGGCACTTCGGCTTTTTGCTGATCTAATACGATTTCGTTTTGTGATGAAGCATACTTTACATAATCCACGCGTGCTCTGTAGACTCGGCCGGCACCCGTGCCGTCTGCTTCTACCATATTACCGAGCCCCGCCATATGAAGCTGGTTTCTCAGACTCTTCATTACGCTTCCAAATGACGGTTCTGAACCTTTTTGCTGTACAAGTTCGCGACGAGCGTTTTGCCAGCGCGGGCTGTTGATGAGCACATCGGAACGCATATATAGTTCGGAGTCGGCTTCGGCTCTATTCACAAGTTCGACAAACAAACTATTCTCCATCTCATCTAATTCAGGGACGACTCCATTGACACTAATTGCCATTGCCTCGTCACGCTCAACCACAAACCGCGTGGCTTGAACAATTTCCGGTTTTGGTTGCGGGGCAGGAGGTTTCTTGGCCTTTGGAGCGGTTCGTTTTTTGCGTGCCGGCATTTCTTCGTCCGGTATAACCTTGCGGAACAACTTTACGAATCCTTCGGCAACCTTTTTGATGCCTTCTGATGTTTGAAGCGATTCTCGAGTTTTTTGGTACTTGGCCTGTGTTATGACATCCAGATCGTACAATTCGACATTTATATCGCCCTCAATCTGCTGCACATACTCCTCAGCTTGTTCTCGCTTCTTTCCGCGATACCGAAGAACTCCAGTATACGCCATGCGTAACTCGTCCGCTGTAGCCACTACCTCAGTAAGATCGTCAAACACCTCCAGGGTGTCAGGATGGTGACGAGATTCGGTTGCCGTAAGTCCTAGGAAATCACTGTACTGATGGTATGCAACGACGCCATCAACAAAGCTTTTACTCGGGTCAACATCTTTCATGATCAATATATTATTATAGCACATTATTGGATTAGTGTCTAGT
>CAZNIN010000007.1:0-20514 GCA_964573155.1 uncultured Candidatus Saccharibacteria bacterium | reverse complement strand
AAAGGGAACGAAACTAGAAACGCCAACGAATATTGGTATACACTAGCTCCAAATGAGCATCGAAACTGACATACCAAGACCAGATTATTTGGGTTTGCCGGTTTTGACGAAGTTGGAAGGTGTCTGTTTACGCTTCCGTATGGATGGAGGGTTATGCCAAGATGATGTACCTATCTCATATATTGGCGACATGGTGTTGCGTAGCAACCCGCTGATTGAAGAGGTAGTTGCACACGACATTCGCCAGTTTCTTGCTTATGACGAGCACGATATCCCCGAGAAGGATTGCGAGATGTTCACGGAGGGTATACGAGAAGGATATAACTTTCTGATCGGTTGCATGACATGGATTCGCATGACTCGAGAGAACGAAAGTGACATCATTGCTTTTGTACAAGGCAGCCTCAACCGTCAACATTTCCCAATTATAAGCAAGGAGACTTTAGCCAGAATCAAGCAGGTGCGTGCCGGCAACGCGCCATTAGAGAAAGGTGTCAACGAGAGCGTAGTGAAGTCAAGCAAAGATTTGTCATTCATTGACGCCGGCGACTATTGCTTTATGTCTGAGCCATTCGATGATGTACTTATCTGCTACACCGACGAACTAACGGAGCATGCTGACAAAAATGACGATCCTTATGTTTCCGGTATTTTTCAGGGGGTAGCAAATGCCTTAGAAATGTATATGCAGATTTACGAGGAGGCGGTACTTGCCAATGCACGCTAGTGGTGTCGCACAGTAGGCGCATCCTTATGTGGTACGCTCCAGAACTTCCTCACTTCACTTGAGGAGCACCTTCTTAAATACCTGTGCAGTAGAATGAGCTATCGGAAAGCATAATTCGAATCGCAAACTGACGCCGAGCACCCGCGACCAACTCGGAGCCTTCACAATTAGCACCTGACCTGTATTGTATTTGGCCACTGGTCGGCTCATCATCCACTAGTTCATACTCATTATTCGTCGCTGGGTCTGACGCAGGCAAGCCGTTAGAGCTCCCTGACGAAAGATAATCGTTTATTTCGGCAGCGTTCACTGGCATCCTGCCGTTATTGTTTGCAATGTATTCTGAAATGGCTGCCGCGTATCGGGATGAGTCGTTTTTACGCTGAACATCTTGTTGGGATAACACTAACGAATCACGACCTGAGTTTCCAGAAGGAACCTTGGAATCTTTCGCATCATTGCCGAGGAGAAAATATGTCGCCGCAAAATAAGCAGCACCAATGAATAGCAACACACCCAGGACCACCAACACTACCTGCACTATGTTCGATTGTTTTACTGGCTGAGCCGGCGCAGGGGAAGGAGAAGAAATATTTGGTGATTGAGACTCTTGCTGATCGTTATTGGCAGCAGGAACTCCGGACTGCACTGGTTGTGGTTGTGCAGGGACAGGTTGCACCGGTTCGTGATCGAGATTGGTAGGGTTTTGTTGCGGGGGCATGGACATTCCTTTCTCGCGCAATTCGATAGTAGTTATATACATATTACACGATTACCGCTGTTTTTTCCGTCGTGAACATGTCCTGTTACAGCATAATCCATACAGCATACAGCCACAGTCTGCACGGATAAAATTTCGTTACTGCAACCCGATAAGGTGCTGTATAATCAACTGGTAAACGAAAGAGACTTGATTTATATGCCTGGACTATTAGAGACAAAGAATTTGACCAAAACCTACGGCAAAGGCGAGAGTGCCTTTGATGCACTGAAGGGCATTGATCTATCCGTAGCAAAGGGTGAGGTAATGGCTATTGTGGGCAAAAGCGGATCAGGGAAATCGACACTTCTGCATTTGATGGCACTTTTAGACAAGCCAACAAAAGGGTCTGTAAGTATTAATGGCACCGAAACTGCAAAACTAAAACGCAGACGTACCGACGCAATACGCAATCGTGAGTTTGGTTTTGTTTTTCAGCAATTTTTCCTAAACGCAAATGACACTGTTCTTAACAATGTCATTCTGCCATTGAAGATAGCCGGCATCTCATCCCGGGAACGAAAACGCCGTGGCATGGAAGTACTTCGCGACGTAGAGCTGGAAGACAAGGCAAAAAACAAAGCGGTGAATCTCAGCGGCGGCCAGAAGCAGCGCGTTGCCATAGCTCGTGCGCTTATAAACAACCCGAAAGTCATCTTTGCCGACGAACCAACCGGCAACCTTGATACCGCAACGGGCGCCAAAATTGAAGATCTCTTATTTTCACTTAACAAAGAAAAAGGTATTACACTTATTTTTGTTACGCACGATGTTGACCTGGCCAAACGCTGCGACAGACAAATCATAATCAAAGACGGTCAGATAATCAGCTCCTTGAAAGCAGGTAAAAAACGATGAAGTTCCGCGATATCTTTCTGACAGCCAACGGTAACCTGCGAAAGAGCAAGCTTCGCACATTTCTTACCTCGTCAGCTGTGTTCATAGGTGCGTTGACACTTATGTTAACGACAGGTGTTGGCTATGGCCTGCGCACCTATGTGGAAGAGCAGGTAAACGCCGCTGGCGCAAAAGACGCGCTTATTATTACCGCCAAGCAGGAAAGCTCCGGTCCGGTGAGAAATGATCAAGCTCAAGAGTATAATCCCGACAAACAAGCCGCAGAGTTCGGCTTCGGCCAGATGTCAACGTTAACCAAGCAAGATATCGATGAAATTAAAAATACCGACAAAATTACATATGTAGAGCCGCTATACACGACCCCCGTAGAATACATTGGAAACGGGGACAAAAAGTATACCGCAACAGTGACACAAGGACTTGACGGCCTCAATATACCCTTGTCTGCCGGCAGAACTGTAAACGCAGATGGCGATGCATATGAAATCACACTATCCCCAACATTGGTTGAGCCGCTTGGGTTTGGTTCTCCGCAAGAAGCAGTAGGCAAAACAGTCGACATCGCCTTCAAAGACCCTCGAGGTAAAATCTTTACCTTTCCTGTGAATATTGTCGGCGTACAGCAAAAAACATTTATCCAGGGTAATGCAATGAACATGAGCGTCAAATTGGCACGTGAAGCATTCATGAAGGCTACCGAGGGTCAACCCGACTATCAAAGATATCAGTTTATGACCGCTGTGGCGAAGTTTGATAGCTCAATATCTGATGCCAGACTGGATGAATTACAAAAAGAACTGGACGAAAAAGGTTTTAGCGCAAGTACGCTCGAGGATCAGCTAGGTATCGTAAACGCCATAATCAATGGTATTACTACTTTCCTTAATATTTTTGCAGCCATTGCGCTCGCAGCTGCCTCATTTGGAATAGTTAATACGTTGCTTATGGCGGTCCAAGAACGCACCCGTGAAATTGGCCTCATGAAAGCACTTGGTATGGGACGCAAGAAAATTTTCTTGCTATTCAGTCTGGAAGCAATGCTTATAGGGCTGTGGAGCAGCCTGTTGGCCCTCGGCGCAGCAAACATAATTGGACGCATTGGTAGCAAATTTGCCTCCGACACCATCCTCAAAGATTTTGAGGGGTTGGAGCTATTCTCCTTCCCAGCGCTTCCAATGCTTGGCGTTGTTGCGCTTATCATGGCTATTGCATTCCTGGCAGCGACTCTTCCCGCACGGCGCGCGAGTCGCCTAAACCCGATCGAAGCTCTGCGCTACGAATAAACAGTTCGACTGTATCCCTAGTAAAAAGCAACATATTTCATATCAGGGCATACAAATTCTTCTTACTATATGTGTATCAACATAATATAAGGGGGATACGACATGAGAGGACTGGATATGGCGGCATTAATTTTAATCATTGTAGGTGGACTGAACTGGGGCCTCGTGGGACTCTTTGACTTCAACCTCGTAGAGTCACTGTTCGGCGAAGCGTCTGCGCTTAGCAGAGTCGTATACACTCTTGTCGGGCTTGCCGCACTATGGGCAGCCGGCAGTCTCGTACCACGGTACTCAGAACATTACGGCCCTGCACATCACGCCCGCTAGTGTATTAACTGAGCCGCACTAACCACATATGCTCCACGTAAATTATTGTGGAGCATATGCACTTTTATAATGATTGAAACCATGCGATATTAGTGTTCGTATGAGTTTAACTAATGCACCACTGGGAGCTAGCTCCAGTAAAACTATTGAAATACCACGAATTACCACGGTTGATAGATTTGCAACCGAATCGACAGGTGAATTCGTAGAAGCCTGGCAACAAATATTTGATGATCCGAGCGGACTTGTCGTACGGCCCCATGACTCAGAATACATAGAGAACCATGTCGTATCTGCAGCTGACGATGGCGTGATTTTAAAGGCCGGCCTATTTCCACATCCAAAAACCGAGACTGAAGCTGAGGCGCTATCGCAAACCAGCGTTTTGCAGGCCATAGTTGTTAATAGAAATGATTCGATCGATATGCATTTCTCGATAGAGCAAAGAAATCTCAGATATTATGATCTAGAACATGATTCGTTCACATCCATGATTCTGGGATATTTCAAAGCCCACATACAGGCGCGAAGGGAACATATCGCCAGATCTGCTCTTATACCGCAATCACGTCCATCGTAATTGAAAAACCCCGGCGGGCATTGCCGGGGATTTTCCTTTCCTACTTGTTTGACTTAGCGAATACCAAGTTTTGCGGTACATGCAGGCCAAGCGCCCCAACCCTGCCGGGCTTGCAGCATTTTGGCTCGAGAAATTTGTTCAGCCTTGCTTGCTTGATGCGGGTAGCCCTGTCCTCCAACCGCTTGCCAGCTAGATAGACTAAACTGAAGACCGCCAAAGTATCCGTTTCCGGTATTGATAGCCCAGTTTCCTCCTGACTCACAAGCAGCCAATCTGTCCCACACGCCACCATTGATATGAGAATCGACAGGAGCCTGCGTCGGTTGAGGTTGAGTAAATCTTCGTGCAGGCTGGTATTGCGTTGCCTGCGTTCGTGTCTGATTGTTTACACGACTCGGGGATGCCGCTGGTACTGAAGCGTCCGCTGGAAGTGAACGCTTTTTCAGATTTTCGTCAGCGTCTGGAACGCGCAACTTAGTATCTGGATAAATTAAATCCGGATGCTTGATGCTTTCATTTGCGTAATATATACGCTGATACGTCGAATCATGTCGTTTTGCGATCTTGCTCAACGAATCACCACGTTCGACAACTACGACTGTGCCCTTAGGTTTTGGTTTAGGTTTTGGTTTTTGAGCTGCTTCTGCTGAAGCGCTTGGGCTGTTTACGGCAAAAACTAAGGCCGCAACGAATACAGCCGCAATGGAAGCGACTAATCGCATACTTATTCTCCTCCCTTAAGTACCAGACTACGTGCACTTTAGCCCAAAATAATAAATCTTCAGCGTCCACCCTTATGTTTCCCAGTTTTGTCGCAAGCGCCAGCTGCGTTGGAAACGATATGTTTGATTTCTACTGAAAATTTAGTTTCTTGGAGATTGTTGCATTATTTAGACTGGTTAAACCCCAACTGATTACCCTCACTTAATTGTTATTTGAAAATGGATAATCGGGTTATTATTTTGTGCTTTTTGACACATACTGTTCAAAAGCACAAAAACTAGCTTATCGTTTATGTTAATTTGTGTCAATACATAAGCAGAAGCGCTATATGTAGCGTATCTGTAAATGCCGTTGTAATTTTGTGATAGTATCCAACGCAACAGCGCCAAGGGCATTATCCAAAATTTAGCGCCATTTAGGTTCGTCGCGAGATGAAAGATCGGGCAGTTGCTCGGTATAGATACATTGACGAATTAAAACTTCCACTTCTACGGATAGCTAAACTTCTTGAATAGTTTGAAAATACCAGAGAATTGTTATAATTTATTACATACATGAGCAAGCTGACACTGAACAAACCGACTCTTTTGATGCTGTATGGCTTCCCGGGGGCAGGCAAGACATTTTTTGCTCGTCAGTTATGCGAGGATTTGAAAGCGGCACATATCCAAGGGGACCGGATACGCTATGCACTATTTGAAGAGCCGCGCTATGATAAACAAGAAAATGAAATAATTAGCCATCTTATGGAATATATGGCTGAAGAATTCCTCAATGCTGGTATAAGTGTCGTGTACGACATGAACGCGGCACGTTTGAGCCAACGAAGAACGTTGCGCGACCTAGCCAGAAAAGTGAAAGCCGACTCTGCTCTCATTTGGCTCCAGATAGATTTGGAGAGTGCTTTTACCCGAAGTATCAAACGCGACAGACGTCGCGCTGATGACAAGTATGCCAAACCGCTGGATAGGACAACCTTCGAGTCATTATCCGCACAGATGCAGAATCCGACCACCACTGAAGACTTCATGGTCATTAGCGGCAAGCACGCCTATCAAACACAGCGCAGTGCTGTCATAAAACGCCTGTACGATCTCGGGCTCATTACACCAGACGCCGCCAGTAACAAAATGGCAAAACCAGGTCTTGTTAATCTCATTCCTAATCCGATGGCAGGTCGTGTGGACACTTCGCGACGCAATATCGTGATTCGTTAAGGAGTTAGCCTGTGGCAGTAAAAACCGTAACCGTTCCAGAACTCGGTACGGTGCAAATATACAAACGCAAAGGAGTTCGCAGCTTGCGACTCAGCATCGGCCATGATGGCTCCGTCAGGGTAAGTATGCCCTACTGGCTACCCTACGCCGCTGGAGCCGAATTTGCCCGTAAACAATTAGACTGGATAAAATCCAAACAAGTTGCACCAGTATCACTTATACACGGCAGTCGAATCGGCAAAGCGCACCGTATAGTGTTTATACCCGAGTCGGGTCGTATGACACTGGCCACCCGGATTACTTCCAGGGGAGAAATCCGAATATTCCACCCGAATGACATTGACTCGTCTGAAGCATCCGTCCAACGAGCCGCTGAACGGGCCAGCTTGCGCGCACTCAAGCAGCAGGCAGAAAAACTTTTGCCCCTGAGATTAAAAGACTTAGCTGAAAATCACGGTTTTACGTATCGCAGCGTATCGATTAAGCAACTCAAGAGTAGATGGGGAAGCTGCTCCTCGGAAAAAGACATTGCGCTCAATTGCTTTCTCATGCAATTACCATGGCATTTGATAGATTATGTATTGCTGCACGAATTGATGCATACACGCATAATGGCTCATGGATCCGGGTTTTGGGGAGAGCTTGAGCAATACGTGCCAAATCTCAAGTCCGTTCGCAAAGAAATGAAAGGTTACCGACCTATACTGCTGGCAAATTAACATATTTTGGGAGGTAGGCTCGTCACTTTTGTTTTGGGAAGCCTACAAGCACAAGTATAATAGGCTTCATGAATAAACGACCGCGCATGCCAATTGTCGCGTCTGCCAAATCCGTCCAGCTCGAACGTGAACGCCTGAACAGCCTTATCAATAGCATGGGGGATGGCGTTATTGCTATCGACGAAAACCTGAAGGTTGCGATAAGCAATGGTGCGGCCCTCAATATACTCGACGTCAACTCCAGCCTAAAGGGCAAACTCATTACTGACGTTCTGCATCTTATCGACAAGAATGATCAAAAACTTGATTTACGCGAGGTCATCGGCAAAGCCACGACCGCCTACACGTCACGAGAATGGAAGCTTGTCTATCCAGATGAAGAGCGAATAAGTCTGTATACATCAATAGCGCCGGTAAAGCTCGGTTATGGCCAACGCGGCCAAAAGGGTTATGTTATTCTCTTGCGTGATATAACTCGTGAGAAATCATTAGAAGAAGAACGCGACGAGTTCATCAGTGTGGTGAGTCACGAACTACGAACGCCAATCACCATTGCCGAAGGTAACCTCAGTAACGCACGGTATATCTTTGAAAAATCGGGACTCAAGAGCGCTCCCGTCGAAGACGCGCTCAAAGAAGCACATTCTCAACTCAATTTCTTGTCAGCAATGATAAATGATCTCTCTATGCTTTCGCGCGCAGAACGAGGTGCATTGACCGTAGACATCGAGTCAATCAACGTACATGATTTGGTAAGAGAACTGGAAAAATCTTACAAACCCGATGCCGAGTCAAAACAACTACAACTCAAAGCAGAAATAGATCCCGGCCTCGAGTTACTTCAGTCAAGCCGGCTGTACGTGCATGAGATTTTGCAAAATTTTATTACTAATGCAATAAAGTATACGCAATCTGGCCACGTGACTATTGGCGCGAAGAACAAACCAAAAGGCGTAGAGTTTTATGTCGCAGACACAGGCAGCGGAATCAGTAAGTCAGATAGAGAAAAAATCTTTGATAAGTTCTTTCGAGCAGAAAACTTTCAAACCCGTGAAACAAGCGGCACCGGCCTAGGGCTCTACGTGACCATGAAACTCGCACGATTACTTCATGCAGAGATGAGCGTTGAGAGCGAACTCGGTAAAGGTTCTGTATTTACAATTTTTGTCCCAAACCTAAAGTAACAGATGATTTATTAGAGAGATCGAGCTGCATCTTCAACCGGTGGGAGATGAGGCACTACGTGCATTACCGGTACACAAATGTTTCTGTCTTTCCAGACTACCGTCGAAAATTCGTATTGGATCATAGACTTGAGACCTAGGTAGAGCTCAACGAAAGCAACGATAGGGAAATTAAATACCGCAACCAGAACATTTGCAGGATCGCTTATTTGAACTATAGCCACGTGTGTTAATACGACACACAAATATGCTACACCTGCCACGGCATGTATAGTGCTAAAGCCTTGCCACCACCCCGTTAACAAAACGGCGATCGGTAAGATAAAAAGCACCAACTCAACTATCACAAGACACATAACCCACTCCGGTCTTCGTTTGAGCTGCGGATATCTCGTGCGAATTGCTGTTTCTCGCTGGGCCTGGACAGGTTTTCTGGTTTGGACATCCAGCACATCATCCGCCCGTATAAAACTATAGCCATCATTTTTGACAACTTCTCGTGCAAAGTATCCCTCAGGAAGGATCGCACGATGAACAGCCTCAAAACCACCATATTGCTTCAGAACTTTTCGGCGTATCACCCAGCACGTACTGAGTACAGGCGGACGGTTAAATATCCGGCGTGGTAGAACCAGCTCCCACCAGTATCGCATCGGCTGGATTATCGACTCCAATGGCTTACTTTGAAGCCGACGCGGCATCACACTTATCATGTCCTTCCGGCGATCCAACATTGTCGTCACAAGAGCACGGATAGTCTCAGGACCAAAACGGACATCTACCCCACAAAACAATATAATCTCGCCGTTAGCTTCATCGGCAAGCCTGTCGTAAGCCTGGTTTTTCGCCAGCCAGCTTTCGCTCGGTTCCGCGCCTTTTATGAAACGAACTCCATCTTGAGCAAAGCCCTTAATGATTTCCGGAGTTTTATCGCGCGAGCAATCATCCAACACGAGGACTTCGAATTTTGGATAATTGTTGGCAATAATCGAGCGTAAACAATCTTCGAGCTCTGGAGTTTCGTTGCGCGCAGGAACCGCAACCGTTACCGTCGGCAGTTCTTTGTCGGTATATGAGTTTAGTATTGGTCGATGTCTTGTCTTGTATATATTCCGCAACGTCAAGATAAATACGAGAAAAGCAACGTATGCCTGTACGGCAACCAGCCCAGCTTGAATACTGTCCCAAGCAATATCCAGACGGAATACAAGCGCACCAAGAACCAACTGAGTAAGGCCCAATATAAGCCCTGTTCGTCTGGTCATACGGTGTAAATAACGTTCATGCATCCGCCCCTTAGCAATCCTCAGCAAATTTATATTTCGAAATATCGAAGCCACAAGCAACAAAGGCACCCAGACATTCCAATATGTTAGAGCAACACCAGAAGAACCAAACGCCACCAAGGTCAGCGGCAACGCAACAGCAATAGCACGATATTTCCAAATAAAAGGAATGGCATAGATGAGCCATTCCAAAAATACACTGACGAAAACCATTATCATAAACATTATCTTTGATTATATACTAGCAACCATCCAGGGGCATCTGTCAGTGTGCTACCATTGCTGCATGTCAGGGCAAATCGAAAAGTTGACCAGTCGGATTGAGCAAGCAGCGACAAATTATGCACCTGGCCAGGATGTACTTCATGCACTCAGCGCAGTAACTCTGGTCGCTGTTATTGGACCTTCGGCAGTTGGTAAGACGACCGTTATGAATTCTGTTGTCTCAATCGACGCTGATTTTGCTCGCGTAAACAGCTTCACAACAAGACCAAGACGTCCGAACGAATCCTCAGACACGTATCGTTTTCTCGACCAAAATGAAAGTACGCTTACTGATATCTTAGCTCAAATCCAACGGCGTGAACTCGTCCAGATCGCCGTCCACCCAACAACCCGCCACGTGTATGGGTCGCTTGCTTCAGATTATTCACATACCTACATGATGCTCGACGCATTACCCAACTCTATCGCAGCTCTTCAGTCGCTGCCTTTTAAGACACTGAAAAAGGTAGCACTGACTACCGAGGCATCACTCTGGAATGAACGATTTCTGACCCGCGAGAGTACTATCTCCTCAGACCAAGCCCGCAAACGCATAGAAGAAGGAATAGCCAACATTGCATGGTCACTTGAGCAAGGAGATCAAATCTGGTGGCTCGAGAACAATAACCAGCCGGCGCATGAAGCTGCGGCTCAGCTCATAGAGATCGCAAAGCGCGGCGGCACACCCGAAGAACACGGTCGTCAAACTGGAGCGGCACTACTCTCATACATGAAAAGAATATCCCAGACCATTTAGATATTATTCACAGCACGGCCTCTTTATTTATCAAGTTCATTGTGTTAGTATTGACTCATTCGCAACTACCATTATGGTAGTTTTTTTAAGTTTAGGGAGTTTTCTCAAGGAGTAAACCGATGGCCGAAGACAAGCAAAAAAAGCGGCGAGTAGTAAAAAAATCAGAAACAGTCCGAGAAAAACGTGCCAAAGCTGCCGAAAGCACGCCCAAAAAACGACGTGTCAAACAAGCAGCAAGCCAGGCTAACAAACCAGTTAAAGCAGCCGGTCGCGCTGCAGCACGTATAGCTGGTCCGTTCAGTTTCTTGTTGCGACCGTTCAAAACCAAACCATTCCGTTTTGTTGGCCGCATTCTATATAAGATCCTTGGGATAGGCTATTTTGCGAACAGCTGGAAAGAACTTCGGCTTGTTGAATGGCCAAAGCGAGGGGAAACAGCCAAACTGACGCTTGCAGTGTTTGTATTCGCTGCTGCGATTTCGGGCTTCATCGCTATCCTCGACTACGGTCTGGATAAAGTGTTTAAACAACTGCTCACCTAATAAGTACTGGAAAGGAATTCACGTTCTCATGAGTAAACGATACGATACAAGCAAACAATGGTACGCAATCCATACCTATAGTGGATATGAAGAAAAAGTCGCAGAAAGCATCCGCCAACGCGCCGAAAGCCTTGACATGAAAGACAAAATCTTTCAAGTACTCGTACCAAAAGAAAAAATGATTGAGGTGAAGAACGGTAAACGCAAGGTTGTCGAAAAGCGAATCTTTCAGGGCTATGTCATGGTCCAGATGAAGATGAGCGAGGATGCATGGTATATCGTTCGCAACACGCCGTCCGTTACGGGATTCGTCGGTTCTGGCGCAGAGCCTACTCCTGTCAGCGACGAAGAGATGGAAAAGATCATGAAGCGCATGGGCCGCGAAGAGCCAAAGCACAAGATCGACTACAACATTGGCGAGGTTGTAAACATTACCGATGGACCATTCAAAGGCTTTGACGGAACTATCAGCGAAATTGACGCCGCTAAAGGCAAGCTCAAGGTGCTGGTCAACATGTTTGGTCGCGAAACTCCCGTCGAACTCGACAGCCTGCAAGTAAAACGAGTGTAATTCAGGAGATGTGGAATGCAGCACGAACAAAATCCCGAGAATGAAAGAACAATTGCACGAAAGTTTCTTGATGCCTCGATAACATTTTTTGCTTCATCACTGATTGGCATCAATGCTGCAGGCATACTTGCAGACGACATGGATGTGATACCCGAACAACTACAAACACCAGGCGCAATTGCAATAAGCACTGTAACATTTGTAGGCGCCACCGCCTTGATGTACAAGAAAAGAGGCAGCCTTTAATCTTGTGAATTAGAAATTCATTACTAACGATCAAGGGGAAAGAGGAGCCCGACAAAATGTATTCCATTTTGCCACCGCGAAGAGAAAAACCACAGGTTTGTCTGATAAATGGACAACAGGGGTAATTTATAGTAGAATCTATTAGTTACGCACTACTAAAAGGTAGGAGAACCAGCAGACACTTCAATCTGACTTGTTCGCATAAGGAGTATTAACTATGGCAAAAGCTGTAAAAGCAAATTTAAAAATGAAAATCAAAGGCGGCCAGGCCAGCGCAGCACCTCCAGTAGGTAGCACGCTCGGTCAGTACGGTGTGAACATGATGGATTTCATTAATCCATTCAATGACGAGACCCGTGATCGTCAAGGCCAGGACCTGACCGTCCACCTAACTATCTATGAAGATCGCACCATGAGCTGGCGCGTCGTCGGTACGCCGACTGACGACCTGATCCGCAAGGCATTGGGTGTACAGAAGGGTTCCGGCAAGCCGAATACTGAAAAGCTGTCGAAGAAGCTATCCGATGCTCAGTTGACAGAGATTGCCGAGACCAAAGCCAGCGACATGAACACTGATGATGTCGAAGCGGTCAAGAAGATGGTGGCCGGAACTGCCCGCAGTATGGGTGTCGAAATAGAGGGATAATATGGCAACATATTTTCCCGGCGAATTATTCGAAGCAGGTATAACAGCACGAGAGTACGATGAATTAACCGAATCTCTCGATCATCATATTACTGATGAAATCCCCGTAGTCGTACCGAGCAACGAGGCAGCGTTGTTTACTGGAGCATATGATCCCGTATCATTGGGAGGTATACCAAGAAGACCACTTTTCGGTGTATCGGTTCAGCAACATTACGAAGATTAATAAAATAATGCTACAAGTGGGAGGCCTACGCAGCCGATAGCACCACAGGAGGAAATAATCATGGCAAAGAAAGCCGAACTATTGGAAGAAGCAAAGAAGCTGAAACTCGACGTTTCAGAAAAGAACACGATCGCTGAAATCGAATCAGCAATCGCGGGAGCGGGCACCCTAAGCGAAGAAAAGCCAAAGAAAGAAACTGTTGCCAAAGCCGGTAAACGCAGTGCTAAGGCCATTGCGGAAGCCGAAGAAAAAGAAGCCAAAGAAGCTCGAAAAATCGAAAAGACAGAAGCCGAGAAAGAAGAAAAGCCAAAACAGGTCCAGAACATACGCAGCAAGCTGGAACGTAAGGGCAAGAAATTCCGTAAAGCCGCAGAGCAGGTAGAGAAGGGTAAAGTGTACAGTCTGAATCAGGCACTCGAACTTGCAACTAAAACGAATCCAACCAAGTTTGATGCTACCGTAGAACTGCACATACGACTAGGTGTTGATCCACGCCAGGCTGATCAAAACATTCGTGACACAATCGTTCTGCCAGCTGGTACCGGCAAGTCTGTCCGTATCGCTGTATTCGCAGACACTGAAGATGCCGCAAAGGCCAAACAGGCAGGCGCTGATATTGCTGCCAGTGACGAGTTCTTGCAGCAGCTCGATAAGGGCACTATTGATTTTGACGTGCTCATCGCAACTCCGACTATGATGGCAAAACTAGGCAAATACGCCCGTGTCCTTGGTCCAAAAGGCCTGATGCCAAATCCCAAGAGTGGCACGGTCACTGCCGATGTCGAAAAAGCAGTCAAAGAAGCCAAAGCCGGACGTGTAGAATATCGTGTCGACAGCACTGGTATTATTCATGTCGGCATCGGCAAAGTAAGCTTCGGGTCTGACAAACTAACTGAAAATGCCAAAGCATTGCTGGCATCAGTAAAAGGCAACAAGCCATCCAGCATAAAGGGATCCTACGTCAAGTCGGTCTTTGTCGCTACCAGCATGGGTCCAAGTATTTCAGTAGACACAAGCGAAGCGAACTAGCTCCTCTTAGGTTACTACAAAGAAAATGGTCCTCGAAGCAGGACCATTTTCTTTTTCCAAGATTATAGTTGTAATATTGTGCTAAAGCTTGCATAACAGTTTTACTACACCGTACAATATATGAAATCAAAGGGAGGTAACGTGGGGGTCTACAGCAACACTCAGATTCGCCAGGCGATCAAAGATGGCCATATAGTCTGCACGCCATTCAATCCAAAGCATGTGGCACACGCCAGCTTGGACGTCACACTCGGTTACTATTATTATCGTACCGGACAGGCGCAACGAGGATTTGTCTACAACCCGTTTTCGGAAAACGATGTCAGAAGGTATTTCGGGGAGGTACATCAAGCCGAAGCTCACCAGGATTGGTGCACCGCCAATGGAGTAAAGTTACTGGACAATATTCCGCCCGACCATCCGGTCATACCCCTACGACCAGGTGAACGTATCTTAGCGCACACTCATGAGTTTTTCGGCATCAAGCCTCCCGGAGCTTACCAAGTCAAAGCCCGCTCCTCTTGGGGACGAAACGGTGTATCGGTTTGCTTTGACGCTGGATGGGTTGACCCTGGCTACATAAATCGGCTGACACTCGAAATCTATAATCTTAACGAGCATGAAACGGTACTATTGCCAGTCGGTGAACGAATTGCTCAGGCCGTCTTCTTGGAGACCGGCGAAGTCGAGGGCAGCTACGGCGAAGGTCGCGACAACGGCTTCAGCGGCAAGTATCAACAGGGTACTGACCTGCAGGAAATTATTGAAAACTGGCGACCAGAACAGATGCTACCTCGAGCCTTCAAGGACAAGCGCACATTACCAGAGGAAATCAAAGGTTTAAAAGCACGATGATTGGTAAAAAGAAGCAAACTCAAGGAACATTCATTGTCATTGAAGGTACTGATGGCTCAGGTAAGGGTACGCAGTTTAAGCGATTAATATCGCGGCTCGAGAATGAAGGCTACGAAGTTGAAACATTTGATTTCCCACAATATGAACAACAGTCGAGTTACTTTGTCCGCGAATATTTGAATGGGAAGTACGGTACCGCTGATGAAGTCGGCCCATATACAGGTTCTCTTTTCTACGCTCTTGATCGTTATGAGGCTGCGCCACGGATTCGCCAAGCCCTAGACGAAGGTAAAATCGTGCTCGCAAACCGATTTACAGGCTCCAATATGGCTCACCAGGGCACAAAGTTTGCTAATGCAGCGCAGCGAAAAGGATACTTTATTTGGCTTGATAATCTCGAGTTTCAGATGTTAGGCATACCGCGACCAGACAAAAGTATTGTTTTGCGCGTTCCAGCAGAAATTGCGCAACAACTTGTCGACACAAAAGACGAACGCACGTACACGGACAAAAAGCGTGATATACATGAAGCAGATTTAAGCCACCTGAAGCGTGCGGTCGAGGTATACGACGATCTTTGCCAGTTATTCCCAAAGGATTTTCTTCGCATAGACTGTGTGCGCAGCAACAAGCTCATGACCATCGATCAAGTTGAAGATATGGTATGGAATACTGTCCAGCCGCTTCTACCAAAATCGCCAAAAAAGAAAACAAGCAAGGCAGCTAAAACAGAGGAGAGCCCCGTCGTGACCGAAAAACCTACCAACCCATATCTCACCAAAACAGACACTGGCTGGGAAATAACTGCTGCTGGTAAAGAATTTCTGGAGGCAGCAGTCACCGAGAGCGAAGGTAACGTTTATGCATTTTCCGACAAACTTAGCACGCTAACTATTGCCGCCGCAATGGCTCGTTTGTCTCGGCGTGGTGACGACATGCGCATTACTATACTTGATGAATTTGCAGCAGCAGCGGGCAAGGACGACGCGTTACTTAAACGGGTAATTACAGCGTTTGGAGATGACTCAGTTCAACAGCTCGTTGGCCAACACATAGTCGTCGAAAACGCTTCCAATCTACTTACCAAGCAATTGGAATGGGGACGATTAGCTGCATATCTTGAGCAATCGACGCGATACATTTATTTTGACCAGAAAGATGCAGACGGCAAATTCAAATACTATACGCCAGAACACCTGGATGATCTTACTAAGACCAAGTACAACGCGGCGATGGATAGTATTTTTGAAGCTTACTCGTCAATGGTGCGTGAATTAACAGATTATTTGCAACGAAACTCCAATACGCCCAAACACGAACAGGATGGAGCTTGGCGCAGCGCAATCCGCGCCCAAGCTTGTGACGCAATCCGCCCAGTACTGCCGGTCGCTACGAAGTCAACGGTAGGTATATTCGCCAGCGGACAGGCACTCGAAGCCTTGATTATGCGATTGCGTGCAAGTGAGAGCAAGGAAGCCCAGATTACTGGTGACGCTATCCTAAAAGAAGCGCGCAAAGTCATTCCGACATTCTTGGAGCGTGCCGATAAACCAGACCGCGGTGGGGCAACAACTGCGTATATGGCGACAACTCGGCAGCATGTAGCCGAACTATCCAGGAAATATCTCCCAGATTCGCACAGTGGATCACAGGAACCAGTCAAGCTGGAAAATGTGTGGCCTCGTAACGAACTGGACCTCGTGTCGCACATGCTTTACGAGTCGAGCAACTTGTCATTGGAGGAAATAGAACAGGAAGTTGCGAACTGGTCAATTGACAGAAAAATCGAGATTTTCACCACCTACATTGGAGAACGCCTCAATCGCCGCCATCGACCCGGACGAGCACTCGAACAAGCACACTACACGTGGGACCTGATATGTGACTATGGCATTTTCCGTGATCTTCAGCGTCATCGCATGGTCGATGATCTTCAGTGGCAACAGCTGACGCCACGGTACGGATATGAAGTACCTCCGCTCGTGGAAGAAGCTGGTCTCAGCGACTTGTTTGAAAAATGCTTTGATCTCTCTGCTCAACTATATTCTGTATTGCAAAGCGAAGGTTATGCATATGAAGCCCAGTACGCAACGCTGCTTGGACACCGTATGCGCTGGAAGGTTACATATAACGCTCGTGAGGCATTTCATTTTCATGAACTGCGCACCAGCCCACAGGGCCATCCCGGCTATCGCAAGCTAGTACTACAGATGCATGAAAAACTTGCTGAGGTTCACCCGATGCTGGCAGAACACATGCGGTTCGTAAATCAAGACGAAGACCCAGAACTCACTAGGTTAGCCGCTGAACGTGCTACGCAGTTCAAGCTCGAGCAGCTAGACAAACAATAATAATTAAAAGTTCTGGATATTATTTCGCGAGTATACGCGCGAGACCGCTATCGCTAATCTTCGCTAAACATATCAACTTCGACATGTTGAGCAACAGACCCCCCAAGTTCACACAGGAGCCTATCCGCCCGTAGAAGCTGCGAAGGCAGTGGACGGTTATCCGTATCGATTGCAGCATGAACGTCTGCAAGCGAAACCAGCCGCACCGAACTGCGTTCGGCTGGTGCTGTAACTACATCTGGCTCAAATTCTATACTGCTCATATTTTCTATGCTCTTTTTACGTCAAGCAGCCCGTAGCTCCCATTTCCGTGCTGTTGTCTTGGGGAGTCTGTCGTCTATGACATCAAGAAGTGTCAGCGTCACAGCACGCGGCATAGCCGAAAATCCTAAGGCGCTTAATACGACTGCGTCTTCGTCTTGATGGTAACCCCGTACCCGATCAGCTATATCAAAACTAGTGCCTGATTCTTCGGTCATTGCGTGCATTTGCGCCGAGATTGTGCTGGCTATATCGGAGTAACTCGTAAAAGGAGCGTTGCCATCTGCGTCAAAGAACTTTTGCTGGAACGCGTTTACGTAGTCACAAACCCGCTGTTCGTATTCACCTTCGTGCAGCATTGGATTTCGCAGACTTGCGCCAAGCTGATCCCGAGCCTGCACCAGGTTAAGTCCTAATTCTACCTCGCGATTTACATCTGATGATCGCGCTTCCGTGAGTGACATTGCGTATGGCCTCTCTTTGAAAAAAACCGGATTCCTCGTTTGGAATCCGGTTTTGTTTTTCTTGTACGATTATTATTGTGCGTTCGCGGATTCCAAACTATTTCGCCATCACGAGCACAAAACCGTACTGGCGGCAGATGTGCTTCGCAATATTGATGTTGGTTTGAAATACACTATTCACAGCACACAATGTATCGAGACGCCATCTACTTGTCAAGTACAAAATATCGTAGTATTGTATTACATCATGAATATACCGACGTTGAAGCAACTACTCCTCAGCCTTACCGGGCTGTGCTTCAGCATGGTTGAAGCCGCGGATTAGATCCGTCAGCACAGCCCCCAATAATCGGCTTCACCAACAAAGCCGATTTTTTAATAATCTTAGGAGATGTATACGTATGTCAGAAGTAATCGTTCACGATATTGCAGGTAATTTTGAGGAACAGCGTCAACAGGAGATAGGCCGGATAAAAGCAGGGGTAATGAGCATGGCTGCGACTCGTAAAACTGTAGAAATAGTAGAAATCCCCGAGCAGGTAGTAAGTGGTATCCCTTATGGTGGCCAGGATGACGGCTACAAACGCTCGGTCACTTCTCATGACACAGATCCATTTTGGGAGATGGGCCTCATCTAGCCCATAGCAAAGACGCGCCGAGAGAGCATATCGCTTGACAGATTTGTCATACAGGAGTAATTTTTCAGCATGACTCAGCATTCAATCGTGATTAAGATTGGAGCCCCCGCAACCGCGAGGTAATGAGTTAGTTACAAAAGAAACTACAAGGCCCCTCGCACAGAGGGGCCTTTTTAATCCGAAAGGAATGAAGAATATGAGAGGAATGCTGCCATCACCAGAACTATTAGGAGTCGTGTCTCCTGAAACAACATATATGAGTTTTGAGAAACGCCTCGCTCACACCAGTTTTGGGTCGAACGTGACTCACCGAAACGGCGAAGAACTGCCTCGACCAGAACCACAATCACCGGTATCTCTGAGTAAAGGAGATGGTCAAACCACATCGACCACAGTTGTTGATCACCTTGGCGCAAATCTGTATAGCGAGGAAGAGAAGCATAGAACACTCGAAGCAAAACGAACGCTACTAACGTACTGCGTACTAGGGGATACAGCGTTATCGCTGGATGAATTCGAAGAGATGCATGTGGAAAGTGTCCAACTGGGCCAAGAATGATTGACTTTTTTGCTCTCGTAATCTAAAATTATCGCGTTACCAAAGACAGCGACGGAGCAATCTTGAAAATGTCGCCGAGGTGCTATAACAAGTCGTTTTGTTTATATGAGCACGAATTGACCTTTGGTAACAGGGGTCAATTTTATTTTGGTAGAAGTTCTCGGAGATAGGTCGAGCCGAAGAACAAAACTTTAACTAAAAGGGAAAGCATTACTATGGCTTTAACCAAAACCCAGAAAAATGATGTCATCGAAGAAGTTAGCCAGCTATTGGCTGATTCTAAGATGACTGTCGTCGCCGCTTATCAGGGCACGCCCGTGAAAGCGATGCAGGAACTACGCCGTGCCGGCCGTGACAACGGTACCAAACTAAAGGTTGTAAAGAACCGTCTCGTCATCAAAGCCATCCAGGGCCACGATACACTGAAAGACGTCGACACCAGTAGTTTGAATGGTATGCTCCTGTATGCATTTAATAGCGAAGACGAAGTAGCTCCTGCGCAAGTACTGGCTAGTTTTGCCAAAAACCAGCCTACGCTAGAATTTGTCGGCGCATTTAGTGCAGAAGGCAAATTTCTCAGCGCAGATGAAGTAAAAGCCCTAGCCACCTTGCCAAGCAAGAATGAGCTCATCGCTCAGGTTATCGCAACCCTTACTTCACCACTTAACGATGTCACTAACGCACTTTCCGGCAACCTACATGGTCTGCTCGACGGCGTAGAGGCAAAAGCTTCAGCATAAATTACTAATCACGAAGGAGAATTATCGTGGCTAAAGATCTAAAGAAATTGGCAGAAGAGCTTACCGGCTTGACTGTACTGGAAGTAAACGAACTAAAGACCATCCTGAAGGATGAATACGGCATCGAACCTGCAGCAGCAGCCGTAGCCGTTGCTGGCCCAGTGGCTGGCGGCGATGCAGCCCCAGCAGCCGAAGAGAAGTCTGAATATGACGTCATCCTGAAAGACGCTGGCGCTCAGAAGGTTGCAGTTATCAAGGCTGTTAAGGATATTACTGGCCTCGGTCTCGGCGAAGCAAAAGCTATCGTTGACGGCGCACCAAAGCCAGTCCTAGAAAAGGCAAAGAAAGAAGACGCAGAGAACGCCAAGAAAGCTTTGGAAGAAGCTGGCGCGACTGTCGAGCTCGCCTAACAACACTTGCAATTGTAAAGATTGCAATAAAACCACCTCTGAACCACAGGGGTGGTTTTTTAATTGACCACAATCTATCAATATTATATTGTTAACCCATAAACTTTAGGGAAGGTAGTATGGCTGAATTACACAGACCACGCGTAGCTATTTTGGCCTCTGGAGGGGGGACGACAGCAGAAGCATATGCGAGAGCAATCCACGAGGAACAGGTAGACGCGGAAATCGGCCTAGTCATTGCGAGTAAAGCATCGGCAGGGATTCTTGAACGAGTCAATAGATGGAACAGTG
>CAZNIN010000006.1:28684-34381 GCA_964573155.1 uncultured Candidatus Saccharibacteria bacterium | reverse complement strand
GTAAAGATAGCCGCATCAGAATATAAAGATAGCTATGGACACATCAGGAGACGAGATTCGACGACTTGCAGAGAGTATGCAAATTACAGAACGAGAGAGCGCTGCACAGCGTGCCTGGACCCAGGGCGATGTAGAACATAGAATTCAAGAGCAATGGCTAGAAGAAGAAAGACGCAGGTTAATAATTCCATTATGTGGAAAATTTGTAGTATGGGCAAATAACCATGATATTCCATATGACTCTCCTTCGTATCTAGCACAGGGGTGGTTGCTTGGCAGGAGAGAAGGCCCGCCTTCTTGCAGCATAAGTCATCAAGGAATACAATCGTCTGGAAGTAGTGAATATTCGCTCCTGGTTAAACGTTCGGGCAATATTAGGGAGCTTGTGGTAGATAATGTGACAAAGCGAGGCAGAAGATATCACCTTTTCCATAAGCCTGGCGCTCCTCAGTATCGAAGGTACACTGTTGCGAGTGTGCAAAAGTCTATAGCCAAGTTTTCTGTTTTACATGGTGTTGAGTGGGAAGAGTAAATATAAATAGGTCTAGCCCGTGGCAGTAGAATAACTTACCACTGATTCACCTCTATAGAGTATCCCCTAATAAGCTAACTCCCAAAGGAGTGCATTCCAGTTCGAATGTACTTGGGCTACCAAGAAAAAAGTCTTATCGAAAGAAAGGGCTTTTTTTCTTGACTATCGGCTGCTATTAAATTGTTTAGTATACTTAACTTCACAGATAAGGAAGTACAGTATGAACACCACACGACAACAAGCACACGAAGCCATGCGAGAGCTGTGGGAAACCGCAGACACCGCCCTACGTAGAGCAGAAGAAGCTTTACCAATAAATTTAGATGGGCACGAAATGCGTACGCTTGAGACAGAGTCTGGAGCTGAAATCAGCCGTGTAGATGATTTATTGTTCGTAACAGCTGAATTTGAAAAACCTGACGGTTCTGAAGAGACTGTCCGTGTAGAGTTTCCGGAGGACATACGAGATTTATCAATTACACAAGTAGTGATCGACTGGGCGAATGAAGGCGCATCCGGGACAAACACTCCTCCGTTACGCGATTTCTCAGCAATCTCGAGACAGCTAATGGATTTAATCTAGCTGCGGCTCATCAGCCCCAAACAGATTTGTTTTTTATCGAGCCAAGGCCGCTTACCACCCAGCCACCGAACTTTTGGGCTGCCTCAACTGGCAAAGGTTCATGTGTTAGAACTTCGTCAAATTGGAGAGTTAGCTGATTGTACGTCTGACGCGCCAACATTAAGGGCGACATGCCGTCGGGAGTGCCCAATGGATACGCAAAGGCTTCTTCTTGCACGCGCGTCCGAAGAGGGTGCCTGTCACCCAATATCTCTTTGACGGCACCGATAACAACGCTAAGATCCTCTATTAGATCTGTTCCTATTTCAGCATTTTCAGCATCCTCACTCATGAATTCAGCCAAGCTGCTACCTCTTGGCCGTGGGACCGCAGATACACAACCGATTGCCGTATGGCTATCTAAAGTGTATCCTTCAAAGCTTGAAGATAACAAAACCTTTTCTTCAGCAGAAACATCCAACCTGGTGAGCCACTCACCAAAATCGCGCATGTTGTCTCGACCATCTATAACGAACAGACGGCTCCCTTCTCTTTCATGTAACGCTGACTCCTTTAACCCAACATTTAGCACACCTTCGTGAGGGTATCCAAAAGTCAGGACATCAGTGTCCTGTGTGATTTCTAAACCTCTTGAGGTCTCCCTTATACGCTGCATAAATAACAATTATATACTATTTATGCATATATATCAAGACACATAGTTCATCGTAAGATTCTAATCTTTTAATATATCGCGGAGCTGTTGATACCGTGCGAGAGCCTCTTCAACAGTCTCTTCATCCAATGGTTCAGCCATAAGCTCCTTTGCCCGGTCTACGTCACCATTTGCCCGAGTCAACATAATGTCCCGCAAGAATTCCTTTGATAAACTTTCGTGCTTCCGTCCTTCGGTAACAGCATCATCAAAGCCATCAGCAATGACAAAACGCGAAGAATCAGGAGTATGCACCTCGTCGATAACCATGATTCTACTTAATGTCCTGTTGTAAAAAGACTTACTTTAGATCAACTGTTACATAACTTACATCCCAAGGATATGCCGCTCGGCTACACTTAAAGTATGAATGAAGCAGGGTGGTATAACCAATTAGAAAAGCCAGCTTGGGCTCCAGACGAGTCAGTATTCGGCCAAGTATGGACTGTCTTGTATGTGATCATAGTAGTTGTCAATATCTATGTTCTAGTCCTGATGAAGCGAGGATCCATCACTTGGAAAACTGCTCTGCCATTCTGGCTCAACGCATTTTTTAATATTATCTTTACGCCCATACAATTTGGCATCAGGAATAATCTATTGGCTGCTATCGATATCTTGCTGGTATTGATTACGATCCTTTGGGCAATGGTAGCTATATGGCAACATTCGAAACTCTCGTCCCTTGCCTTTGTACCGTATCTGGCCTGGGTGTGTATAGCCATGGTACTGCAGTTTTCTATACTTATCATGAACTAGATTTACGCATCAAAAGAGGCTGATGATCAGCCTCTTTTGCTATATCCGTATGCTCTCAGCTTCTATGAGTTGCTGCTTTTGTTCCCGCCACCACGACTATTGCGGCCACCCTTTGCCTTGGCCTCAGTTGGCTGAGCCTGGGCGCCTTTCTTACCTGCTTCTGAATGTTGCTGAGGGTTTCCAAAATTTCCACGTGCCATACACTACCTCCTTGATTACTTTATGGCATCCATATCGTATCAACGGATCAATGTATTATCTGCCGAATAATTCACTGATGTGACGAGTATACTACCCCTGATGTGCATTCGAACTATTTTTCCGGAAGAAAAAGCTCATCCAAGCCTCAAAGTTCTTTTGATAAAATGGTTTGTCAGTTTTTTTAGTTCTTTCTGAGTTGTTTTTTTCCTGACCCAAATCTACGGTATTTGCCAAGGCGACGCTTTCTGGAACAGTCAGCACCGTTTCTCCAGGTGCAGCTTTGCCGAATTGTTTGCGCGCCTGCAGCTCCAGATATTGGTCGGTGTGATAATATTCGTTTTCTAACTTTTTGTTGGCGTTTTCCAGCTCCAAAAGCTTGGTTTCCTCTTCCATACGAGCAATCTGTTGTTGGAGCTTGTAGTTCGTTTCAATAACCCGCACTCCGCTCCAACTCACCAACAACACGATGACACAAAAGGCTATCAACCCCAATACACGAACGTCTTTGAACTCTTGTGTGTAAGGATGTTTTTCGAGTTTTTTGATTTTTTCCAACATTACTGAAGCTTAGTATACAACTTTCACGCAAATTAATGATATACTCATCCCTGTTACTGCATGTGCAGTTGTGCAAGCTCGCGGATCCCTCCGCGAATTTGAAGATGAAGGATCTTGATGGGTTTTTAGTGATACGAAAACCGCACCATCATATTCCGACGAGGGGGTGTAGCTCAGTGGTTAGAGCAGTCGGCTCATAACCGATTGGTCACAGGTTCAAGTCCTGTCACCCCCACCAAAGACGGAAAAAATTGAATTAGTCGTCCGTAAGGGCGGCTTTTTTCATTACATAAGAAAGCTATGATAAGTTTCTGACAATTGTCTGCTACAATTTGCCTATGAAGGACGAAAATACAACAGATGATCCAATCAATGCACGGGAACAGGTCACATCACAAAGCCAAAGTGTAGACATTCTCAGCTCTCATACCCAAAAACGACCGTCTTCAAGCAGCCGAAAGGTATTAGTCTTTAGTATTGCCCTCATACTACTCTTGTCCATAGCTACAGCTTTATATTACATAACAGGAACGAAATCGGCAGATGAAACCGCTCCGACAACAACCACCCTCAACCAGGCTAAGCCGCAATTCTATATGGATGACAATGTGGCGGGATATGTCACGTACAATCCTGAAAAGTTTGAAGAGGTAGAATCTAAGCTGCCCACAATAGAAAAGGTTGACACAGACGTTAATACAATAATATTCACCGGCTCATCCCTCGGATTCGAAGGTGACCCTGGTATCTACCTATATGACTTAGCGGCCAACAAAACCTACCGTTTACTTTCGCAGGGAGGTGACCCCCGAATAATGAGCGATCACTTTTTGGCTTATGCTGACCAGGAGGGGAGTGGCACGGACAAGAAATTTACAGCTAAGGTACTGGATTTGCAGACCGGAGAGTCTAATACTGTATTTTCTGGGGCTCGCGAAGATGTAGCCGGTGATTTTTGCTGCAATGTTTCTCCGGACGGCTTTCTTCTACTATGGACCCAGACAAACAAACTATCTGTGTGGGATATCCGTACATACACCACCAAGGACTTTGCGGTAAATGTACGTACTGTAGGTGAAGGCTTCACAGAGGCCTACGGTGATACCGACTACACCACCGAGATGAGCTATGCTACGCCAGCCTGGCTAGATAACGACACCGTAATCTTTGCCGACAAACCGGCTACAAAATACGAGCTTCGGGCAGACGAGGTACATAAGCCTGTGATAGACACCAACTTGTTCTCACTTGATCTCGCTACAGGCACGACACGTGAATTACCGACGGGTTCAGGCGGTATTTATAGCATATACACTAGAGGCGATAGGCTATTCATGGAAGAAGCAGTGGATACTGGCGCAACAACTCTTTTCCAGGTTAACTTGGCGTCGCAAGATGCTCCGGAGCCACTACGCGATAGTTTTAATTTTTTTGAACTCCCAGACTTTGCGGGTGATAAAGTTTTCTTTTTTCCCACCTTACACGAAGCTTCCGAATACCAGGTGCTAGACGTAGCTACTGGCACACAATCAGTATTTGCGCCATATCCTTCATCCTTGAGTGACAGTATTAGCCAAGTGATACCACAAGGATTTGTAGCCAAAGACAGGATTATAGTACGCATTATGGATACCGATAATAACCCCAGCCGGGAATATATTGCTGTATACAATACAACTTCTAATAAAGTAGAACAGCATACTCTGATAGGTTGTCAATTATTCACCGAGGGCTCGAGCCAAAACTGCATGAAGCAAGCAGACACCCACTAGCTAACAATTAGACGGCGACGTTGGCGGCGGCTGATGAGCTGTTCTCCGCCAAGCAGCATGCCACCAAGAGCGAAACCAATGATTGGCAGACCATAATCAGCGTTTTGCGATGATGGGCTTCCATTGGATCCAGATCCAGCTGCTACAGTACGATAATCTTCCTTGACGCTTCCTGTCCTGTCTTTGGCTAGCTTGTCCTGTACACTTTTGACTGCTTGCGCTACTACTTGAGCATTGGACGGATTGCTCATGTCAACAGAGGCGAGCGCCGTACCACCACTACCACCATCGCTTGGAACGAAGCGGAAGACTTTTGGCGCTGCATTACTGCCCGCAACGTTGCTGCTACCCGGCTTTGTGCTTGGCGATTTTGGCTTGTTACCTGCAGCCGTATCCACTCCAAAGCTACCGTTCCAGCTGCCGAAGACATTTATGAACAATACACCGAACCAGCCAGATAGACTGAAGCTGCTATTGACGATATTTGCGACGTTTGCGCTCGCTGTCGCATCCCCAGTTGTGGCGTTTCCAGCCTTGGTATTACCGGTCACGTTTGCGTCACCACTTTGTGCAGTGACATTGACGTTGTTCACAATCT
>CAZNIN010000006.1:0-28584 GCA_964573155.1 uncultured Candidatus Saccharibacteria bacterium | reverse complement strand
CCGGTCACGTTTGCGTCACCACTTTGTGCAGTGACATTGACGTTGTTCACAATCTTATTATTGGTATCTACGTCATATTCAGCATCGTTAACAGTATTTTCGGTCACCCCGGTCCCCAAAGCCGCAGAAGTACTGCCGGCCGGGGCATCGACAATCACACCAACCCATTCACCAAGCACATTAACGAAAACGAGCAAGGAGTTGGCCGCCACGACATTTCTACCGGTCAGGTTTAATATGGTGACATTAGTTTGGGCATTGCCCGTGTTGGCATTTCCAGCCGAGGTGTTGTTCGAAACATTCGCGTTACCGGACGTTGCAGCGGTGTTGATATTGTTGACGATAGACTGCGTATCATTCAGATCAACATCTAGACTGGTGCTCTGAGCTCCCTTCGACTGCTGGCCTGTAGCATTGTTGGCAATCAACATATCGAGAAGTCCTGGTGGCAACAGAATATCACCATTCAAGCTGCCGTAAATATTGAGCAGTCCCAGGAATGAGCTTCCGCTGCTTACAGCAGAATTCATCATGTTGACGATATTTGCAACAGCGTTAGCCGAGCCGCTTGTGGCATTGCCGGCGGATGTGTTGTGTGTGACATTGGCGTTACCACTTTGGGCATTCAAGGTAACATCATTTGCAATCGTCTGGTTAATGTCCGCATTCACATTGACACTTGAGCTGCCAGCGCCGGATGCCGGCTGCAGAGCCGCAAGCGCTGCCGGATCAATATACAAATCGCCGAATACATCACCGTAAATATCAGAGCTGAACGTCGCTATTTCGCTGCCACCCTGGAAACCAGCAGTTGAGTTAATAAGGTTAAATAAATGGGCGACCGTTAGGGCATCGCCTGTTAATGCGCTTCCGGCCGAAGTATTACCCGTCACCCATGCATCACCGCTTTGGGCGGTTGAGTCTACCAGATTAGTTATACTTGCGTCCGTATATAGAGCAAAGAAGTCTTCAGCATCATCACTAAGTTTGATTTCACTACCGTCATGCTGTGCATTCATACTGATCGTATTTGGCACATATTTACTTTCTTTAGCATCATAGCGCCAGTCTTTTGTATCCCATGCTTTAGTTTCTGGATTATAACTAAAATCTTGCGCATTCATCGGCTTTGCCTGGCCGGTAATCGGATCCCATGCATAGGTGCCATTTTCCCATAAACCGGTTTTTTCGTTATAGGTATATTTATTGGCGTCGGCGCCGTTTGGCTTTTGCGGTCCGGTCTTTGGCTTGACTGGTTCTGGAGCAGGCTTTTTGGGGCCGGCTTTGGGTATCGCAGGCTGCGTCGGAGCGGCGGCAGATGATTGTGGCTCCGACGTAGGCTGAGGAGCGGGTTGTTGTTGATCCTGCGTACTAGGGGTTGGTGATGGTGGCTGTGCTTCCGTGGAAATTGGTGCTGTCGCTGTTTCCGATACAGAAGCATCTTGAGCATAAGCACCAGCCGGGAAGAAAAGCGTCATGAGTACTATCATGATGCCTGTAAAACTACGCGACACTGCCAACTGTGTTCGAGAAATAACAGAAGCGGCAGTTGTAGTCTGCGGCGCAAATCGATGAGTAGGTACCTGATATTGGATGCGGCCCAATGTACTCATCTGGATAATGCTATGCGATTTGCGTGCACTTGTGTCATGTCTCGAAATTTGATGCTTCATATGGCGACTGTCTCCTGTCATGCTAATCTGTTTGTGGGGCAGGGTTGTCTGACTGATTACAGCCAGACTTTCCCTGCCTCGTGCCTACTATAGAAGTACTAATACCTGAGATACCGAGATTAGTTACGAATTTCTATAGTGGTTTCGTTGGTGCTGATGTTCGAAGCATCACCGCTCGTTGCGTCACCACCGGTTGTGTTACCGCTCACACGAGCGCTACCGCTCTTAGCTTTTTGCTCGTTGACGTTTAGAACACCGACATTATTGTTGTTCCTGACACTCACATAGCTGCTGCTGTCAAACTCAACTTTGTTATAGGAATCAGGACCTGTGTTGTTGATTGTAGCTGAGTTGCTACCACCACCGCCGCTACCCGACGTTCCGCCAGATCCACTGTTGTTGACGCTGACGCGTGCGCGTAGCAAGCTGTCGTTTGTGGCGTCACCGCTTTCGGCATCACCACCGGTTGTGTTGTGGCTAACACGTGCACGACCGGTACGTGCCTCTTGCGGGTTGTAATTTACCGCTAGTACGTTGTTGTCATTCTGAACCCGTCGGGTGTCCCGGTTCTTGTGCTCGATTTTGTTTGTCGAGTCCGGACCGGTAGTACCGATAGAGCCCGAATGCGCAGCAGCTACACCGCCGGTGAGACTAAGAGCCATCACTGACAAAGCCGCGATTCTTACTACTTTTTTCATGTTTCCCTCCTTTTATTAATTATTATTTCGGGCTTTATCACCCGGCTCCGTGGGAAGCATATACCTCATGCCACAAAGTCGACTGACAAACTCTATGCTCATACCTACCGACGGTCTGGGTGTCGGCTGCTACCTCCTGTGTCTTCTGTTTCATCACCCGTGGTGTAAGAATGCTGTTCAACAATGACCGTCGACGAAGACGAAGAGTTATGTGTACTGGAGTTGTTATCTACTTGTATATCAATTGTGGCGTTGCCATCGTCAGACTGCATTTGTTTATGCACTGAGCCGTTGTGTGGAACAGGAATATTTTGCCCGTTCACACGCACATCAACGTCAGAGGAATCCGATCCTTGTAAACTGCTGTTGGACTCTATTTTTATATCACTCTGCATCGGCTGCTCCCCCTCTTCAGTTATTGTCGATGATTCTTTTTGCCCTCCTGGTTCCTGGGCGTCTTTGGTCTGATCCGGTGAAGTTTTTTGTTGAGCCTGTTGAGCAATGCCACCGGTATCGGACAGAGCAAGACTAGCTATCGGGATTGCAGCAACCATGAATACAACCAAGCCTGCTGCAGTGAGCCGTTTGTGATGCATGGCCCATGAAGACATCCGCCATAATCCGACTTTATGAAGTGGTTTATTCAAACTTTGCCGGACTACGTTCTTTGGCATGCACCCTCCCAATTGGTCAAAATTCAAGCTGTTTAACAAGCTATAAAAGTTTTAAGCCACGCTCATCATAAGCCCGAGGCATACCTTAGGCTATGAAATATCTCACAATAAATAAGAGGGATAATTCATCCCCTGTAGTAATTGTAAGAATAACTACACTTTCAGGGTAAACGTCGCTAGTGCCAATAGAAACATCGTCGTATTTTCAATAAAGCTAACCCGCGCAAGCGGTAATCGTATAAACGCCCGCATAGCTGCGTACTTAAAGCGCGATTTGCGTTTCGACTCACGGAATGCGCCAATAAGTGCGCTGCCCGTCACGGCAAGCGCAAGTATATTCAAGTTCTGCGGTGCCTCGGAAAGCAGATACCAAAAGCCCAAGAAAGCTTCCACAAAAGGGAACGCATATGCCCATGGCCTGACGCGGTTGGCAATAATATCAAAGCTGCGATACGCATGGGCAAATCTCTCTATGTCAATAAACTTAAACGACGCGAAAGTTATAAAAAAGACTGCCATAAAGTCAGCCATAAATCGATCAAGAGAAATTCCGCGGACAAATGCCAGAAGTGCAGCGACCCATATTATTCCCACCACGACATACCACATTTTTTTGTACGCCTCCTGGCTCTCGATGGCAGGCGTCAGACCGTGCTGCTTTGTGTCCTGGCGCGGTATTTCATCCTCGTCTTCCAAATAAATATGCTCTATTTCGTCTTCGTCGTAACGTTGCATAAGCTTATTCTACTCTTGTTTTTCGGCTCGTAGAAGCTCTAATAGCTCATCGGTTGACTCTGCGGCCATAAATTTCTCACGAAGCTCTTTAGCACCAGGGAAGCCTTGGATATATATTTTGCAGAACTTGTTAAGCGTATGAATCTTGCGTTCGTTTTGCGCCCATGTTTTGGCAAATAACTTAACGTGTTTAGTATATACATCGATGCGTTGCTGCTTGTTGTACTGCCCCCACGGACTGTCATCCGCAAATATGAATGGGTCCTGAAATACGCCGCGGCCAATCATGATACCGTCAAGCCCATACTTTTCAGCTAATTCCCGCCCGTGTTGTTTGTTCAATACGTCGCCGTTACCAATGATTTTCGTAGCAGGCGAGAGGGAAGAGCGCATCTCAGCAATTCGTCCTATCACACTCCAGTCCGCCGGCACTTTGCTCATTTGCTTTCGTGTTCTTCCATGAATAGTTAACGCGTTAAGTGTTTGCTTTAAAAGTATTTCGTGCCATGTCAGGTCCACATCGTTAAAACCCAGCCGAGTCTTTACGGACAAGGGAAGGGCAGGCGCCCCTTCCCTGCAAGCTTGTATAATTTCAAGTGCCCGCTCCCTGTTCTCTGGCTTCATGAAGGCCGAACATGCGCCATTCCGTACGACGTTTTTATCCGGACAGCCGAAATTCAGATCAATTCCGTTATAGCCCATCTCGGCAATTTCCGCGGCTGATTTACGGAAGTTTTCAGGATTCAAGCCCCATACTTGCGCAATAATGGGGTGCTCTTTTTCAGAGAATCGCAACCGTTTAAGCGTCGCCTCCCTGCCCTTGCTTTGCAACGCATCGACATTAACGAATTCGGTAAAATACAAATCGGGCGGCGCACAGTCACCAACAACCTGACGAAATACCGTGTCAGTCACGTCATCCATCGGTGCCAATACAAAGAATGGTGGTGCTAATTTATCCCAAATATTCATAAACGATTTCTAGTATACAGTTTACGACCTTTTCTGACGTAAACTTTCCCGTGTCGTTGCAATCATTGCCCGGACACGCTTTTTTTGTGCTGCGGTTGGCGGCTGCCAAGCATCTGTCTGATTCGACGATAGGTCATCCTCTAGTTCGGTAGTCAAGTCTATGGAGGTCACCGCTGTTGGCTGCCAGCCCCACCCCTGATCCAACGCGGCCTGAGACGGGTCTCTCGTGCTCTCATATAAACGAGAAGGTATCAGGGAGATATCCCAAGACGGAGCACTCGTGTTGTCCTTTAAGTCTTCGTCAGATTCGAATAAACTTGGCTGAATGATTTCACTCATATATTAATATTATAGCACAATAGTATGTTTTTTGCAATTGCTATTTGCGGCGTGATTCTGCAAGACGTGAGTAGAGGATAACTACCACCAAGATGATACCGTAGAGAAGCCAAATTGTTCGGAACCATCCAGCATGAAGGGCACTACCGAGCTTTAACCCATGTACAAAAACCAGCACCATGGCGATATCACTCGCATATTGCAGCCACATTTTGTATTTCGAAACAAACTTGAGACGACGAAGTTCGTACACAATAAACACGAGAAACGCTGCAAAGCCAAGGAGTACGAAGCCGTATAGCGCGTCGCCTACGTACGCCTTGTAACTGGCCGGCGGCATGCCATACCCATCGACCTTCAATCGCCAAATGAGCAGTCCCGGATGGAGCAATAACAAATACAGAACGATTGCCGAAGTAGTATTGAAATATGCTCGCAGTATTCCCCTGTCATATCCGGTATAGGCGCGTACAGCGCTCATGACATAGTGTGACCACATCAAACTAAAGGCAAGCAACCCAAATAGCGGAAATAATGCATAGGCGTTTAGTTTGTCTAGCTGCCAGCGAACAGAATCTCCCCAAGCAGCAATCGCTAAAGCCACAACTGATAAGCTCAGTACCCAGGCTGCTACAGGCAGGTGTTTCTGCTTCATGAAGTAATCATATCAGGTCGGGCAGTATCGGTGTATCGGTTATTCATAGAGCATGATGCCAAGACGCTGAAGCGAATCCTTACCCTGTATCACTTTCCAATAGATAGCGTCGCAGTCAGGGTTACTGGCCCTGGCCATGCCTGGCGGTTCCGGACCAAGCATTTCGACCAGCTTTCGATATTTTTCCGCGAGCTCTTTATCGTAGCTACCTTGTCGCATAAACCACGGCTTTTTCTTCCAGTAATCTTTCAGGACTGTAGACGGAATCGAATCAATCAGTGGCTCAGCATTTCCAACCTGCCGTGCTTCAGGCACAAAAAGTGGCGTCTCCCAGAACACATGCTTGCCAAAACCAATGAGACAGTTGTATAGGTAATCCTCCTTGTTGATAATCCCTTCAGTCAATCTTACGCCGATCCTGACTCGTGTCGGACTGGTGTAACTAGACTTCAGGGCGTTGATACGTCGAATAAGTTCAGTCGTAGCAACAAAATCTGCGTCCCATTTTACCAGCCAGTTATAGCTCGCCTTACCAAAACAGAAAGTATAGTATGTCATTATCGATGCCGGGTGATCGGCCGGCGTAACAAGAGTTTCGTACCCAGATCGTGATATTTCCTGCGTATATTCAAATGTCTTGATTGGGAGACCAGCAGCCTTGTACTCTTCAACAATCTCTCTTGATCTGTCACTGCAGAAGTGAAAAATCACTAGGATCTCATGTGGAATAGTAATTTTTCTCAGCGAACTGAGATTCTGAGCTAGATACGCCTCCTCGTTGCGGCATCGAATTATAAAAGAAATTCCCGGCTCGCGTTGCTGCCTGATTACTGACATGTCACAGCCCTAGTTACTCCCAGCGGAAAACGCGGAAAGCGATGATATAGATAATCACGAGCCAGCCGAACATGAGCGCGAGCTGCGGTCCTAGATCAAGCAGTGATTTTCCTTCGGTCACAATAAAACGCACACTCTCCACTATCGGTGTCAGTGGGATAAACCGTGTGATCGCTTGCAGCCATTCTGGCATCAGAAATGTCGGGAAAAATACCCCGGATAAGAACATCATTGGCATAGCTGTCAATTGTGCAAGCGGTGCTGCCTGGTTCTCGTTCTTTGCCCAACCGCCGATAGCCAATCCGATACCGAACATGAGTGTTGCACCAATCAGAATTACAACCAGAAGCTGCAAATAACTGCCTCGCATGTTCAGATCGAATATAGTGAGTGCGACTGCAAACATTGTCGCCACTGACAAAATACCAACAACCATGTTGGATAATACGTTTGCGGTGAAATATTGCCAGACTTTGAGAGTTGTCGTCTGATAACGTCTCAAAACACCGCGTTGCTTGAGCCGAGGGAAGACCGAAGTTGGGCCAAAAACACCCAGCGACAAAAGCGTAAAACCCAGGAGACCTGAAAAGGTGTAGTCGAACTGCGTGAGGCCCTTGGTGGCTGTCGATTCAACCGCAACCGTAAACGGTTCTTCGGTTTGTACAAACTGCTTATTTATGTCTGCGAAGACACTTTCCATAATAGACCCTAGGGTGCGCCCCGCCTGTTCATTACTCTGGTCATACAGAATCTGTGCCTGGCCACTCGGATGTTTTGCATTTTGGATGCTTCCGAAATCCTCGGGAAGCGTAATAGTAGCGTCCAGCTGACCACGGTTCATCTTTTCTTTGGCCTGATCGAGCGTCGTCACTTCTTCATCAATCTTCAGCACTGGATTCTTTTTGGCTTGATCAACAAAACTTCTGGCAAATTCAGTCTCTGATTGGTTCAGTAGTGCAACCCGAAAAGACACATCACTGTCGCCCCTGAAAATCGTGCCGAAGATCAATAAGAAGATCAGTGGAAAGGCAAAGGTGAAGAAGATTGCGACCTTGTCCCGAAATAGACGACGAACATCAATTTTAATGAACGTAAAAATGGGTAGGAATGATTTTTTCATAAGCTATTCTCGCAGTGCCTTTCCGGTCAGATCAATAAACACATCCTCCAGATTTGCCTGCTCCACATGCTGTGCCTTTTTGAAACCCTTTTTCAATAGATTCTTAATGAGATTCTTTGGAGTATCGAGAGCTATAATTTTGCCATTATCCATGATGGCTACCCTGTCACATAGCAACTCGGCTTCTTCCATATAGTGCGTGGTCATAACAACCGTTACACCCTGATCGCGCACCTTACGTACCAGATCCCATAAGTTGCGCCGAGCTTGTGGATCAAGCCCCGTTGTAGGTTCATCCAGGAAAAACAATTTTGGACCGTGCACAAGAGCAGTCGCAATACTAAAGCGCTGGCGCTGCCCACCTGATAGCTGCTCAGGGTAACTATTTGCTTTTTCCTCTAACTGGACGCTTTTTAGAAATTTTCTAGCATCCACCGTCTCCCCATAAGTTGCTGCAAAGAATTCAATCAACTCCACTAATTTAGTCTTTTCCTCGAAAGAAGGCGTCTGTGGCTGCACACCAATAAGCGCTTTGATACTGTCAGGATTGGATTTGACGTCCAAGCCAGCCAGCGTTGCGCTACCGCCATCAATAGGGCGCAATGCTTCAAGCATCTCCAGAGTTGTAGTTTTTCCGGCGCCGTTCGGGCCTAAGATGCCGAAGATTTCACCGTCCTTGACATCAAAACTGATGCCGTCCACGACTTTCTTTCGACCGTATTTTTTCGTGAGATCGCTTACCTCGAGAATTGTTTTTGACACACCTCTAGTGTATAGGGTGCGTCATAGCAGCGCAATAAAAAACACCCCGGAAAACCGGGGTGTTTTGGAGTTTTAGCAAAAATGTTTATCTAAATTATTTGCGCTTAACAGTCAGGAAACCGTTGCGTGGGTTTTCGTTTACTGTGTAGCCATCTGGCAGGTCAGTAGCTTCTGGGCGCTCGTCCTTGCTGAAGTAATAGATAGTCTGCTCTTTACCACCGCGAAGGGTAACTTTCTTTGAGTTCAAGTAATAAGTTACACCCTTGGAGTTTGTGTGCTTGTAAGCCATAGCTTTTAAGATCTCCCTCTCTTGTAATTAGTAATGGTACCCCTAACATACTCTGGTGTATTTCGGCTTGTCAATGGTTTAGTGTGTAATTCACCTCAAGAAGTCCGCCCGTCTCCCCTGTTAATGAGCATGCCAAGATGTTGCACTTCTATACGCTTATGCATTACACTAGCTTTTGTAATCTAATAGCATTTCTAAAACGATAAAAGGTGGAATGGAAAGTATATGGAATGGATGAATCGTCCCGGAAAGCCTGGTAACGGCTCCGGCCAAACCGTACCCCCGACAAGTAATACGGGCAACTCTCAGGGCCCACGGCATAGCGCCGTAACCAGTGAAAGCAAGAGAAACGGCAACATACTCTCGTTTCATAACATTACTTCAGTAATCATGCTGTTTTCGCTCACCTTCCTCGCACTTGCAGTCATCGGTTTCATTATGAATTATCGCGGGAAAGACGAGAGTCGCTTTGTAGCGAAGGACAAGATGCAGGCCGTATTTCTTAACGGCGGACAGGTTTACTTCGGTAAAATTCGCGAGCTAAATAACAAATATGTTGGTGTTACCGACATTTACTATCTGCGCGTAAATCAGCAGGTTCAGCCAAAACAAGGCGAACAGCAGTCACAACAAGATATTTCACTGGTAAAACTCGGTTGTGAACTTCACGGTCCACAAGACCAGATGCTCATAAACCGTGACCAGGTAGTCTTCTGGGAAAACCTCAAATCTGATGGCCAAGTTGCAAAGGCTGTCGAAGCATACAAGAAAGCCAACCCAGATGGTCAAAAATGTGAGAATAATCAGCAAGCAACTCCAACAAACGGCAACAATCAGCAACAAGGCAGCAGTGAACAGGATCAAAAACAAACCCAGGAAAACGATCAAAACCAACAAAATAACCAACAACCTACCCAGTAACAACTAAAAGTTCACCCAAAAAAACGCTTCGGCAATGCCAAAGCGTTTTTTTGTTTATGTACGGAGTAGATCGGAGCAGCCGTCACGATGAGCCCGATATGATCCAAATCTAGACAAGCCAGATTATTTGATTAAGAGCTCAATCGTATAGCTGGTGCTTGACCCAAATCTGAGCTGCAACACGCGTTATGAGCAAAAATAACGCTACGCCCGCAATCACAAGCGACCAGCCGGCAACGTCCGGCGACCAAACTGGAGACACGAAGTCAAATTTGTACAGACCATCAGGGATCGGCTGCGGTTTCGCATCCGGTGCACCATGAGCATCGATGTACTCCTGAATACAGGGCAATCGGTTGCCGCCAGAAAAACCTCCAGGAAAACGTCTTTCACAATCCTGTTGGGCGGCGGCGTAAAGGTCTTGATTATCACCTTCAACACGCTTCTGCTCTGCGGCCACCAATCTTTCATAACGATATTTAAGCTGGATAGGTGGGTAGATACCTGTGTCGCTCGACAAACGAGCATTCATATGGGAATAGGTATATTCGCGCAATTCCCTGAGCGCCATCTCGACATCACCATTCTCCTTGTCAACCTGCAGCACTCTGTCGCGAAGCTCAATGGCCGTCAGGTTGTTTTGCCTGAGAGCATAGGCAGCCACGAAGCCACTGGCCAGAAAAACCACAACAAAGTACCAATAACTGATCGGCCGAAGTCTGACCAGCAGATGATGAAGCTTCCGCTTATGCATAGATATAGCGTATAGCCTTCGGTGAATAGCGTCCAGCCTTTTAACAACTAGACGCTAACCGCTAACCGCTGTACGCTGTATTTATGCACATCTTCTTCTCAGGTATAGGCGGAACAGCTATCGGACCTCTGGCATTAATTGCCAAAGAGGCAGGTTACGAGGTATCTGGTTCGGACAAACAAGACTCCCAGTATATCCACTATTTGCGGAAGCATGGCCTGGACAATATACACATAGGCCAGACGCGCGAACAGATAATGGCCGTGCATGACAAAAACCCGATTGACTGGTTTGTATATACCTCAGCGTTACCGCTCGAGAACCCTGATGCACCGGAACTCAAATATTGCGAAGAGCAAGGCATCAAGATATCCAAACGCGATACATTACTCAATCAGATTCTGCAGGACAAGCAGCTCAAGCTCATTGCCATCGCCGGCACACATGGCAAAACCACCACCACCGCAATGGTCATATGGCTGTTCAAACAGCTCGGCCTGCCAATAAGCTACTCGGTAGGTGCCAAGATTCCTTTCGGTGATATGGGCCAGTTCCAACCAGGGTCCGAGTACTTTGTCTACGAATGTGATGAGTTTGACAGGAATTTCCTGGCGTTTGAGCCGCACATCAGCCTCATCACCGGTGTGACGTGGGACCACCACGAGATTTTCCCCACGCGCGAAGACTATCAACAGGCGTTTCAGGAATTTATCGAACAGAGCACCTACACGGTTATGTGGCAAGAAGACGCTGACTACCTGGACACTAGGCCGGCAAATAATAAAAAGATTTTGGATGCTTCGGTTGTGCAAGAAAATATATATGGGCTAGAGCTGGCTGGCCTCTACAATCGTTTGGACGCCTGGCTTGCCATGCAAACGATTGGTTACCTTACCCATGAACCAGACATGGATAAGCTTGCTGGGATTATGAATAATTTCCCTGGCCTGCAGCGGCGTATGGAGCAAATCGTACCCAACCTTTATAGTGACTACGCCCACACACCCGAGAAAATCCGCGGCGCTATGAGTGTCGCGCTGGAAATGGCCGAGGAAAAAAATCAAAACCTCGTAGTAGTCTACGAACCGCTTACTAATCGCCGGCAACACTATATGATAAACGATTACGGCGACTGTTTTGCCGGTGCTAGCAAAGTTTACTGGATTCCAAGCTACCTGGCCCGCGAAGACCCAACGCAGCGGATTATTCCACCAGAGGAGCTCATTTCCCATCTCGCCGACCCCTCAATCGCCGAACCTATCGAACGTGACGAAAACCTGAAGCAAGTTATCAACCAACACCTTGATGCTGGTGACATGGTTGTCTGTATGGCTGGTGGTGGTGGCGACAGCCTAGACGAATGGATCCGAGAGGAGTTTGCACGATGAAGCTAATCCAACTTAATACTTGGTGGGGCGGCAAGCTCACGAGTCAAATATCTGACTTCATTAAAGAAGAACGAGCAGACATCTTATGCCTTCAAGAAGTCATGAACATAAGAAGCGAGTATGCCGGTTTATTCTTACCGCTCCAAGCAATGCAAAATCTAGGGGAATTAACGTTTTCTGCTTTTGCCCCACTCTTTACCTATAATTATATGCAGCAAAAAGCTAGCGCGGGCAACGCCATTCTCTCCAAGCTACCGATTTTAGAAACTAATACCTTCTACACCAACCTCGAGCATGTCGATGATTTTGACTTCTCAAAGCATGACTATAACGTTAGGAACTTCCTCCATTGTTTGGTGGAAACAAAGAGTGGTCCGGTTCATGTCATTACTCATCACGGTCACCATGTCCCCTCTCACAAGAACGGTAATGATGAAACCATGCGGCAAATGAAGCAAATAAAAGAGTATATAGACACGCTCGAAGGACCGATTATTTTAACTGGGGACTTTAACCTTGCGCCACATAGTGAATCTTTGGAGGTTTTAAATAATACACTGCAAAACCTATCTATAAAGCACAGGCTTCTAACGACTAGAAACTTAATGACCAGCAAGAAAGAAGTTTGTGATTACATCTTCGTAAATGAGCAAATAAAAATTGCGGGCTTTTCGGCTTCGGAAAAAGTTATCTCTGACCACAAGGCGCTGATTCTAGAGTTTGATTTATAACTCGAAGCTATAACGCTCATGCTATAGTTAAATCATGAAGTTGTTTGCGAGCACGCCGCAGGTGCTGGCTCGGCCAATGCAGTATTTGACTTCGGCGACCGCCGTTGTAATTGCCGTTGGGCTTGTTGGTTCTGCACTAGCAGCAGCCAATGCAGCCGAGGTTAGTCGAGATCTGCTTCTCTCGCGTGCAGTGACGGCCGCAGCCGCATTCTCCGGTGAAGAAATCCAGGAGCTTGATGGCAGCAAAAATGACATATCAAGCCCAACCTACAAAAGTTTGCGCCGTAGACTCATTGCTATCCGTCAGGGTAACGAGGGCACGCGGTTTGCATATCTACTCGGCAAAAACGACCGAAATGAGGTTATCTTCCTGGCTGATTCCGAAAATGAATCAAGCCCCAGCTACTCTCCTCCGGGGATAGAGTATCCCGAAGCTACGGGCTTACTCCGCTCGTCATTCTTCAATAATGAACCAATCATCGAAGGACCACTCAAGGATAGCTATGGCAACTGGGTAACGGCCGCCGCCCCTGTTACAGATGAGCAAGGCAAGATCATTGCAGTACTCGGAATCGATATTCCGGCCAATGACTATTACAAACAAATTGCCACCTACGCCCTCACACCCCTATTACTGACCGCCATTCCGGTAGCAGTATTGATATATAACCGCCGGCTCGCTCGTAAAGAACATGAGATTGCTGAGCTAAAAACGCAGTTTGTCTCTATTGCGTCACACGAACTTCGCTCACCGCTTACTGGAACCCTCTGGGGTATCCAGTCACTTCTCAAAGCTAAGCATCGTGCGGATCAGGAGAAAACCATGACCGCAATTTACAATAACGTTGCGTCCTCACTGGCGACAGTGAATGAAATCCTGGATTTTTCTATTTTCCAACGTGGGAGCGAGGATAATCTTCAGCGAGAAATAGTAGACCTAAAAGACGTGATCAATGACGTTATCAAGCTGCATCATTTATCAGCCGAGGAAAAGAACATCACCATAACAACCACTGGCAAGTGGCCAAATGAAGCACTGACAATCGGCGATCATGGTGCATTAAAGCGAGCTTTTAGCAATATCTTGTCGAATGCACTCAAATACAGTCACCAGGGGAGTAAAGTCGAAGTTGCGCTCCATACCGAAGGCAATAAGCATATTATAGGAATACGTGACCATGGCATTGGCATCCCGAAATCAGAGCAAAGCAAGGTTTTGGGCGGTTACTATCGCGCAGCGAATGCCACCAAAGTGAAAGCGTATGGCACGGGAATGGGACTGTGGATTACGCGCCTACTCGTAGAGCAGCACCAGGGTAGGCTCTGGATGAAATCTCAGGAGAACAAAGGCACAACCTTCTTTATCTCTCTATCTGCCAAAAAAATCTCTGACTAGCCCAGGGCCACCAGGATCTGCTCAGACAACTCCTCAGCGTTCAGAGTTGCTTTTGATAGATATGTCGTCACACCGGCCTGCATGGCTTGGTTCAGTGATTCGGTCTGCTCATCATTGCTCAGAATAATGGCCGGAATTTCCTTGCCTTTGGAATCTTCGCGCAGCTGCGCCAGCATCGTCAAACCGTCTACTTCCGGCATGATCACATCGGTTACTACCAAATCTACATCGCCGGCCAGAGCCTTTTCCAAGCCCTCCTTGCCATTGCTTGCTTCAAATACTGTTAGACCCTTGTCGGTCAATACACGTGCCAGACTTTCACGCACCAGCTTATCGTCATCTACAAGTAATACTGTTTTGTTCATAGCCTCATGATACTACACCGACGAACAGGCGTCCAAAGTTGACAAACATAAGCTTTTTTGTTATAATTGACTTATCTCTTTGCTCGCTATGGGCAAAAATCACTCATGCCACCCATATTCACAATAAAGATTGCCAGCTGTAATCTGATCAAGCGCGAATCGTACCGAAGGAATGACGTTTTCCGGCAAATTCTCCAGATCCAACCAGGCAACTTCGCTATGCATGTGCGGCTCAGCATTTACCACCTCCCCCTGCCAATCGCTGACTTCGAAATATACGTCGACCCAGTAGCGAGCCGCGTCACCCGCGTTCTGGCGATGTACGGTAAGGATGTGTCTTAAGTCAGACGGTTTTACATCTACACCGACCTCTTCTTTTGCTTCTCGAATCGCGGCCAGTGTAAATGGCTCACCGTGCTCGACCTTGCCGGACGGCAAACCGTAATACCCGTTCATCCATGACGTGTTTTCGCGCAACACAAAAGCGATCTTGTTCCCTTGGCGAAGAATAACGTAGCTCGCAATGTAAGGTGTGGCTGTATCGTATTTCATCGGTCGTCTCCACTACCACGCTGGACCCCTCTCGATTTTCGGCTGGAAAGTTTATCCAGGTTGCCTGTCGCAATGTCCCCTAAAGGCAACTCAATGTAATCTGCAATAACTGAGATATACCAAAGCACATCGCCAAGTTCTTTTGCTATATCTTTTTTATCGTCATCTGTTATCACGCCTTCTCTGTCACGAACGATTTTTTTGAACTTCTCTGCAACCTCGCCTGCTTCACCGACCAAGCCCAACACCTTCGCCACCATTGCCGGATCATGCGCCTTCATGTCTTTTGCCCGCGCCATGAGTTCAAATGTCACAGTCAGCTTCTGATATTCGTCGAAAGTCATCTCTCAATCTCTCCCTTTTCGTTTATTTTGATCGCTCCCTCGCGCACAATTTCAACCGCATCATCAATGACGCGCACTATGGTTGAGGCTGGCTTACCTGACAAGTCTCCCCCATCAGCATAAAAATCAATCTGCTCGCCGAAATATGCTTCCGCTTCCCTAATATTCACCGCCGGTTGCTCGCTAGGCTGGTTGGCACTGGTGGTCAACAGCGGCCCGGTTTTTTCCAGCAAGGTTCTGAACACAGCATCATCAGGAATGCGCATTGCCAAGCTCATTTTACCAAGATCAAGATAGTTAAGTCCCGGAGTTGTCGGTACGATAACACTAATCGGGTTTGGCCAGAAGTGTTCAACAGCAGTGAGATATCGCCGTGGCACGCCAAGCTCGACAATCTGATCTGTATTTGCGGCGACCAGGGTACCAGGCTTGTTTTCGCGAGATTTTAGCCGATAGAGACGTGCTACCGCGTCCTTATCTGCGGCGTGACACACCAATCCATATACCGTGTCAGTCGGCAATATACCAACTTTGCCATCCCGCAAGAGTTCCACAATCCGCGAATCTTCTTGTGTCAAAAAAGTAACCATATGCATTTCTCCATTCTCTTCTATATAATGACACATGAATATGGAACAAGTCCTGGAACAAATTTATGTACGGCTTGAGTGGCTCGTGGCTCATATCCAGACATGGATGAGCGACCATCTTATTAACATCATCGTCATCCTCGTCGGTGCCTGGATATTCCGCCGTGTGGCAAATGACCTTATTGACCGGCTGTTGCGTCACATCGTTCGACCCGATGTCTATCCGACAAAGAGTGACCGCGAAAAACGTGTCAAGACGCTTGGCAGCCTCCTGCGAGGCATTATTCGACTTGGCGTCTACATAGTCGCAACTCTACTTATCATCGGTGAGCTTTATCCTGGCGCTCGTACGACGTTGTTCACCAGCGCAGGCGTACTTGGAGCGATCATTGGTTTTGGTGCTCAAAGTCTTATCAAAGATCTAACGACCGGTGTTTTTATCATTTCAGAAAATCAATATCGCATCGGTGATGAAGTAACACTCGTGGCCGGCTTGGGCCTTGGAAGAATCGAAGGAACGGTAGAAGACCTAACCATTCGTACCACCATATTACGTGATTTGAGCGGCAATGTGCACCACATCCCAAATGGCAACATTGGCGTAACTACCAACAAAACGCTGGGATATAGTCAGCTCAATGAAGAAATCATCGTACATTTTGATACGGATATCGACAAACTCGCAAAAGTTATTCAAAAAGTTGGCAAAGACCTCCAGTCATTACCACAAATGCAAAGTCGCATCATTGAAGCACCTTATCTTGCAAGCGTAAAGGGATTCACGGACAAGGGCATCGCTGTCCGCATCCTCGCCAAGACCAATGCTGCAGCGCAATGGAAAACGCGCAGTGAGTTCTATCAGCTGCTACAAAAAGCTCTGGCCAAGAACAAGATCAAAGTAGTTGGTCAGCCTGACGACGAAAAATAACCAAGCACTAGAGACCTAACGACTCCTCATCAAGTCCGTCTTGGGGAATTTCCTGTGTCTCATCAGTCGCGTTGATAGCCGCATCCAATTCTTTCTCAACCGCCTCTATCTCAGATGAAGCAGCTGCTGCCCCTTGCGCATCAATCGCCTGTTCAGATGGCATATCTCTTTGAGCTTGATTGGTGTCGGCAGGTTTTTTCTGTGAATCTAGATAGGCATACACCGCGGTGCCAATCAACGAAAGCGCAGCAATGATTGCGATAACACTCGCAATAATAGGACCCTTGCGTTTATTTTTGGCACGAGCCGCCAAAAGCTTCTGCTTATCCTGCTCTTGCTTCTGAGCTTCCGACTCTGCTTGGGCAAGTAATTCTGCGCTCAGGCCTGCTCTGACCTTTTTAGCTGGAGTCGCTTCCGCTTGCTGTAATTGATCTGAAGCAGGAGAAACAACTGCCGCTTCCGCAGGAAGGCTGGTCGGTACTGGTACTGGTTGCGGATCCTGCACGATGGGGGCTTGTGATGACACTTGCACCGGTGTGGGTGAGGCAGTTCGAGACTCCTGCGTCATCGCGGGCGGGACATTCTCTACGGCTTGCTGCGGACGTCGTGGTCGTACATCCATAACGCTGCCCCGAGAAATGGAAATGCCGGGCCGGTTCGATACATGGCGGCTCATCTTCTCGTTTCTCCAGCCCGCAACTGTGAACGGATTTCTTCAAGAGTCAGTCTCATCGAATCCTTCATATACGTACGAATGTCTTTCCCTTTTTCGATAATATTCTCGCGAAGGCTCTTCGCTTCAAGGAGGGTTGCAGCAAAACCGTGCGGATCTGCCGCACAGTCCATCGCTGTCACGTCAGCGAGCGCCTGCCGAAGGGCTGTCAAATCGACCGTATATGCGTTCTTTTTCGTTTTAAGGGTAGCGACTCGCTCATCGTATGTAGCCGTATCAACCCCTGCCGTTTTAAGTTTGGTGCCTAATTTTTCCAGCCGCGTGATGAGATTGGCATACACCTTCGTCCGTTTTGCCTCGAAACTTTTGACTCGAGCCTCGGTCGAGGCAACCTGGCCTTGAGCAGCTCGACATTTACTCTTTATAATGTTTTGCTCCACGACGGTGAAGCTTCGGGAAGTCTTGTCTTTTCGCTTCTGTATGCGGTCTCTGCGCTCCGCTATAGCAGTGTCATTGGTAACCACGGAAGCTGCCGGTGTTCTCTCTACTCTGTCAGCGTTTTGGGCTTCCGCTATTCCATGCACTGCCAACGGCACCGTACTAATCACAGCCAGCAAAATGAATTTTAGTGTTTTCATATGAGTAATTCCTAGTGTTTATTTTACCATAACCAGCATTTTCCTTACCCCAGGAGTATTCGATGGTTGCGTATAGATATCAAACCATCCCGTTGCAAATCCTTGATGACGACATCCAACCGTTCATCCTGAATGAGATCGGTCAATTCATGATACGTTCGACTGCTGTCAGTAAGTATGCGTAGTATGTGGCCGCGAACCTGACGCTTAGAGCCTTGGAATTTTGACTGCTTGGTATAGTGCTTGCTGTTCCGGGATGCATTACCTACCGTCGCTTTCAGATATACTCCGTAATCCATAAGTGCCCAGTACCATTCGCGCGGGTGCTCACTGTCCATCGTCTTTTCTACAAACGGCAGGATCTCGTTATCATGCACGACGCCATCTTTGTCTGCAAAGAAATGATGGATAAAAACCGTACGTATGTTGGTTTCAATAAAAACTACTGGCGTATTGTATGCGTACACACAAATTGCGGCGGCCGTGTTGGGGCCAATGCCCTTGCACGCACCCAGGTCGTCGTATGACCATGATTGTGTCTTGGCGCTTAACTGTTGTGCGGCTTGGTGGAGGTATTTGGCACGGCGGTTGTAGCCCAAGCCGCTCCACATCAATAGCACCTCAGCAAGTTGCGCCTGAGCTAAGGCATGAACGTCAGGAAACCGCTCAATAAACTGGTGGTACTTTGGAATAACCCGCTTCGCCTGTGTCTGCTGCAGCATGATTTCACTCACAAGAATTTTGTAAACATCAAACTGTCCGTTGGCGTCAGGATCTCTCCACGGCAACCGCCGCTCCATGCTGTGGTAATTATTCCAAACGATATCCTGAAAGTCTGTATTATCCATCCAGTTTTAGGGTAGCAGATTTTCTTTAAGTGCTAGGCTTTTTTGGAGGCAACCCAGGTCATGACGACGGCAGCAGCAACCCAGGCCGGGAAAAGTACTAAGGCCACTTCACTCAAGCTAGAACGTGCCCCCAAGGCGTACCATCCACTCCACGCCAAAAAAGCCGTAAACGGTATATACGTCAACCAACCCTGCCAGGTAGCCGGCAAGTAGCTGCCACGAATTTTATAAAACCATGCTCCTTTCTTGAGTTTCGGCATTTTTTGTTTCTGCTTCATACATTCATCATACACCAACCGAAACCTCAGAGGGGAAGCTTTCTCCCCTGTGGCTGGCTAGTAATAATACCACCTGTCAATCCCGTCCGTGTTGGTAACATCAGCAATCTTTCGAGGATCGCCGCCCTCCAGACTCAATACATAATCAGCCGTCTCGGTCTCGGTCTTAATGCGGTACACAACAGTATCGTCACTCAGCCAGTGCACAGGAGTTTTGAGCCCACTCTGAGTTTGTAAAGTTTCTTCTTTCTTGTCTTCAACGTTATAAACAATGAGCACGCCTTTACCGTCACGATTATCAATCCAGAGGCTTTTTTTGCCATTAGGACTATTTATATAAACTCGTGAAACCAAGTTTGCCGGTTCGCCACTAACCTTTTTTGGATGCTCTTCACCAATCTGGTAGTCATACCATTCAGCTGGCACAGCCAAAGCAATGTGCTCATAGGACGTTCTGAACATATTCCAAACTTCCTTATCAAGGACAACCTTACGATCACTGCCGTCGGCCTTTATGCTAAACAAGCTAACATTTACTCCGTTTTGATATGCGCCGGAGGGCGCATAATATACGCGATCACCTACAGCCATCACGTCATTGAAGTAATTCGCAGAAGCCAGCTCATTGTTCGTATCATCTTTTGCGTGATAGGCCATTAGACGGCTGCGTTGTGGGTTGCCGGCACTGGTCCCCGACACAATCCGCACATACACCAAACGGTCTTCAAACCAACCTGTCAGCTGGATACGTTCAGATGTCTGCACTGACTCAACTTGCTTGGTCCGTAGATCGATAATATCAAGCGTGCTCAACAAATATCCATCCGCGTTGCGCTTGCCCTCGCGCGTTGAGACAAGTGCAACAAGGTTCTCGGTTGGGTGCGGTACCAGCACCATATCATCACGCTCACTGCCGGTACCTTTGACTACGAGGCTTTCGTCTTTGGCGTCAGCATATGCTGCGTACACATCATAGCGGCCTTCGCGTCGTGATATGTAGGCATGCTTTCGTGCTGGTACCATCCGGATTTTGCGCTCATTTTTGGTATCACCGCTTATTTTAAACTTCTCGGTACGGCGGTTTTCGCTGACAATATTGATTTCTATTTCGTCTGCCGGATCTTCCAACGTCAATAGAATCCTGCCTTGCTCATCTGAAAATGCACTGGCATCACCACTAGTAGCCTCGGCCTTAACGACAGGTTTAGCAGACAAATAATCTGTTACCTGAAATGCATATTGAGTACCTGTCGGTCGAAGCCTCTCCTCCCCGAGAGGATTACTGCCCCATCCGACAGTTACCTTACGCTCTATTACAGCAAATGCCCGACGCTCAATCTTGAGCTGCGTGGCACCAAGTTTAATTTTCTCAAGTCGGGCGTCGCCGTTATCATCTGTTCGCGCACTACTACCATGCAAGCTAACCTCGACATTTTTGAGTGGTTGCAAAGTGCTCTCGTCAATCACGCGGACACTAGCGCTCGCTCGAACGCCTACTGCGTTAAGGATAAAGTAGCGACTAACCGGCACTATGCCTACAAGGAACACGAATCCAGCAACTGACCCGAGTAGTATTTTGCGCTTTTTGGGATTTTGCCATATATCAAGCAAGGATGTCTTAAGCTTCTGGAAGAAGGTTTTCTCTTCCTTGGGCTTGAACGCTGCAGCAAGTTTCTCATCCTCAGCCTTTAGCAGATCATCGCTTTCATTCCGCACGATATCCTCCACCGCTTCTGCAGTTTTCGGGTCTTCAGCTGGCTCGGTTGCATCCGTGGCAGCATTCACTTCGGAAGCTTCGACATTTGTTTTATCTGCTTGCTGGTCCTTCTCTTCTATGGGTGGTTTTACTTTTACAGTGTCTTCTGACAGTTCAGTATCTGTATTCGGTTCGACAACCGCACCTGCTTCGAGCGGAGGCGCTGAGGTCGGCTCTTCGTCCATATGTTCAGGTTCATCATCTCGCAAAATCTTTATCTTTAATGGCTCCTTGGGCACAGGCAAGTCGACCACCTCTGGTGCAGTCGCTGGTTCGGTTTGCGAAGGTGTAGCCCGAGGTGTCTTTTTAGCTTCAGGCTCCATCATTTTTTCGACACGGGCAACCACATCTGCATCTTCAGTGATAAGCTCTGCTTTATGTTCCTTTTTAGGGTCTTTTTTTGCCATAAACGGTTACTCTTATCTTTAAATTCTATCAAAAAGTACAGCTAGTCACCAGGTTCACTGACCCTAGCGTCTCTTTATTCGCTTGGTCTTCTTGTCAGATTTTTTGGCGTCTGCGGGCTGTTCAATGAGAGGGGCTTCAGACGTCACGAGCTCGATACTCTCTGTCGCCCGCGAGGTTTTCATCTTTAGCCGTTCGCGGTAACGAAAAATAAACTCTAGGAGCCCGACTAGCAAAACAGAAGCCGTAACCACAAAAAACCAATTTATGCCGCCACCATTAAGAGAAGACCCTGTGGGTAGCGGAGGATCCGATACGCCTGAAGGCACTACGATACGAGCGTCCTCATTTTGCAGAACGTTTTGGTCGCCTGCACTCTGAAGGCTTGAGCTCGGCTGCAAGTTACCGCCAGTTGTCTGTGGGTTTCTGGTCTGTGGCTGGAAGTCTTCGGCCCGACTGGCGCCATTTGATGGTGAGGATTGTGCAAAAGTATGTATCATAAGCGCATAAGTAGTATGTCGTGTTACGGTCAGTATTTCAAACTGTACACAGCCTGGCTTGCTAATCGACCCGGAGTGAAACCAGCAATTCGTATGCTGCCTGTAGATTTTTGTCTGTCGACCATTCTGCAGGATCTATCGTATACATATCACTTTCTTCTTCGGTGCATCCTGAGTTACTGCAGGAATAAAACATGACTGTAATGATAGGATCTCCTTTTTTTACATCCGATTCCGGTATGAGCTGGTCAATTTTGTAACCACTATCTCCTGTCACAAAAACTCCATTCAGTCCCCGCCCTGCGAAACCAGCAAAACTTAAGTATGTCTCAGCGCGTTGGTTTTGCGACGGCGCTGCGTAAGCAAGCTTTTCAGAATCTTTGACAGCAATAGCCCCTGAATCGCCAAACCCAGGAACCTCACTGCCTGAACTCAAAAAGGTGACGACAACCTTAGCGTCAGCTTGGTCACGATTAAGATCAGCTAATTTTATAATCGGCGATTCTACTTTTATGAGTCCTCGGGTGGAGTCGTCTATCTTCCAATCGCCAGGGTATGAAAAAGCAAGATTCATACTATCAGATGTATATTCTTTAATTTGAGATGAGGGCTGTGGTGCTGGGACAGCTTGCTCGCCGCCTGCCTGGGGCGACTGTGCGACATGTTTATTGTCAGTACGCACAAACATAAAATAGCCGGCCGTCACAAGAGCCAAGAGAGTGAGTAGAGCGAGTATAAATAACCTCTTTCGTCTTTTTCGACGTCGGCCTTCTTTGATCGGCTGTAAGTCACTTACGTATTTTGCAGCAGTTTCTTCGTCGTACTCAGACCGCTCACGCTGATGACTAGGATCAATATAGTGGATGTCTTTATCCATACTATTAGTATAGTACTCATGTATTACTAGAAGCCAAATATGTCATGCGTCACCGCTGTCATAAATAACTCATAACCCATGAAACATACAGCGCAGCTTACTTTTGCTTCGCGCCTCTAGGAGAAGTGTTTGCTTGTGGCAATCGTATTCTGACGATTGTTCTCGAACCTTCCTGAGAATCGAGCACAATTGACCCGCCATAGTGATCGACTATGACCTTAGAGAAGTATAGATCAAGCCCCATTCCTTCAAAATCGTACTGTTCAACAGAACTGAGTCGTGAAAAAGGTTGGAAAATTTGATCAATGCGCGCTTTCGGGATGCCTCTGCCATGATCCTCAACCTCAATCTGGACCATTTTCTCAACGTCTTTTATAGAGACTTCGACCTTTGCACCTGGCGGGCTGAATTTGATAGCATTATCCACTGCAGCATATATAAGATGATGTAGTGAATCGCTATCGATATTAACCCAAGTTTTGTCGGTGGACATCGTAATGCTAACAATGACTTGTGCTTTCTCCGCAGCTGTCGCAGTGTCAGTTATTACTTGCTTCGTAGCTTTGCCTGCATCAATACACCACTCCACACCAGGCATATGCTTTGACAACTGCAGAAGTCTATCAAAATGCGAAACCATACTATCCAGCTCTCGGAGTCCGGCAAGAAATAGGTGACCATTATGCGCCTGAGATATTTCTGGCTCGTGGCGCTTGATTGCGAGCAATTCCGTGCTTAAACTTGTTGCGATCGAACTTATTAAATAGTTTTGTTGGTCTAAGGTCTTCTGCTCAGCATCAAGTTCCGCTTGAGTAAGAGCCTTGATTTTGCGTGATTCACTCAGGAAGAAATACGATACCACCAATGCCCCTCCGGCTATTACAAATAATCCGAGTTGCGCAATAGTGTTTATGAAACTCGGTTCATACTTTTCGAGGCGAACAAAGATAACGTTTACAAATATTAGCCCTGTAGCTGTTAGGGCAATAGGTAGCCACACAGCAGGCTCTCGAAGCAACGATGGAAGTTTGATACTTTTGAGATCCGTGGTTGTTTTTTCCTGATCCTGTCCTTGATCTTGGGCGGCACTCAGCATTATTTTGACATTGCCCAATAGTTTCGTAAGGTGCGTTTGCAGCTCCGCTATAAGTTCCGGCGTCAGTTTTTGCAGGGAAATTAACAGCTCAAGTGCATTACGCATTTTAGCCAGAGGTGTGTTTACATAATGCGAGCTAATCTTGATATAGACAGAGCGTGCTTCCTGCGCAGCTTTAAATCGTGCAATGAGCCGCCGTAAGCGCTTCCTACGCTCGTCTTCGAGAATCGAGAGATAAGTATAGAAGAGAGCTAGAGCTAATAATAAAATAAGCAGCATGTACGGAATTAGTCTGGCGATCTTACTTGATACTTCACCAAACTGTTTTCTGGCGAAGTTGTCTAGGGCTCCGATACCGTCAATCGCATCCGTACCAGGACCACCAGCACCAAATCCGCTTGGCGGCAGACGTCGCGGACCTGTCGTCAACTGCACTGGCGCTGGAAGTTGCACGGGCTCAGGAGGAGAAACTGGATTCGATGTGTTGGCGCCTGCAACAAATTTTGGAAAATCATCTGCTCGAACTACCCACGTTTTGTCAAAATCCCACTTGTTTAGGGGAGGATTCGTATTGTTATTCTTGAAGTAGTTTGGCATGGATTTATCCTGGTTCACCGACTTACAACTAGCAACCTTGAAGAATGGCAAGACCATGTCCACTGGAGACTCTTCTGGTATCGGCACGGGTGGCGAGGCGCCATCTGGAACTTCAAGACCTTCAAACAACTGATTAAAAAACAAATCTGGCTTACGGGGACCATTACAGTTACTTACATGGATTTGTGATTCGTCAAAATATATATTATCGATTTCATAGAACTTATCCGATGAAACAGAATCTTGGAATGCGGCACTAAATGGTGAGCCAAACAAGCCGGCAACACCACCGACCAATGTTTTGTCAGGCACATTGAGGTCGCTTGCGGCAAAAACATTTTTCACTCGTATGGGCGCCTTAAAGAAAGCATCTATCGGAAGCTCTTCGTTATTGGCACCGGTAGAATTTACTATTGCCCTCAAATCTGGCTGTGGCATTGCAATACCCAGCCCAAATACACCCCCGACCATGCTGCTTATGCGAGGAACCTTTATTTGGTTCGGAAGCGCATCCGCAATATCAAGATCCCGAGCCACTGAGACTTCACCACTGGCGTAAGAGTCTTCTATGCGACCCGCCGGAGAAGTAAATAACCCAACAATACCCCCTGCAATGCTCGGAAGTTCGATTGGCGCCACAGGTCCAGGTGCGCCATTCTGCGCCACGCTGATTACAAGTGGTACGGCAGTCACCTTACCGGTAGTGTACGTATTGGTAATAACCAAAGGTGATATCATATCGGCGCCTTTGTCTATCATCTGCAAAAATACTGGTGGGATAACTTCCGCTCCTTCCAGGCTAGATAATGCAACACTAGCAGCGACCAAGCCTCCTGTCGTTCCTATTCCACTCCCTCCAACCAGCCCACCAACGATCGTACCCCGAACATTACCTTCAGCATACGTTTTATTTACCCGGGTTCTTAATTCAGCATAGCCAATGAGGCCACCGCTCAAGGTACCCTTAGTGTTTCCTGATGCGTAACTATTATTTATTAATATTCCATCTGTCGCAGTCGACTCTTGACCGGCTACTGCCGCCAATACCTGCGCTTGGTCTATGCCTGCCGTAAAGCCAAGCAAGCCGCCAGATACAGCAACAGAATTACCCTGCGCCTGCATAAAATTTCCTATATCAATGGAGATGCCGTCTGACATATTGGACGTAACATCACCAGTCGCATGAGAGTTCACAATGCTTGCATGGCCAATTAGCATCCCCCCCATGCCGCCAGAAATTGACGCCAGCATCCCTCCGCCATTATTGGTTGTCTTCACTGCTCCACTAGCGTAAGAATTATCTATTACTATGCCTTTTATAGAGTTCGGCTGTCCGCCAAATACTGCACCAAGTATCGCTGGTGCATCTATACCTACCGACAGTCCCATCAGACCACCGCTTATGCTGGCGCCAAAATAGTAATCCCCTGGTAATACATTCTCGACAGGCGCAGATGCATAAGAATCTTTGACAGTTCCGTTGCCAACGTAAATACCAGTCAGCCCTCCGCTGACCGCAAAAAGTGCATTACCACCCTCATTAACAACTCGACCCGAGAATGAGCTTTTGTGTATAACTGGCTGGTCGTCCTTGTCACCACCAGCTAAAAATATCCCGACAAGACCGCCGGTGCTTCCTGTAAATATTCTCATTCTATTTTCTTGCGGCGGGGATTCGTACTGCTGAACACCACCAATCCTACCGCTGGCAGTGCTCGCCTCTATCTGGCCCACGAGAAGACTGCCCGCTAAACCACCAGCCGCTCCGCCATATACGCCGATCTCCGAATCATCGTTTGAACACGTCGTTACGTCGCCCTTAGCATGTGAAGTACTAATCTTCACACCGACACCAAAACCTAGGACTCCGCCCAGACTTCCGACGGGAACTTGCGTGATAGCGTTACAGGCACTAACATTTCCCCTCGACAGTGAATTCTTTATCTCAATGTCGTAAGTTGTCAGTACCGACCCGAGAGCACTGGGTAACTGCGAAGGGTCACCACTCATAACCATTGACAGTATCTCTGTAAGGGAGGCTGCTACTCCAACTAGCCCACCCGAAATGTTACCATCAACCGATGCAGATGATTGACTATCTATAATCGTTATTTGCGGTTGAGTAACGTTATCTGCTCCCCCAGACAAGATCATGCCTACTAATCCGCCCGACATCACACCGCTGACTGCACCAGAAGAAGACAATCCACTCATAGTGATACGCGTATTACGACTCTCGGTGGTACTTGAAACGCCCCCCATGCTTAATGCTTCTATCTGGTTCATAGCAGTAAAAGGCACAACAATGCCAAAGATTCCACCACTGTCACCGCCTACGATGGCACCATTTGAGCTTGTAATGTTTTTATATTCTCCACCCCCCAAGACAAGTCCTGCAACACTGCCGGCACCCACCTTGCCAAAATTACTCACCGCTTGGCCTGCGCTAGTCAAACCCTGCACTATACTTTGAGGATCACCCGAAAGTAGCTGCTGGAAATCCTCGGAAGTGCTTGGTAAATCAACGCCATCTGGTATGCCATCTTGGTTAGAGTCAACTGATTCGCTAAGAGCGTAACTAGCAATCACAACCGTGTTTTGCATATGTACATTAACAATATCGGCATCCAAGACGCCGCTAAATAGGCCTACCCCCGTAAATGATTCATTAGCCGAACCAGTAATCTGAACATTAATATATATATTTTTTATTGAGTAGCCTGCTCCGTCAAAACTCCCAATAAACATTTCCTGAGATTGGCCTATGGGGATAAAGCCAGCCCCGTCATTCCAGTTGACCGTATCTGAACAGTCAATATCATTGCCGAGCGTATAGATACCAGATAGATCTTCTTCAATATCTTGCAGCTCCTGACATGTTCTTATCACATATTGCTGCTGTTTTGGAGTAACCTGAGTCAGTTCTTCTGACCATGGGCCTTGGCCGCCGTCGTTTACAGCCGCTACCCTAAACGTATAGGATGTTTCAGGTGTTAGGCCAAAAATTGGCGTGCTAGTAGATAGCGTATTGCCCATCCGTTGCCAATCAAGCCAGCTGAGATCAGTGCTTTTTTTGTACTGAACTCTATAATCACTTGCCGTCTCGACTTGATCCCAAGACAAAAACGCGCCCTTAGCTCGCATCGTTGCAGACAACCCTGCAACTGGTTGGCTCGGTGCATCTATTGAAACCAAGAGCACCTCCGAATATAACCCATAGCCTATGGCATTAGCTGCGCGCACTCTGAACTGGTAGGAATTAGCGTTACCTAACCCTGATACTGATACCGAGGTCAATGGAGACTCACCATCATCGTATTCAGTCCAACTCGTTTCACCGACCTGTCTGTACTCTACCTTGTAATCTAGGATATTTTCACTCCGTCCATCTACAGGAATTGGAGCATCCCACGATAACTCTATGGTCTCACTCCGTACAGCACTCAGTCCGGTCGGCGAATCGGGACTTATCTGCATCACTTTTAACTCAGGCAGATCAGGACCTATTGACCAAACAGCCGCCTGGTCCCAGTTGTGGAATGGCGGGTTATCCTGGTTCTTGAAATAATTCGGGTTCGTTCCGTCTGCGTTTACTCCGTTACAGGCTTCGGGATAATCCCCTGTGCACTTATCAGAGCCTGTTGCGGTCACATCATAATAATTACTTGACAAGTCGATAGCCGCGCCAACCCACACTAGAAGCCCACGCCCACCCCAGGGACCGTTAACATGACTGATTGTAAAGTTATATTCAATATGTTTCTCAGTTGCATCGTAGGTCAAAACTATGCCTAGCAAACCTCCCGCTGCACCAGCGTTTGCAGGACATTGTATATCGCCCGTAGCATACGTACGCCTGACGGTGGACGGGCTACTAAGCGATCCAATGAGTCCACCACAATTAACGCTACCGGCGTACTCTTCAGCTGTATTGTTTAATCGTACTACTCCCGTTGAGTAGCTGTCTTCTATATGGCCCGTCGCTCCATCCCATGTATCTGTCAGCCCTGCGATTCCACCGAGGTTTATATCTACGCCGCCCGCTTCGGGTACATTTCCAATAACTGATCCGGCATTGGAACTTCTCTGAATATTACTGCGGTTTATGCCAACCAAGCCGCCGCCGCTAGCGCCAGACTCTGTGGGATTAATCTGAACTGTCAATTCATTGTGAACATTGATAAACGTAGAAT
>CAZNIN010000005.1:0-35073 GCA_964573155.1 uncultured Candidatus Saccharibacteria bacterium | reverse complement strand
AACCCCGATTGCCAGGATGAGAACCTGGTGTCCTAACCGTTAGACGATGAGGCCAAATTACGAGTGAAGCGACAAAAAGTGTTTACATTTGTTGTCATTTCCGAGTAATTTGTGGCCCATATCTTGGTATGGGGCCGTGAGCGAGGAAAGTATGTTTTCCGTGCTAGCATGGAAAACATTTTTCCGAACGAACGGTTTCATACATCATATGTGCCAAACAACTGCTAACAGGGGCCAATTTTAGCACTTAAAGCAGTATCTTTCAAGTTGCGTTTATGTCCAAAAACAGAGATAATAATAGGGATAAGCAGTTTGGTGGAACTCATCTCTACATGCAATACATAAACGAAAAATGGCTGCGCCTGTTCAATTACTACTATCTCTTTTCGATGGTAGTGATGGCTACTGTATACATGTATTTCGCCGTGGAGCAAAGATCGATCTTTGTTACCGGACGCGACATGTATGGGATGAGCATAGCGACAGGGGTCTTTGCGGTCCTGGGTGTTTTGTATAACGGGCTTATATTACGGTATGTTCGTCGAACGAACATCTGGCTTGCTTATCTGTTAAGTTTCGTTTTCTTCTCGCTTACCTATAATGCGGCATCTGAGGCTTCACTTGAACACACCAGTTCTTATATATTCCTCATTCACAACATTTTCATTGCGTTTGGGGCCACGACTTTTGGGCCTACTATTGCACTTCTTGTGCTTGCGATTGTAGGTGTTGTCTTCGCCATGACCGTGTCAGGCACCACAACCCCCACGCTCATGGGTATGGCTGGAGACGCTATAACCGTTTTTGCCAGAGTGATCGGTGTGGCCATTCTACTCATTTGGCTGAAAGATAAATATCAAACCGTTGGTCCGACCAAGCGCGACAACTATATTGAGCGCTATTTCGTAAGAAATGAAGTTGTCAAACTTCTCACCGATTCCATTGGTGACGGCATCATAATAATCGATCAGAAGGGAAACATTAAATCCATCAACCCAGGAGCGCTAAGGTTATTGGGAAAAGATGAAAAAGACGTATTGGACCTCGATTATAGAAGCGTGCTTAAGTTCCAATCGTTAGATCACGAGAAGCTACAGCCAGACGATGAGCTCGTGACCAAAGCGATGAAAGATCTTACTTCTTACAGTGATGAACTCATTATGACAGTTGGCAATAATGAAGAAATTTTTGTCGATGTCATGGTTTCAGTTATCGCAGACAGGCAAAAAGAAGACATGTATGGTGGCGTAATCATCCTTCGTGACGTCAGCAAGAAAAAACAAGAAGAAACGGCTAGAAGCGAATTCATAAGTACCGCTTCACACGAAATGCGCACACCCGTTGCAGCAATTGAAGGTTATCTTGGTCTAGCGCTCAATGACAAAGTCAGTACCATCGACAATCGAGCGCGTGGTTATCTAGAAAAAGCTCATGCTAGCACCGAACATCTGGGCCGATTATTTCAAGATTTACTGCTTAGTGCCAAGGCCGAAGACGGTCGCTTAGTCAGCCATCCGCGCGTAGTGGAAATGGGACAGTTCCTTGAACAACTCGCTGAATCGCTGCGGTTTACCGCCGAGAAAAAAGGCCTTCATATGGACTTTGTTGTCGGTGCCAGTACCCAAGAGCAGGCTGATATGGTAAACGGCAAGACGATTAAACCGCTCTACTATACACACGTCGATCCTGACAGAATGCGCGAAGTTATCACTAATATTTTCGATAACGCCGTTAAGTATACCGAAACAGGCAAGGTATCTATCGGTCTTACCGGCAATAATGAAATTGTCCAACTTTTTGTGAAAGATACCGGCCCAGGCATACCAGCTACCGATATTGGCCATCTTTTTCAAAAGTTTTACCGCGTAGACAATTCTGCGACTCGAACGATTGGTGGGACAGGCCTTGGATTGTTTATCTGTCGCAAGATCGTTGAACTATACAAAGGACGAATCTGGGCGGAAAGTGAACTAGGCAAGGGAAGTACCTTCTTTATTAATCTGCCACGCTTGAGTAACCAGAAAGCCGATGAGCTTATTAAAACCGAGGTAGCCCAAGAAGAGGGTGCAAGCCCTCTTGATAAAACCGCAGCCGTGATACAATAATGGTTAACATAAGCATGTACAAATAACAGAGGAACTCATCAATGGCAAAAATCATGCTCGTCGAAGACGACAACAATCTACGCGAAATCTATGAAGCGCGTCTTCTCGCAGAAGGGTATGAAATCGTTTCCGCAGAAGATGGGGAACAAGCGCTCGCAATGGCCGTAAAAGAAAAGCCTGATCTTATTATCAGCGATGTCATGATGCCAAAGATCAGTGGCTTTGATATGCTCGATATCCTACGAAGCACTCCTGAGACGAAGCACACCAAAGTAATCATGATGACAGCGTTGTCGCAAGCCGAGGATAAAGACCGGGCCGACAAACTCGGAGCAGACAAATACCTCGTTAAATCACAGGTAACACTGGAAGACGTAGCAAAAGTCGCACGCGAAGTTCTCCAAGACGAAGATACGCTTCCCGCAGCGGTCGCTGCAACTCCAGCTACCACATCACCACCCGCGCCGGATCCAGCTCTAGCCGCTGCACCTACACCCGCGCCGGATCCAGCTCCAATATCTCCAGCCCCCGCTACGCCCGTTAGTAACACTCCTGCTACTCCAGACCCAGCCTCCCCTCCAACGAGCACCGCCGATGCAACAAATGCCGCAGCCGACACTGCCGCCGACATGGCAAATGCAGTCAACAGCTTGCTGCAGAGTAGTCCAACAGCGCCAGACCCAGACGACACTCAAACGCCACAGACTGCGCAACCGCATGCAAGTAATCAGATAGCGGGCAAGAAAGTCATCGCACCCATAAATGATCTTTCATCGAACAGTGGGCCCGATCTGAACGCGCTACTCGCGAAAGAAATGGGACAGGCGCCTGCCAACCCTACCGTACAGCCTCCACAGCCCCAGCCAACAAGCGCACCTACCCAACCTGTGGCTGACACAACCACAGACGAGCAGCCAGTCGATGTGCCTCTTCCGGGTAATGTGCAGACGCCTGGCAACCCGAACGATCCCAATAACATTGCGCTGTAGTACCATACAAGCATGAGGTTGAATAAATTCCTGGCGCTTGCGACCGGTATGTCACGGCGATCTGCAGATGACTTGATCGAGAAAGACAGCGTTCGAGTTAATGGCAACGCAGTAAAGCTTGGTCTAATTATTGATCCAGCCAAAGATACCGTGACCTTACAAGGAGTACCTTTGCGTCTACCTGGCACTGCTACCACACTGCTATTTCACAAGCCGCTTGGTTACGTATGCTCACGCAACGGTCAAGGCAGTAAAACTATATACGACCTGTTGCCAGAGAAATTCCACAGCCTAAAGCCTGTCGGTCGTTTAGACAAAAATTCGTCAGGCCTGCTTTTGCTTACGAATAATGGTGAATTTGCGCATACACTCACGCACCCCTCTTTTCATAAAGAGAAAATCTATGAAATCGAGCTAAATAGTAATCTTACAGAGGAAAACGAGAAAGCCATTTCCGATATTGGTATACGGCTGGACGATGGCGTGAGCAGATTACAATTAAGACTTCTCGATACTGAAAGAACAAAATGGCAGGTGCGCATGAGCGAAGGACGCAACCGACAAATTCGACGTACTTTCCGGGCGATCGGGCACGAAGTCGTGTATCTTCACAGGACAAATTTTGGCACTTATTCACTGGGTAACCTCAAGCCAGGTGAGTTCAAGCCGATTCAAACTGTTACAATACAGTCGCAATAAAGTATCGCGATCCTCTCATGAACAAAAAGGAATTTCAACACAAACGTACAGCGGTCATGGCGCTGTTAGTCTGGTTTGCGTTAATGTGGTCTTGGACGTTTTCAACCGACAGCCTAGAGCTGTCCGGATCCCACACGCAAGGGGTAGTCGTGGCAGCGATTGTATCGTTCGTAAACGTCGGAATTTCAACATGGGTTATATGGACAGCGTTTTCTGCTGTTAAGCGCTTATTCAGAAGACACGAATTACCACTTGCCCTCCTCGCATCACTTGGTGTGTTTTCATTGGCCGACTTCATGGTCGCTTGGCTATCGGCCGTCATATGGCTTGGGCCCCAGGGTAGTATTGATAATGTACTGCCGCTTGGTTCACCTACACTATTACTCATCAATACTCCGTTAGGATTCGCGAGTAGGCTAACGGGATTTTATGGGCTCGCAGCATTTGCCTGGCTGGTGATTTTCTTGCTAACCCACAGACGCTATCGTAATTTGATGATCTATCCAGTATCTGCTCTTTGTCTACTATCTTTCGCTGGATGGTCACTGTACCGATCACCAAATGGTACGACTATTAAGGCCGAAGTTGTCAACGAGTCTCTCGATACACGCATATCACCGGTGCGTACAGAAAACACCGCATTTGTCCTCTTCCCAGAAAATAGCTTCAACGGACTCGACGACACGAAAATATCCTCACGAGTGACCAGTCATCAAGATCAAGCAACTAGATTTATTGGCTCTAGACTCGCAACACGTGACAATGGTGAGCGCATCAACACCCTAGTGTACGGTGACACGAGCTCAGGGATCGTCAACAGACAAGATAAGCATCGACTTATTCCTGGTGGAGAAGATCTATCATATGTCGGCTATGCAATACTGCCCCTCATTGGCCAGCGATCAACTGTCGATTATTTCACCATGGTAAAAAAGATTTATAAGGGCAGGGAACCGCTACAACCGATCGACGTAGATAAAAATACTATTGTTGGTGCTGCGGTTTGTTCAAGTATTATTTCGCCGGAAGATTATCGCAAGCTCACGCGGTCGGGGGCGACCATACTTACCAATTCAGCATCTTTAGGTATTTTTAACGGATCGCCACTTTTTAGTTGGCAACAAAAGTCTTTAGCGAAGTTTATGTCTCTTTCAAACGCAAGATATTTTTTGCAATCAGCTAACGATGCAACTACGTTCGTCCTGGACACAAACGGGAGGACAATTGCCAGCACACAGCGCATAGAGGCACTGTCAGTATCCGCTCAAAACAATACACGCAAAACATTTTACACGCAGTTTGGTGAATGGATTGCCATGGGAGGCGTTATTTCGGTCTTCATTATGCTCATATGGTCAATCCGCTCAAAAAAGTCACTGCATGAGAGTAAAGAAAAGAAATCGACACGCTAAAAAGGAGGTTTGTAAAACATTATTGAGACTCTATTTTTCAGTAGATATGGCGCAGCTAACCCTACTTGATACGTATTCCACTTATAAAACTCTCTTGCCTCTGTTAAGATAAGGATGATGAAAAAGTTACCGATCGTTGCAATTGTGGGGCGGGCCAACGTTGGGAAATCCAGCCTCTTTAACGCTATCCTAGACCGTCGTGAAGCCATCGTCGCGCGCGAAGCTGGCACTACACGTGATAGCATCATGGCAAAAGCTTCGCACGGTGGCCAAGACTTTTGGCTTGTCGATACCGCCGGCATGAAAGACGCAGAAGACGAATTCGAGTTCACTATTCAGGAACAGATCACTCAGGCGGCGGACAGTGCTGATATCATACTGGTGGTCATAGAGGCTAGCACCATTATTACAGAAGAAGACCGAAGAGTTGCCAAGCTTGCGCTCAAAAGCCGCAAGCCAGTGATGCTTGTGGTTAATAAAATTGACAAGAAACCCAAAGCTAGTCCGGTCGACTTTCAGAAGCTCGGCATTAAGCCAATTATGCTTACCAGCACAACGCAGCACCGTGGCATTGAAGCACTCCTCGAGACGATTACTGTTAATATCCCTAAAGCCACACTCAAAGAAGCAGAGGACCGTATACATGTTGCCCTCTTGGGTCGTCCAAATGTCGGTAAATCAGCACTATTCAACACTCTAGCCAAAAAACAACAGGCAATAGTCGCAGATCGTGCAGGTACGACTCGAGACGTCAACCGCACAGTCGTCCGTTATAACAATCGAGAAATCGAACTCATGGATACCGCTGGTATCCGTCGTTCGGGTAAAATCGGACAGGGCATCGAACGTTTTAGCGTTGTCCGTTCATTGGCTGCAATCGAACAGGCAGACGTCTGCCTCTTGCTTATGGATGCAAACGAGCTAAATGTTCAGCTAGATCAAAAAATTGCTGGCATGATCAAGGAAGCAGGCAAGGGATTGATTCTAGTCGTCAGCAAATGGGATTCTGCAGACAAGGATGCATATACTCGTGATCATATGGCGCCACAGATTGCCGCCAAGTATGATTTTGTACCGTGGTCTCCACTTATTTTCACCAGTGCAGTCACAGGGCAGAACGCCACAAAGATATTCGATCTAGTGCTCGAAATAGACCAGAAGCGCCATACCCGCATTCGTACCACCACGCTCAACAAATGGTTGCGCCAAATCACCGAGGAGCATCCGCCAGCTGGACTCAAAAACCGTACCCCAAAGCTGAACTACATTGTTCAGGAAGACGAAGACCCAACAAATTTCAAGGTATATGGAGCTCACACAAAACTCCTGCACTGGAGCTACAAACGCTTCATGGACCGGCGATTACGCGAAGAATTTGGCTTCGAGGGCACACCGGTAAGATTCTGGTTCTTTGAAAAGCGCGAGACCCACAAGCACGGTCAGAGCCCTACTAAAGAGAAGAACAAAGAACTTCGTCGCCGCGAACGCACCAAATCCTAGCCGACCTGTCAAAAATTCTATATGCTATTCACATGGCATTATTTCAGAAAAATCCCCATAGTGGCCGTCAGCACCAACCTCTCTATTCAGTCGGGCAGAATAAAACCAACTTGATCATAGGACTCGGTAACGTCGGCAAAGAATACGAATATACCAGACACAATATCGGTTTCGTCTGCCTAGATGCTTTCGCAAAGGCCCATGAATTCGATATCTGGATAGAGAAAAAGGACCTAAGGTGCATGATGACGATGAAAACGCTTGGCGATACTCGCGTCATACTCTGCAAGCCGACGACATTCATGAACCTCAGCGGTGAAGCCGCACAAAAAGTTGCGCATTTTTATAAAGTCCATCACGAACAAATCGTCGCTGTACACGATGAGCTGGCCATCCAATTCGGTCAAGTTCGTACTCGTACCGGCGGCTCAGACGCAGGGAACAACGGCATAAAATCACTCATTACACACATTGGTGCAGATTTTGGGCGTGTCCGCATCGGGATTGACGGAAGCAAGCCAGAAAAGATGGAAAGCGCAGACTATGTACTGGCGAAATTCTCCAAGGAAGAACAGCAACAAATACCGTCATTGACACGTGAAGTGACAAGTATTCTCACCGAATATGTATTCTCCGGTCAGCTCCCACATGACACCCGCAATTTCCTCGTATAAATAACAAATGGCCGGCAGGCTGCAAAATGCGAGCGTCATTTTGTAAGAAAATACTCCGGTGCAAGCTGTACTCGGAATGGCGAACGTCTGAGGCTACGGGACGTAGCTGGGCACAAAATGAAAAACGGCCTCCGAGAGGGGGTGGGCACCGCTCGAAGACCGTTTTTCAGGGAACAATCCGAGGATTATTCCCAGTACCCTTCAACCCACCCGAGTGTAAGCGTCGATGTCCAAAACTCCATAAAGACTCGCGCCGCCCTGACAGACAGGGCATACTAATACGTACTCACTTTGAACCGGGACCAACCCAGCAAAGCTGGGATGGGCTAGTTAAAGGGGTTAGTTTGTTTTAGAACGTTGCTCCCTTTTTAAGGTGGAGCACCGCTAGCATAAGTGGAGGGTAACAACTTACATAGCCGTTCTAAAACAATCTAACGTATATCCTTCAAAACATTATGCTCGGAAGGATGTTAGAATAGGGGTATAAGGTACGTAAACCTCTTATGCGAGGGTTACAGATTGCTATTTTAGCAAAAATATTATATTTGTCAACACCTTTTAGACATTTCTCCAACTTTATTCATAAGCATTACTATCTCGTTTCATACTGTCTGTGGTTTATACTATTAAGTATAATCACTATGAGAATAGATAAGATAACCAGTACGACTGGTAGTTATCCAGTAAAACTACAAAACATATCGGACGCGCCAAAAGAATTATATATACTGGGAAACCTTGAAAAATTATTAGAAGGTCCATGTCTATCGGTAGTCGGCAGCCGTAAGGTGACACCGTATGGCAGGGGTGTGACCGAGAGTCTTGTGTCGAGCGTTGCATCGCGAGGAGTAACCATCATCAGCGGTCTTGCGCTTGGTGTCGATGCCATAGCACACAAGGCTACCCTAGACTCCGGAGGCAAAACGATAGCCGTATTGCCATGCGGCCTCGACAAACCATACCCAGCCAGCCACAGACAGCTTGCCCGGCGCATCTTAGAGCAGGGAGGTGCACTTGTTAGCGAATACCCCGCAAAAACGCCGCCATTACAGCATCATTTCATCGCTAGAAATCGTATTGTCTCCGCATTGGGTGACGCAGTACTCATAACTGAGGCAGCCGCAAAGAGTGGCACCATGCATACGGTTAGCTTTGCGCTAGACCAGGGGAGAACTGTCTTGGCTGTGCCCGGCAACATTACCAGTTCGCTATCAGAGGGCACCAACAACTTAATAAAAACAGGCGCTACACCAGTCACATCACCACAAGATATTTTAGACGCACTTGGCATTGGTGAGCAGATGCAAATAGATGACGTAGTTGCGGCAAACGACCAAGAAGCAACGATACTAAATCTCATGAAAGATGGCATAACTGACGTCAGCGAGTTACAAGTTGCGAGCAAGCTCAGCGCATCTGATTTCAACCAAACGCTCACCATGCTGGAAATCACCGGCAAAATCCATCCTACTGGCGCTGGTCACTGGTCGATTTCATAAATTAATTTGCTTTTTATCTATTAAGCGTAGTAGTGTTATTGGCTGTGACGCATTTTACCGCTAAACTACAATAATACTTATGCCAAAACATTTAGTCATCGTCGAGAGCCCAGCCAAAGCCAAGACTATCGAGAAATATCTCGGTAGTGATTTCAAGGTGCTTTCGTCTGTTGGACACATCCGCTCAATTGCCAAAAAGGGTAAAGATGGTGGCGATGCAGTTGATATTAAGAATGGTTTCGTAACTACCTATGAAATTGACCCGGAGAAGAAAAAGGTCATAGCCGAGCTCAGAAAAGCAGTCAAGGCAGCTGATGATGTATGGCTGGCGACTGATGAGGACCGCGAAGGAGAAGCCATTGCCTGGCATTTGTGCGAGGTTCTCAAGCTCGACCCGGCCAAGACCAAGCGCATCGTCTTCCACGAAATCACCAAGGGCGCTATTGATGAAGCCGTCAAAAACCCGCGCACCGTAGATATGGATTTAGTTCGAGCACAGCAAGCACGTCAGATCCTTGACCGTATCGTCGGTTTTGACTTGTCCGATGTTGTTCGCAAAAAAGTTCCGGGCGGCATCAGTGCCGGCCGCGTACAATCTCCCGGCGTTCGGCTGTTAGTAGAGCGCGAACGCGAAATTGACGCCTTCAAAAGCTCGTTCAAATTTCGCATCACTGCTGAGTTCGAAGCCCACGGCGAAACCTTCAAAGCCGAACTGCCAAAGCGCTTCGACACCGAAGAAGAAGCCCATGCATTCTTAGAGAGCTTGCAAGGTTCTCGTTTTACCGTCAGCGATGTCAAGAAAAGTCCGGCTACCCGCAATCCAAGCGCGCCGTTCACGACAAGCACCCTACAACAAGATGCCAACAGCAAACTTGGCTTTAGCGCCAAAGCAACCATGGCCGCCGCCCAGAAACTGTACCAAGAAGGTAAAATCACCTACATGCGAACCGACTCTGTCAATTTGAGCGGACAGGCGCTTGCACAGATGTCGGACTACATAAAAACCGCATTTGGCAACGAATATCATCAAATCCGGAAATTTAAGACGAAAAGCTCCAGTGCACAGGAAGCTCACGAAGCCATTCGACCGACTGATGTTCGTGCCGAAAAAGTCAGTAGCGACGAATACAATCAGAAGCTCTACGACCTGATCCGTCGCCGAACGCTAGCCAGCCAGATGGCGCCTGCCAAGCTTGAGAAAACAACGGTCACTATTACTATCTCGACGAGTCAGGAAGTCTTCGAGGCCAAAGGCGAAGTTATAATCTTTGATGGTTTTCTCAAGGTCTATGGTGGAAGTAAAAAAGAAGCTGACATTTTGCCTGCTGTTTCCGCAAATGATCTTTTGCACCTACAAGCCGCTCAGGCAAAACAGATGTTTGCCAAACCGCCAGCACGGTATACCGAAGGAAGTCTGGTGAAAAAACTCGAAGAACTGGGCATCGGTCGCCCAAGCACATATGCCACCATCATTAACACAATCCAGGTACGCGGCTACGCTGTTAAAGGGGAATCCGAAGGTACGCCGAGAGATATCGTCACCTTAAACCTCACAAAAAACCAAATTGATCGAGAAATTATCCAAGAAAAAACGGGCTCAGACAAAGGGAAGCTCGTGCCTACGGCGCGCGGTATGGTTATGAGCGATTTCCTCAACAATCACTTCAATCCAATTGTCGATTACGGCTTTACCGCCAACGTCGAAGAAGAGTTCGACGAAATTGCCGAGGGCAAACTGGATCGTAACAAGATGCTGCAGAACTTCTATACGCCATTCCAGGAGCTCATAGAAAAATCCGGCGGTATTGAACGCAGTGAAGTGGCTCAAGCCAGAGAAGTCGGCGTCGATCCCAAGACCAAAAAAACTATTTTCGCCCGCTTCGGTCGATTTGGTCCGATGCTGCAGCTTGGAGCTACGGAGGACAAAGAAGACAAGCCCCAATTCGCGCCAATGCCGCGAGGAGCCAGCATCGAGACAGTTACTATCGAACAAGCACTCAAAGCTTTTGAGCTACCGCGTTTAGTGGGCTTAACCGATGACAACCAAGAGATAAAGGCCAACATCGGTCGCTTTGGTCCATACATTCAGATTGGCAAGCTCTTCGTGTCCATCAAGCCACTCGATCCCCACACCATCACACTTGATGAAGCAAAAGAGCTCTATGCCGCAAAACTGAAACTGGAAGCCGAGAAAAACATAGCCGACTTTGGCGATGGCATCAAGGTACTGAATGGCCGTTATGGTCCTTATATTACTGACGGTAAGAAAAATGCTAAAATCCCTAAAGATATTGACCCTAAGTCTATTACCCACGAGCAAGCAAAGAAGCTTGTCGCTGAAGCTCCAGCTGCAAAAAAGCGCTTCACCCGTCGCAAGGTCGCAAAAAAATAAAAATCACACCCATGAGGAAGAACCACAAGTAGTGGTTTTTTCATTATTTATCCACAATTTTACAGATACGCAATATATAATGTTGTAGCTTTCTATGTAATACTTTATGCATTATCGTCTATTTAGTGCTACAATATAGCCACAAGCTCAATAGAGTAGGCACATTGCACGACAAGGTGAAGAAATAACTAAAAAGTGTTGACTTTATTCTTTATTTATTTTAGAATAATGTTAATCACATTAGAAATAGTATGTAATAAGGAAACAGTGAGATGACTGACACAGCTTCAAAACAACTCCAGATTGAGACCATTATCACCGATATCCTCGGGACTATCGATCGAGAAAGAGAACGAGAGATTATCTCTCGCCGGTATGGCCTCTTTGACCGGAAAGAAACTTTGGAGCAGATTGGAGAGCTACTTGGTATCACCCGCGAACGGGTCCGTCAGCTCGAAAAGGCAGTCGTCGCCAGGCTTAAGGCACAATCTGACAATGGTCAGCTCCCGCATATTCAAGAAGTACAGTCAGTTCTCCTTAGTGAGATAACCGCCATGGGTAAAGTCGCCCGCATCTCCGATCTCAGCGGACGCCTCACTAAGGAAAATACACGAATTGACCAAGCACGCGTCTCTTTTTTGGCAGCCCTAAGTCCAGAGATTGCAGTTGTTGACGAAAATGATCATTTTTACCATTCTGTCGGCATTGCTAATGAACATGGCGAAAAAGAGATTAAATCTCTGGTGGCCAAAATCATTGATGCAGTCAAGAAGATTGGTGAGCCCACAGCCATAGACAAAGTTATCCCAGAAACTAAAATCGATACCCCTGAGCACGCCGCAGCACTCGCTAGCACTTCTAAGAGTCTAGCTACCCTTAATGGCAAATGGGGCCTCGTTAAATGGCCGACTGTAAACCCTAAGAACATTCGTGACAAAATCTATGTAATCCTGCAAGAAGCAGGGAAGCATATGCATTTCAACGAAATTGCCGACGCGATTAAAAAATCTGACTTCAAGCGTAAAGACGTGACCACACAGGCAATCCACAACGAACTTATCAAGGACAAGCGCTTCGTTCTCATCGGTCGCGGTATCTATGCGCTCAAAGAGTGGGGCTACAGCCGGGGAACCGTCGCTGATATCATCGCTGAAGTACTAAAAAAAGCAGGCGAACCTTTGCACCGCGACGAAATCGTCAAGCAGGTACTCAAGAGCCGTCATGTCAAAGAAACCACCATTCTTCTGAACCTTCAGGGCAAATCACAGTTCAAGCGCGTAGCCAAGGCTACCTACTCTCTCGCTGAATAAGAGGACTCTAGCTCTAGCCTTATGACAGAACCACTACCTACTGGTGCTCAAGTTGTCGGGAGCGAACCCGCCAGTCGTCCATGCAGTGATCAGTGTCTGAGCACGGATTACACACACCTCGTGCAGGGGGCTGAGCCATTCCCGCCATTTAGCATAATTACTAGTGATATGACCACTTTCGATAACAATGATGCCGTATATGTACAGTTCAGAGAAACGGCAGCAACTACGCTCTATGGCAATACGGATCATGACATTGTAATTGATCAACGCCTTCGACATGTAGCAGCTCGTGCCATAAAATCCATTCTCGAACTCACACGGCCTACATTGCAAAATCAACCATGGTACGATGCACTCGTAAAAGATGCGGCAGACAATGGGTTCGAAATCCATCCAGGAAAGGGGGTAACTTTTGCAGACCCACGCCTTATTGCAAAGACCGCATCTCAAGGACGTAAAAAAACAAACATCTACCAAGCACTGCCTAATGAAAATACCGTCTTGTTTGCTAAAAAGCATACAAATACAGAATGAACGTTTTACGAACACGTACCATGACTGGCCAATAATCGTCGCTAAGACAATACAAATTGCGAACAGCTCAGCCGATCGAAAGTATGACACCAACTAAGACTTAACGGCTGAGGAATACATAACAAGGATTAGTCGAGAAGAGCAAAGCAAAAAATGAAAAAGATCACAGAAATTACAAACAAGTAGACGGGCAAAGTGCGTGATTGCCAACCCGACATCGGACATACACACGACGTCGCACAATGTATATTTTACGACTCTTCATTACAGATTGTCCATGATTGAGATTACGTCCATACTGCAGGGGATTATGGTCAGTATGCGTGCACATACTATCTGCTCGTTCAATGTACTGTCAGCATACTTCCGATCGACAGAGATAGCACCCTCATGGTATCCGACAATACAATAGACAGTTGATAATACCTGCCATTACACAGAATGTGCATAACCCGTATTTGACTTATCCACAGCATTTGTGTGAAAATATTTGCTTTTTTGTTGTTTTGTTTGTTTTATATAGTATTCCCCTGTTTATCCCCTATTTTTAGGAATATTTGACTTTTTTCAATTTGAAATGTTTTATATGTTTTTTTAGAAATATACTGTATTATCAAATATGAACAATTTACGAACATTCAGGGTAGAGCGGTCGAGGGGACTTTTACTTATAATAAGCCTTGCCTGGGACTCGAACATCAATATACTGGCGTGGCACGATGTTATCTTGTGCCAACTTTTTATGTATAGCTATGTAGGTTCCAGCCTGTACTCTTCCCTCACCACGTAGATTGAATTTTATAAAATACGGGGCACCGGTTATACGCACATGCAGCTCGTTAGCTATTGCCGGTAATGTCATTGTTTGTACCTGTATATTTTTTCGTTTTAGCTGCTCGGCCACACCTTGTACAAATGTGACTGACTCTTTAGACATAGCATAGCGGCCGAGCTCCAACGACAGACCACTTTCGTCGTTTACAACTGGCAGCGTATCACGCACAGAGCTCTCTAGATCCGCTGCTTTTGTCATAGCACGTCCGTTACTATCAAGCACAAAGCCACCCTCCACGGTGGTTAACACTATGCTCGGCGCTGCCGGCTGTACCTGAACAACCGGACGTCTCCCAACAAGCGGCAGTATAACCGATACATCCCCAAGCTCTGGAAATGAGTCTGAAATTTGATTGGCTATTTTATCGGTATTGATAAGCAGTTTGCTTTTATTCTCAATAGAGTTGTCCAAAATTTTGCGTATACCCGACTCATACTCAGCAACTTCATGTGCCAGCCCGATTTTAGCATCCCCAATTATTTGCAGTTTTGCATTGCTACTTAAACTCGAGACATAAAAAAGACATACCACTATAGCAATGCTGGTGATAAAAGTAGGTATGAACGACAACCATGACTGTGGAGGGGCAATCTTAAGCCTGTAACTTCTTGAAACAGTCGATGGCTCCGGTCCGCGTCGGACGCGCTGCTCATCACCAGACGGCACCCTGTTGGCGTAATAGGAAAAAACATTCGCAGATTGCTGCGGACGTACTTGACGAACATTTTGCTCTGGTGTTTGTTTTTTTCGACGCATAAGTTGGCAATGGTTATTATTGATTCTCTTTGGCTACCTCTAATAATAGCATCGTTAGCTTATGAGTAGCGTCTGAAATAGTAGCTTCCTGGAGACGTTGTCCGAGCTCCTTGCGTCGTTTATCATCGTTCAGCAGCTCATCAATTACAGTTTGCAGCGCAAGAGGATTCTTTTTTACTGTAGTATCTTTTACAATTATTACAGTTCCCTTCTTTTCAAAATATTCTGCATTTTTCAGCTGATGCCCCCCAGTCAAAAATGGGTTCGGCACTAGAATACATGCTCTGCCCTGTACGCCCAACTCTGCCAGCGTGTTCGCCCCTGCCCTGCTAATAACTAAATCACTCGCCGCCGTAAACTCATACAGAGGAAAAAGTAGCTCCTCTACTCGCAATCGTTCATGCGAGAAGCCCTCGTAGATATCAGATTTCCCCCTGCCCGTCTGATGAATAACGTAAAGATCAGCATGCACATCGAGTATTTTCTCTATTATTGATCTGACTGCGATATTGATATTTGCAGCACCAGTGCTACCGCCAGTCACAAGCAAAAGCTTATACTGTTCCGGCACGCCTATACGTCTCTTGAATTCTAGCTGCTGCCTGTGGTCCACAGCCGCATGATCCTCGCTAACAAGAACGCCAACTTGCCTTACGTTCTCTGGCGGATACGCGTAAAAACGTGCAGGCATCGCCGTAGCATGATATCGAGCCCATCTTGCCACCAGCCTGTTGGCAAGACCTGGTATAGCATCTGAGTCATGCGTCACAAACGGCAACCGCCACAGCGCACATGCCACGCCAATTGGTACTCCTACAAAACCACCCTTGAGGAGTACGACGTCAGGGCTAAGCCGTCTCATGAGAAATAATCCCTGAAGCGCCCCCACCACAAAATAAAAGAAATCTCGTAAGTTAAGGAGGTTTGTCTTGATATCCAAAAGACGGCGCAACCAAGACTCTCCGTGATACCGACGGAACTTGCCAGCAAAAACAGTGTGAACCTCGTCAATGTCGGGATGATTATTTGTCATCGATGCAAATTGACCGCCTCGCTCGCCGATATATATAACGTATGCTTTCGGATTGAGACGTTTTAGTTCATGCGCGACGGCCAGAAGCGGTGTGATATGACCGCCTGTTCCGCCGCCAGTCAGCACTACTTTCATGTGACTTCCTTTCTGTGGTTAGTCTGCCTGATGCGCCAATTTCCTGATTGACGGCATATGAAGTATAACGAGATACATTGAAAACCAGACCGATGGCCGCCATAACGAAGATAATACTGGTGCCGCCGTAACTGATTAGTGGTAAAGTAATGCCTTTGAGTGGCAAAAGACCTATCATCGCACCAATATTAATAATTGCTTGCGTACTCAGCCAAGCTAATACACCAACTACAATCAACCGAGAAAAGTCGTCTGGTGCTCGCTCAAGAATATTTTTGATACGTGTAAAGAATACTCCGAACAAACACACTAGAAGCGTCGCACCGACAAAACCAAACTTCTCGGCAACAATTGCAAATATAGAATCATTGGCAGCCTCTGGTAAGTAGCCGAACGCTTGGCCACTATTTTGCAGGCCTATACCGAACAAACCGCCAGAACCGACCGCTATCAAGGCCTGACACGCCTGATAGCCTGCATTCTGGCAATCTCGCTCTGGGTTCATAAACGTTGCGATTCGATCGCGACGATAACTAAATGGCAGTATGAATAGCACTAGCGCTACAGTTACAGCAGCGCCAATCTGCGCAACTCGCATGAGCGGCAAGCCAGCGACAAAAGCCATAGCGGCCATCATAGCGACAATAACAGCTGTCGATCCAAAATCTTTCTGGAGTAAGGCAACAACAATGCCGATAACACCCAGGACTATAGCGATTGGTTTGAGCGATTTACCAACATCATTCATCTCACCTCGTCGCACCCTCTCTTCCAAGAAAGCTGCCAGTCCAACAATGATAGCCAGTTTTACCAATTCCACAGATTGCAACGATAACCCCCCAAAACGTATCCACCGATGCGCTGGATACTCAGGACTAACTGGCGTAACAAGAGCAATAAGCGTGGCTATGATTGCGACAATAAGCAAGGGCCTTTGAAAGTATCGCCACTTCACGAAAGGAATAAAAGCCACGACAGAAAAAGCTACCAGCCCTAGACCGATAGCTATGAGCTGCTTTGTAACGAAATAATTTTCTCCCACATTTCGTTGCGCGCTCAGACCAGGGCTAATTGCATATACGACTATGAGGCCGACAACCAACAGCACAACACTGATCAGTACTAAAATATAGTCAGGTTTATGTTTTCGGACAGTAGCCTCGCCGCGCTTATCTCGGCTGGCGAGCAGTGGCCGTCTAGCTGCCCGATAACTCATCATTTGCTCCCGAGCAGATAAAGGATCAGCCCGACGAACCCAGCGACTTGGCCAAGAATCCAAAAGCGCATGGTAACTTTTGTTTCCGGCCAACCGATAGCTTCGAAATGGTGATGAATAGGCGAGGACAGAAACACCTTTTTACCACCACGCAGTTTGCGTGATAAGCGATTAATAATGACCGAACCGGTTTCCGCTACATAAACCGCTCCCACAACTGGCAGCACATAAATCGTGTCAGTCTGCAGCGCGATGATGCCAAGTGCTGTACCTAGTGCGAATGAACCGACGTCACCCATAAAGAATCGCGCCGGGTGAATATTGAACCACGTGTAGCTAAGTAATGCGCCGACTATCGACAGACAAAAGCCAGCCAATGCGTATTTACCTTGCGAAGCGGCAATTATCGTATAGACCGTAAATGACGACACGAGCAATCCACCAGCCAGACCATCCAGTCCGTCAGTAATATTTACGGCGTTGGCGGTTGCAATTACCACGAACCAAAATACAAAAATAATCAGCGCACCGAGTGCAATCTCTCCAAAACCAAAGTTTAGACTCGTAACATCAAGCTTTTCATAAAACCACCAACCACCGACAAGTGCCACAATACTATGCAAAAAGAACTTAATTTTGGCACGCATACCAGCTATCGCACTATTGCCCCTAATATTCATCCAGTCATCCACGAAACCAATAAGCCCCGCACCAGCCATACCAGCAAGCGGCAACCATGTCTGCCCTCTATCAAGATTCGCAAGTAATGTCACGAGTCCAACTGAAATGATGAAAACAATACCTGCCATATTAGGAATGTTGCGCTTGTGCTTGGCAGCGTGCAACTTGGCATAGACAGTGGCTTTACCGCCAGACCATGAATCGCTACGTTGCTTTTTCCACCACTCATATTTGTAGGCGATAGTCGTGTAAAATGGCGTCAACGCCATACTGACAGCAAAAGTCAGAAACGCAAGAGTCAAGATCTGTATAAGCGTGCTTGTCTGTACGACGAGGTTAATGGTATCTGTCATGATTCGTTCCTCATATTATACTTCATTTCTCATCAAGATTTAGGTATCACACCGAAATTATCTATCAACATTTCAGACAAATTAACGAACAACGGTGCTGCGGCCTCTGAACCGGCATAGCCCGGAATTTTTGGTTTATCGACTCGGACTACAATGACATACTGCGGCTCATCTCCCCCCACAAAGCCCATAAACATACCGTTAAATATATCTGTGTAATATCCGCCCTCAGGCCTGGCAACTTCGGCGGTACCCGTCTTGCCGCCAATACTGTATGCTTCGTGGCTGCGCCTAAAACCATAAAGTCCAGCGTTCTTCTCGATGGTGTACTCCATCATTTCCGTAATGGCTCTGCCAACCTCAGGCTTGACGACATTCTCTCGCATGACCTGTGGGTTCTGTATGTGCTCCTTGCCAGAGGTGTCAATTGTCTTCTCGACCAGGTGCGGCTTGTAGTATGTACCGCCATTTACGACGCTTGCTAGCGCAGCACCCATCTGTAGCGAAGTGGCTGACATACCCTGCCCAAAACTGGTATTTGCGTATCGGATATTCAAACCGTACCCGTCGTTCGGATCGGGTATTACACCGGCCGCCTCGTACCCCTGCTCTACTCCTGTTGGTTTACCCAGTAAAAAATGGTTGACCATATAGTCATGCCACCGCTCTCGAGCCTGTTGGTTGATCTCACCACCGCCCATCTGCATAAGTAACCAGCTAGCCCCGGTATTTAGCGATAGCTGCAAAATATCTCTGACACTTCGAGTTCCAGCACCGCCATCTTCTTCGATGTTACTCACCACTGCGTCATCAATTTTGTATTGACTCGGGTCATAGTATGTTTGATCTTTGTGCACGACGCCCATGTCAAGTGCGGCAGCTGCCGTCAGCGGTTTCATGATTGATCCGATTTCAAGCGGCGAACTAACCGAAGCATTCATGAATTTACTAGCGTCCTCAACTTTATAAAATTCAGCAGGATTAAAGGTTGGATAATTTGCCATTGCCTTAATTGCACCGGTCTTCGCATCCAAGATGAGTGCACCACCAGACTCCGAACGAACACGGGCTAGTCCAGCTTTGAGCAAATCTTCGAGCTGCTTCTGCATACCGATATCGATAGTAAGCACAACGCGCTTACCGGCTTCTGGCTCAGTATTTACGTTGTCCTCATTGGCCGCCAATGGCACGCCGGATGCATCGGTGATTGCTTTGAGTTGGCCTGGCTTGCCTTTTAGCTCATTGTTAAGCGCTTGCTCTATCCCATACTTACCCTCACCTTCATCATTCACGAAACCAAGTACCTGGGCAGCGAGGCTTCCTTGCGGATAGGTTCGGTACGGCACTTCCCGGGTTCCAATACCCTTGAGATCAAGTTTTGTTATTTTTTCACTCTGCTCCTTTGAAAGCTTTTTAGCCAAAATAACGTAGCGTGTACTTTTTGTCTCAAGAACTTGTTGATATTCAGCAGCATTGCCGCCAATTGACCTGGCAATTTCATCTGCTGCCTTACGAGCATCTTTGACATAAACCGGATCCGCGTATAGCGTGTAGAGCTTTTCATTCAACACAATAGGAATAGTTGCATCACCATTATGTGCAACTATAACGCCTCTTTCGGCCGGAATCTCATATTCTTTGAGTTGGCTGCTGAGAGCTGCTTTTTGATAATAATCGTGCCGAATTACCTGTAAATAAAATAGTCGTATAACGAAAATAGCACAGACAAACAGAAGCAATGCGTACCATACGCGAATACGCTGCAGAGGACTTAGAAAAGTGTCGCCTGAAATAAGTGTGCCTCCCTTTTACCTCGTTAATTCTGCACTACACCAGATGGTGCGACACTAACAAGGCGCTTAGCTGCATCGCTATTTTTAATTCGTTCCTGTGCCTGTAGACGGGCTGAGTCTACGGCCAGTTGATCGTGCTCTTCGCGAAGACCGGCCTGGCGATCTTTGAGGTCATTTATTTGATAGCTATAGGCATTTGTTTTTGTCACCTGAGTGAGATATAGCAAGCCAACCAAACATGCCAGCACAATTAATATAATAGTATTACTGACTGGGCCAACTGCCTTACCTTTCTCGCGAAAACTTGTGGTGTTTTGGCTGCGTGCAGCATAGCGCTGCCGACCGACAGCTAATGATGATGAGTATGTCATATTTTGTTTTTGTATTTATTTTGTTTTCTTTGATCTCCGGCGCCCAGATATATCAGGAACGCCGGAGTATACCATTTGTACAAGCGGTTAGGCTGCTTTAGACAACCCGAACCTTAACCTTGTACGCGCGGGAGAGGTTTTTTACCTGAATTGGCATGCCTCTTCCTTTCTTTTGATGCCCACCCGTATTTCAGGATGAAAGCTTATTTTTGTTTTGCTGCGGCCCGAAGCTTTGCGCTCCTGGCTCGCGGATTAAAAACTAATTCTTCTGTGTCGGCCATAACTGGTTGCTTTGTCAGCAACGTTAGGACGGCGTCGTAGCGATTACCAGCCAGTTCGTTAAAACCTTGCTTAACGATCCGGTCTTCCAGACTATGGAAACTGATAACCACTATTCGCCCTCCCGGGGCAAGAAGATCTACCCACAGAGGTATAGCTTGCTTGATTTGGTCAAGTTCACTATTCACTGCAATACGAAGCGCTTGAAACGTTCGCGTTGCCGGATGTACCTTACTATGCCCCGGCCAAGCTTGGGCAACTATTTTTGCAAGCTGCGTGGTTGTCGCAATCGGACGATTGTTCACTATCAAACGGGCTATTTTTACTGCCCGCGGCTCTTCGCCGTACTCACGAATTAGGTCACGTAACTCCACTTCACTATAGCTGTTAACTATAGTTTCAGCCGTTACGCTTTGTGTCTGATCCATGCGCATGTCCAGTGGCCCTTCAGTCTTCAAACTAAAACCTCTGCTTGCATTGTCAAGGTGCGGTGACGAAACACCCAAATCGGCCAAAATCAAATCGAATTGCCTGTCTGCCTTCAATAGTTCTTGGCTTGCCCCCAAAAAATCCTGGTGGATTATCTGGACGCCACTGTCCGCGAACTTTGCCTGCAGCTGTGCAATTGCATTGTGATCGCGATCTACTAAGGTAGAAGTGCTTGGTTGTAAGGTACGTTCCAGTACTTTGCTAGCATGCCCTCCGTATCCGGCCGTTAAGTCGAGATATCTATCCCCTTCTTTTGGTTGAAGATAGTCGAGAACTTGCTCCAGCAACACTGGAAAATGTGTGTTGGTTTGATTTTGGTTGTTTGAGTTGGTGTCTTTCATGCAAATGTTTGTTTTTGTCCTTATATGAGTATTATATAAGGAAATTTTTGCAAGGTCACCTATCTAGCAGTTAGCTTTTTGTTTTTTGTGAATGTTTTTGTTTTTGTGGTGTGATTTTGATTAATACTTGGAACATTTTTGCGGGTTATTATGTATAACCTGCGACGTTCCAAATAGCAAAATCACTTTTTGAGAGACTTATGTGTGAGGTGGAGTTTTGGGAGGTGTTTTGATGTAAGGTGCTAAGGTTTTTTGTATGGTTACCTTCAGCCCATATGCTAACTGCCAGATAGCTAACCTTGGTAATAAGACAAACCTGGCGGTTTTTCTCATCGCGCTGGGCTTTGGCAAAGCCAAAGTCTCGGGCTGCTCTTTTACCTTTCGGCAAATAGAGCTGGTTGATTATCTGACGATTAATCCGAATTGTTAAGGAACTGCCGGGGAAATTACATTAGGCTGCTGCTGTGAGTCGCCAGTATTTTCCTGCTCGTACTGCGGTGATGTCGCGGCCAATGCCTGCGTAGTCCAAAAGATGCTGCTCAATGACCACCCTGCCTTGCTTTTGATCCAGCTCGGCTTCGGTCTTGCCCGCCCTGAATTTGACGTTCAGGTCCGCTGTCCGCTCATCTAGGATATTGCCCTGGAGCTCTGGCTCCATCAGCTCGTCCCAGACCGATTTCGGATACAGGTGCAGATAATTTTGGAATCCACGTGTCAGCACTACTCCAGAAGCAAACTCGGTTCGAAGCTCGGTTGGAATCGTCAACCTACGCTTGTCATCAAGCTTTCTCTCGAAATAATCTACTGCCACGCTTCACATCCCGTTTAAATTGCTAGTGGTTTTTATTTTTTTGGATGAGTAGTCTGCTTTTGGGCTACCCACGTTTACCCACTACCAAGAGTGTACAACCCACCACTACCCACTTGCAAGTCTTTTATAAAGAAAAAACAGCCGTTTTGCGGCTGTTATCCACAGTTTTACTAAAGTATGTTATCTATCCACAATATGTGGTGTTAGAGCACGGCATCGCACCACCATTTATTTGCGGCTGCCGTCATCATTCAGAATTACTCCACCGACCTTCAGACATACGTTTGGATCCACATTTTGAATCCGAGCAATGTCACCAGCTTGCGCCGCCATGGATCCGTCTACAAAAAAGCGCGGATCTTCGTAGCCATTCCTCACCCGCCCTCCGGGTGTTATCACTTCTACATCTTCACCCCGAACATCATCACCTGCGCGTTTGATGCGGGATTCTATGCCGTTAATCGTATCACCTGAGTGAATAGGAACATCACAAGCAGGTTGTGCAGCATTTGCACGGGCGTTATCAATTGCCCCTTCTACGACATGCGTTGCCGTACCACCGATAATAGCTCCAGTCCCTAGTAAAGCTAGCGCCATTCCCCTACGGAACCGACGTGATGGTATTTGCTGATTTAGATTTGCTGAAGTTGCTTCTTTTCTCATAATCAATATATTATAGCACAACGATTATGGTTTTGTCAACCCTCGTGTGGAAACAAGTCGATGAGACGCATCGCTACAGCTCTCGCATCATGACGGATAAGTGAACGATGGATGAACGTGTCGTTATCATCACGTTTTGCGCCTTTTTGAGCCAAGAATCGACCGCCGATTGCCTGGTAATGGGTATTCCGAAGAGCCTGCTCATCTACAACTACGGGAAATTCGCCATCAAGAGCATACTTCTCCAGTTGATTACGAGATGGCATCATCGTGTTGTAGAGCACAGCATCGATAGTTCCCTGTCCAATGAAACGCTCCAACTCCGAAACATAATCGTGGACTGCAAATTCAGCAGTATGGTGTGGTTTATTGATGAGATTACATACATACGCCACAGGTGCTGCTGCAGTCACTAGAGCCTCTTTAACACCATCAACTAACAATGCCGGCATGAGCGACGCATATAAATTGCCGGGGGCAATTACAATAAGATCAGCTTTTGAGATCGCCCGCTTTGCGTCGGGATTAATTACAGCTTTGGGCTCGAGCCATAGCTGTGGAGGATGCTGCTTGGCATTGAAAGGTGTTTCTTCTATTTTGTACTGGCCTATAGTCCGGTCACCATCCAAATCCATTACGAGCTTACAGTTCGTGAGCGTCATTGGCACGACTTTACCGCGGATATTTAACACTTTACTTGCGAGCTTAACTGCTTCGCCGAAATCGTTGGTAGTCATTTCAACGGTACTGAGAAACAAGTTCCCAAAAGAGTGTCCTTCCCATGTACCGCCCGCTGGATAGCGATAATTAAATAGTGTGCGCAACTCCTCAGAGGCTTCACTTAACGCTACGAGGCATTGACGTATGTCGCCTGGGGGCAGAACACCAAATTCATCACGCAGTTGTCCGGTTGAGCCACCATCATCAGCCATATTGACCAACGCTGTGATATTTTTTGTGTACTTTTTGAGCTCCTGCAACAATGTAAAACTACCCGTCCCCCCACCAATGACCACGATTCTGGGATGACTGGGTTGCACCATCTACCCTTGCCTAATTTGCTTTATACGGCCGGCAAACCACTTGGCGCTTGGTCTAATTGTGCGCTTCATATTGTTCTGTCGGTCAACTTCTACCAGCCCAAACTTCGGCCACCAGCCATACTTCCATTCAAAATTATCAAGCAGGCTCCAGTGCAGATAACCACGTAAGTCGACGCCTTCACTTATTGCTTTTTCCATCGCGACAATCGTCTCTTCCAGCCACCAGCGGCGATAGTCATCACTGGCGTCAGCTAATCCGTTTTCGGTAATAAAAATTGGCTTTTTGTAGTGCGACCAAACCCTTAGTAGCAGCGGATATAGCCCCTCCGGCTCCATATACCACCCCAAATCGTTCAGCGGCACTTTTGGATTATCACGCATAAAGCCGCGGTAATAGTCGCTGAAATAATAATTGAAACCTATAAAATCCTGTTCGTTTCGACAGCGATTCAAGAACCACCAGTTCCAATAGTAGCGCATCCACTTGGTAGCTGTCGTATCAATGAGATTGTGGGGTCGCTTAGCTTGAATATTAGCAAGCTGTGCAGCCAAGCCGATTTGTAATTGCGGCTTTCGCTGTTTCAGAATTCTGTATGCTTCTTTGTGCGCCCTAAGCAAGTTTCGATAGACCTTAATACCGGTCCATAAGTTTTTTTCCTCGGGCGGCCACTCCCCAACGACAAAACTGAATGTTGTATACACGTTTGCCTCATTGAGTGTGATGATATATGTTAGATCCTCGACCATCTCATCGGCAATCTTCTGCACAAAACGGGTAAAGTAGGCGATGTTCTCACGCTTCTTGAAACCGCCCTTTTCTTCAAACCACACCGGCATTGTCCAGTGCCAAAGATTTGCAAAAGGTTCGATACGCCTCGAACGCAACTCGTGAATATACTTTCGATAGTGCTCTATCGCAGCTTCATTCCACTTGCCCTCTTCTGGCTCAATGCGGGACCACTCTATGCCAAAGCGAAAAGCGTTAAGATTGAGTTTTTCTATAATATCGAAGTCTTCTTTGTACCGCTTGAAATGCTCTACGCCTCGACCAGATATATAGTTCTCGGGTGTTTCAGCATGGATCTTTATCTTGTCCCAGTCCGGTAAATCACCTAGTCGTGTATGAGCAAGCTGTGAAAATTCACGCGCATTAGCTAACTCCCATACCGTCCACTGGTTCTCGTTGCCTCCTTCTACCTGATGTGTCGCCGTGCTTGCCCCCCAGAAAAAGTGCTTCGGGAAGAATTTATTATTTTTTTCGTTCATTGCCCTCGATTATAGCATCTTACTTCTGTTTAGCCCCTCAGGGACTCAATACACCTATCTGTATTCCGGGTTCTCGAAGTCAAACCGCGTCCCAGCATCCCACTTATCTCTTTGGTTTCCGTGTGCGGGTATGCCTTTGTCTTTCAGAAGCTGTGCCATGTGCAAAAGGTTCCACGTCATAAAAGTAACATTGCGATTCGTAAAATCATTCTCCGGGCCACCTGAGTCTTTGTCCAAATAACTCGGTCCCGGCCCAGCTTCGCCAACCCAGTATGCATCAGCTTGTGGCGGAATCGTAAAACCAATATGCTGCAAACTGTAGAGAATATCCATCGCACAGTGCTTGGCACCATCTTCGTTGCCAGTTACGAGAGCTCCACCAACTTTTCCATAAAATATGCTCTGACCGGCATCATTCAGATCGCCGGAGTTACTATAGAGCCGTTCAATTATTTTCTTTGTTTGCGAACTATTATCCCCAAGCCAGATTGGTCCGGCCAGCACCAGAATGTCCGCCGCTAATACCTGCTTGTATATACCAGGCCATGCGTCAGTCTCCCATCCGTGCTCTCGCATATCAGGATACACTCCGGATGCAATATCCAAATCAATAGGTCGAACAACATCAACATGCACGCCTTGCTTGATCATGATATTACGGCTAGCTTCAATTAAGCCATCTGTATTGCTTCGTCCCGGTGACTTTTTGAGCGTACAGTTAAAAAACAAAGCCGTGATATCCCTGTAATCTTTTTTTTGCGACATAATTAAATCCTCCCTCTCCTCGCATTCTGTATTACAGTGCGTAGAAAAGCAGCGAAATAAGCTACAAGTCTAGAAAAATCAGATATTAATCGGGTAATTTGTGTTTGCGCTTACGTCGGTCGTAATACGCAAGCTCACGTTTATGCTGGTCTATACGGTCAACATATGTATCATACGCATTGTACAAACTAGAGTAGTGTCCGGTCGGCGCCAATATTTTAAGTAATTTACCTTCTCGCTCTAGATATTCAACTAGGGAGTAAAAATCCCCATCGCCAGAAACAATTACAGCCTTATGATAGCTTTTGAGCTCTTTCATTGCCCACAACACTAGATCGGCATCGATATTGCCCTTTGTTTTTTTATCTTCTTCCTTCTCGGGTTTTGCGGTGTTGTCGTTTTTTTCGATCTGCTCTGGCCGCGGCCGAGTCATGTCAAATGTCGGCTTGAGAACCACCATATAGCCAGCATCATGTAGCTGCACGTACATGTCTTCAAACTCCGGCACATAGCCAATGAACATAAAAGCCTTGGTCACGCCATATTTTTCAGTCAAATATTCACGGAATTTGCGCCAATCTATTTTCCAGCCAAGTTTTTGCACGCTCACGACTAAATTCTGACTGTCAATGAATGCATACACATGCTTCTGTCTGCGACGTCTCATGCCATCAGTGTATCATTTAATTAATGATGTCCTGCTATGCATATGATATTGCCGCTAGGATCTTTGAACCATGCGGCCTTATATTTTCCTCGCATAAGCAATTCATCCCCTGAAACTACTTTCTGCCCTCTACTGTCTCGCTCTTCAAACTTCACTCCCCTGGCCTTCAGCACTTCAACTAGCTTTTCCGGCTGATACACTAACCATATTGCGGCCGGAGCTTTACCAGTGCCGGCTAATTTTGTTTCGTATAAAGCAAACCGTGTATTTCCAGCTCGGAACCATACACCGTTGTCGTCTTGATCAATGATATCCATACCGAGCGTTCTGCCGTAAAAATCCATCGACTTTTTCAAGTCTTTGACAGGAATGGTTGCGTAAAGCGGCACTTCGCTTAACATGACAGATTCCTCGTTAGCTGACCACTGGTATGGTCTACTTTGATGGTACACCTTTTTACTGTTTTTGACAGCTAGTTTTTTATCTGCACCGCATCTTCACCGAAATGTTTCTTTATCCGGGCGCGAATCGAGCCGGGATGACGACCAAAAATCTCTGTCAGTTCCTTTATCGCGACTTCCTTACCATTGCCAAAAAGCTCCACCAACCGTCTATCGTCAGCCTCGCTCCACGGTTTGTAAGCATTTGGGAATTTTGCCCGCATTTTGTATAGTTTTTCACTCCATGAGTCGGACTTAATAGCACTTTTTTCTCGTAGTTTAGCTCTTTCTGCTGCTTGTGCGCGCAAATGCTCGAACCGTGCAGCATCTTTCGCCGCTTTGCTGCGCAGAGTTTCATCAATTGTCAGCGCGTCCGAACTAACGCGAAGCGCCATCTGGTTGATACCGGCCAAACTAAGCGTTTCGAGACTTCGTACTCGACTGAGCGCTACGTAACCCATACCTTCGACAAATGCCTTTCGCAAATCAACCCTCGCCGCATCTAAGGTCATTCCCTGACTCTTATGTACGGTAATTGCCCAGGCCAAGCGAAGTGGGATTTGGCTGAGTGCCGCGCGTTTTTTGTCGCCATCACGTAGCTCCCAGGTTTCGGGCGCGATAGTGATTTTACGACCGTTCTTTAGTTCCACAATCGGATAATCCGTTTCTTTCTCGAATGACACTACTGTACCAAGTGATCCGTTGACGTACTTTTTTTCCGGATTATTGCGTATGCACATGACTAGCGCACCTTCTTTTAGCACCAGTTCGTCTTGCGCCAGGCAGGACCGTTTAAGCGTATCGACGTAATTTGATTTGCCGCTCGTGCTCATCTCGTACACATGCGCATCGCCATCCAGCTGACGTAATCGTTGTTGATTGATTGTGTCAACATCCACATTGGTTGTATGCAGTTCCGTCGCTTCCTCGAAAGGATCATAGGCACCTTGGCGAGCTAGCAGTGCTTCGGCGTGGCGACGACGAACATCACCAGCACGCATGGCATTTAAAATTTCCAAATATTCGTCATCGTTTTGTCGGTGTTGTTCACTCAAATAGCAGACTACAGGATCAAGCTCTCGCCAAACATTTGCGTTCACGACAAATCCACCCGGGCGGCTGTCACTTCTCGTAACGGGGGGCAGCTGAAAAAAGTCTCCGCACAACACCACCTGAATACCACCAAATGGTGCATCCGTCTCACGAACTTTGCGAGCAATCTCATCCACCATATCCAGTCGATAGTCGTGCAGCATTGAAACCTCGTCTATTATGAGCACGTCGGTTTTCTGGATTGTATCGCGACGTCCTTTGAGCAAATGTTCATGAAAATTGCGCGGTAGCTCATCGTGTATACCAATTCCGCTCCAAGCGTGAATCGTATTGCCGTTCAGGTGTGTCGCTGCCAGTCCGGTTGTCGCCGTAACTGACACGTGTTTTCCCTCCTGTTTAGCCCGGCGAATAAATTCATTTAGCACGTACGTCTTACCGGAGCCCGCAGGTCCGGTAAGCAGCACACTCTCACCCGCTCCCATGATCTCTAACGCTAAAGTCTGATCCACGAATGCCCTTTCTGATGCTGCGAAACAGCTGCCGGCTTCTCTTTGTCCGAAATCCTATTCATACTAATATCAACGGGCTCCCCCTGTACCGCGGGCCTTGGCTTCAGTACCGACTGTACAACTGCCTTGTTGGTTGATGCGAGCTCTCTCACTATGTATGACCATGTAAAGTCACGACCATGGAACTGCTTTGCTGCCACGCCTACCGAGTCAATGCCAAGATTATTGCACGCAAAAAGAGCACGTGACAAATGATACCCTTGCGTAACGATAATTACTTCGTCTAACTCAAAAACTGATTTTGCCCTGTGGCAACTATCGTACGTGTTGTAACCGCCATAATCGAGAGCTATGTCCCGATCCCCAACACCAAGCGACAACGCATAACGCTTCATGGCCTCGGGCTCGTTATAGTGATGGTATCGATTGTCGCCGCTCATTAGCATTATCTCCGCCCTGCCAGAACGCAAAATATCGACGCCTGTTTCAATCCTGCGCTTCAAATAATCAGTCGGCGTCCCGTCAGACTGGAGGCCAGCGCCGAGTACCAGTACAACTCTGCGAGCGGGAACACTTGCCGCATCATATCGAATATTTCGGGACGAAAAATATACTATTGCCGGACTCGCCAAAATAACCAGTACCATGAACGCCACCGCACCTAAAAATATCTTCTTGTGTCGAAAAAAAAGTTTTTTAACCTTGGCTTCAGATGTCATTGCATGTCTATCATAGCACTTGTTTCAATAGCTCTTCTTCGTCTGGTTCTTTTATAAGTTTTTTACTTTTTATTTCGTAGCGGAGACCGGTCAATGGCGATTCCATATAATCGTCATTCAACAGGTTGACGAACTTATTGAGGTCTTTATCATCCATCAGAATGATCGCTCCTTTATCGTCCAGCATAAGTTCTATGCCAATGTCATCAGCGTGTTCCAGCAGCTTCTCTTGCGTCGTGGCTGTTGGGTCAACCTTTTGCAATTTGTTGACGAGTGCTTTCTTGCCCTTCACCATAGCCTCTAGCGATTCTTCCTCATAACTGAGCTTAAAAGATTCGCTGATCATCTTCATCTTCTGAACCGCAATGCCGTATTTTTTGGCATTGTAGCCAAACAAACTGTCGAGTTTTGCAGGATTGAAGGCATAGATATCTTGATCAAGTACGAGCAGCTGGTTATCAGCCGGAATCTGCAAACTACCATCCGCGTCAAATGGTACGAACTTGCCACTCTTCATCAACCACGCCGTACTACCTTTCATGAGCGAGGAGCCCGGCAGTGCCTTGATGATATAAAACGGCTTCTTTAATTCTGGATGGCTGCAACGAACCAACACGCCCTTAATGCGTTTAAAATCATGCTCTTCCTCAACGAATGGCTCTATTTCAGCTTCTTGCGTTTTCAGCCAACTCAGCAAAACACGAGCGCTGTCTACATTCTTTAGCCGTGTACGCTGCAGTACTTTCCCTTCGGCTTCGCCCTCTTCAAATTCACGGACAATCAATCCTTCTTCGGCACCAGTCAACACATACTCGAGCAGATTATCTATCAAGAGAGGCTCTAATGTGCGGCGCAAATCTTTGCTGACGTTCGTTTTGTACACAACGTAATTTTTATTAAAGAGAAACACTTCAATCCGCAGATCTTCTTTTATCGGTACGAGATTATTCGCCCACAAGAATACATCCGACGTTTCATAACTTTCTGCTTCTGGTGTTTGCTCCGCTTCATCAGGCTTTGTTTGTTCTACTGCGTCTACTTGCGTTTCTTCCACTGTTTATCTCCGTTTAAAACCACCCGGGTAACCGGGCAGTATATTTGCGCTTTCAATGAAACTTATTCTACCGGAAAACCCAGTTCAAAAATGCTGTAAAATTAGTTAAGTTTTTCTACGAATTCTAACGGCCGAGCCGAGACCCCGTCTATCTCTATATTCGCCACTGGTGCGAATGTGTCAATAAACTCCTCGGGCGTGGAGGTGTCATCATCATAATGTAGCGTAACGTCGGCCGCTATTCTGTGTTCCATTTTCCGCTCGCCATTATGATTTACGACTCTTCCCAGCGCTACGACTGTTCCCTCCGGTATGGCGTATTCATGCTCATAAGGAGAAGATGACGCGCTCAAAGTATCTTTCACCATTATAAAATGACCGTCGCCCATTGAAGTTAATGTAAGTATTCGTCGGTAATACACGCCTTCTATCTGGACTGTAACATCCTCATACGTTTTATAGTAACTATCTTTTATTTGTCTTTTTGTGACCTCAGAAATGCCGGCCTTACCAAGATACAGTTTTATTTCAGAACCCTCTTCAATATCCGACGTGTCGATACCCCGTCCTTCGAATCTGCCTACTAATTCTTTTGCCAAGGTTTCACGTCGGACTTTTTCTAGCTCGTGATCCCTACGCAACTTCAGAATCTTTGATAATTCTTCATCCCGAAGCTGCTCATTGACTTCTTCTATCGTTTTATCCCGCCATTCTCTTTCCAATGACTCGCGGATAGATGCTTGGTACTGCTTTCCGCTCCTGCCTTCCCGGTAAGCTGTCGCGTATTCTTCTTTGAAAGCAGCCTCCCTTGAGCGCTCTTCTGATTCAATTGCACGCTGCGCATCAGCCTCTGCTTCTGATCGCCAACCCGTCTCGAGCTCTTGTCTGAGTCCATCCCTAAAGTCCTGCATGTCTGGTGCGGTCATGATCTCAGGCCGCATGCGAATAGCAAACTTTTCCCTTTCTTCGGGTGTGTCTAGTTCTTTTCGAATCTGCTCGCGTCGCTCTTCGACCAGCTCATCATGAATCGACCTGCGCAGATCAGATCGTACGCCTTCCTCAACTCGGTCATAGGTGCCATCTGTCTCGAATAAACTATGGAGTTCCCGCCTCAATCCTGGCCCCTCTTCGGTTCTCACTTGCGCTGAAACCTCTTCTCTTCGCTCCTCAATTAGGCCAATAGTTAGGTCTTCCCTGAGTTCCACGCGCGCCTGTTCAGCAACGGCCATACGAGCCATAGACTCAGCCTCTGACAGTAATGCGCCACCCTCTTCATACTCAGTTACCTGTTCTCTTGCATGAGCCGCAACCCTACCTACCGCAGCCTCAAGATCAAGCCGTCTTCTCAGCTCTACAACTTCTGCCTCGAACTGTCGCAGCTTGTCCAGTTCACCCCTGTCTATAAATGGCATATCGGATTAATTATACCGGATTTTGTATTTTGCGTAAATTATGTGTTTTTATTTTTTATCCCCTGTGCGCCATTCTATACGCCCCTCTTCCTTGAAGTTAACCTCATCCATGAGGACGAACAAGCTTGGTCGCAACCGATACATGTGATGTTGATTTTTCCCTGATACAAAATTGTCATAAAATTTTTCACCAGCACCGTATTTGGCAACATACAATTCCATAACCTCCGCCACAGTGGCTGCATTATTCACCTTTTCTGCCTTGCCCTCAATCTGTAGGCCAATAATTGGCTGGTCAAACTTGATAACAATTGCGGCTGCGACTTTATCGTGTGCTGCAATTTCCTTGCTATGTCGCCGCGACGGCCAGCTCAGCCAGTACAGATTCAATTCATCATCAGCAACAAAATACACGGTACTGACCCATGGCTGATCGTCTGACAAGGTAGCAAGCTGCATCGTTCGCGCGCTGCCGCTCACGTACTGCCGTATCAACTTTTTTGCGCGCTCATTCATGCGCAGTACTCCGGATACCGTGCCTATACAAACTTATGCCCAGCTCCTGCCTACGATATATGACTACCGCCGCAATTGCAGCGTTTATGAACACGAAATACATTGGATATAACAACCCCTCCAGACTAATTGCCGGTAGTGATGCGATAGTAATTATTGGCCCAACAATAGCGTATACAAACGTCTGCCACGTCTCCTCAGATGGATCGCTCCAGGAGTGACGGAGCGTAGGCAGTGCGCCCACAAAGTCCGTAATGACCGCTACCACTATCGCTGCCGCCGGCGAATCAAGCCAAAGCCAGAGTAATATACCGAGCAGCGCACTTGCCTGACAATACATATCAAATGCAGTGAACCTTGCAGTGCCATACCGAAGTCCCAACAAAACTACCGACAACACCCATACCATGACCGCAAATGTCTGAATACCCGCCTGCCATTCCCCTGCCGCAAACGCAGCTGCCGCCCCGATACCAGTCAACAGCGTCCAGTTTAGCCACGAAACAATATTTGGTTTAGTTTTGCCCAAAATGATATCGACGAGATACGGCATCGCCGCAAGCAACGTAGCTACAGCGCCCACTATAGCCAGTACGTCTTTCATAGTGCATACATCATAACAGATGAATTTCCGGTATAATATACTTGTGACGAAACAAAAGAAATATTGGTTTAAACGACGTCGTTACGGGTGGGGCTGGACTCCTGTTACCTGGCAAGGCTGGCTCGCAATAGGATTTTTTGGGACAGTAGTTCTGATAGCTGGCGCACAATTACCTCACGAGCCCGAGAAGCCAACCTTTAGAGAACTGTTAATTTTCTGTGTAGTGCTTTCACTTTCTATAGCCTTACTCGTCATCATAGGTTATGCCAAGGGGCCAGCCCCGCGCTGGCGCTGGGGCGCGAAACCCACCGATCACCCATCAGAGGATATATAGAACTGCAACGAGCAATTGTTTACTTTTATTATTAATTATGGTATAATCTAATATAATGTACTTACACAATGCTCAAGGCGTGGAGACGCTGAATGATGCAGCAATGTCTACATTGCTGGGTGAAGTAAATACCGAAGCACGTTGTGCGGTTCTGCTTGCCACGCCCGACGAATTGACACCAGTCCAAACAGTACGAGAAGATCTCCGCGCGCGCGGGGCTTTTACACACGTTCCTCGCGACCGATTCAATATTAATGGATTGGTTAATTCCTTTTCTCCTGCTCTGATAACAAAATCAAGCGATCCTATGGATGGATCTGCATGGGTGCAACGAACCACCGTCAACCCAACCAGCGAACAAGCGTCAACTACCCAACAATCATCAGACGAGCCTCTCGTCGGAGTAGGCCGATTCGCAGCGGCCATGTCTGGTGCGCTGCTTGCGTTCTCGGCGGAACATGACATAGCGCTCCGACATATTCTCGGCGAAAAACGTTCAGCTAGAAAGAATGGCCTGTCATCGATACAGGTTCGGGTGGGCGTTCTCGCGACGATAGCAACTCTTGCCCAGAGTGGAAAAACCTTTAATGGCAGTGAGGTTGCAGAGCGCACACGACAACTGGGCCTCGCCGAACGCCCTGTTCGGGCACACCTAAGTGATTTGGTACAGTACGGTCTGTTGCGACGAGATGAAAAGCGTCATCCGAAAATTTATGACACAGTGGACAGTCAAAACGGCACAAACAGCTACGAGACAATCATGGATCTTCTGTTGATTGTTGCCAAGTTCGCCCTCGGGTCTTCACATGCAGAGTCGCAGGGGCTAGAGAAAGGCCAGCGGATTCTCGACAATCCAGCTCTGCTTCCTCGGCTTATTCATAGATCGTATAGCGCATCTGGACATACCGGCAAAACATTTATACGACGTCCTTCTGCCTAAAATCACTATTCGGGCTGGGGTATACCGAACCTTTTTCTCAAAGTAGTAAGTCGATTAGCAAATGACTCAACGAGATCGAAGTCATATTGCTCGGATTGCAATTGTGCCGAATAAATCAGTAAACGTGCCGCATTTAGCGCTACGAGAGGAAGATTTGCCTCTGCCACGGCGCGTTCTTTATCGTGGCCTAAATCATGCAGACCTCTGGCTGTCGTAGCAACTGCTTCAAAATACACCACTTGGTGCATGGGAATTCCGCTGAATCTTGACTCTAGAGATTGCGTAGTATGTACCTGCTCATCAGTCGGCAGAACTTCTTCGGGCTTTAGGCCTGCCCAACGCCGAAACCGTAAACCGTATTGCAGCAAATCAGGAGCAATGGCTGTACGCACGGTATGCTTATCATTAAAATCTTTGCCAGTAATATCCTTGGCAAGGTGCGTTAGCACATGCTCCATGTTGGACCGAATGCCATTTGGCTCCTGCTCCCATCCGCCCTGTTCTACGTCGTAAACGTATAATTTCTCTGCCAATTCAGGCATCACTTCTGTCGAAAGCATCAAATTTCTACCTCTCCCTGTAGATTAATTTGCCCCTTTTCACCAAAATAAAAATTAGTACCGGACCGATTCGCGACAGAAACAGATATAGGTAGCGTCAGCCTTCCCATAGGTAAAGATACCCTGACAGCACCAGCCACATCTACTTCAGCAATTGGCTCACGCGTGTGCTCATCACGTTCAACGACCGTTCCAAGTACTGCATGTCCGTCCGCGTCAACCGCAGACTCACAAGTACCGCCCATCCTAAGTCTCCCCAGGTCATGCTGGTCTAGCACAATCGTCATATCCTCACCAAACTGATGTTTCACTTCCATA
>CAZNIN010000004.1:23970-36417 GCA_964573155.1 uncultured Candidatus Saccharibacteria bacterium | reverse complement strand
AACGCATTTCGCCCAATCCGACCAAAGCCATTGATTGCTATTTTTGTCTTCGCCATACCACCCCCGTATATTACTTTGAAACCTTATCTATGCCAGAAGTATAAACCCCTAAAGCTCATCTGAGCAACATTGACAACAATAGTTTTTATATTATTACAAATGTATAACTAATGCGGGAAAATTTGGTAAATATGGTCTAGTTAACCCTGTTTGGGAACTTGCCGTTTGCTGCATCTACTATATTCTCTAGCCATTTTGTCATTACACTGTTCATTGAGCCATCCGTAACCCAACCATATGCTGGCGCAGCCCAAACATTTCCTTCGTAGTGATCAAAACTTTTAGGCTTTGCTTCAAAACCATACCCGAAAATCTTGCCATTTTTAACTAGCTCAAGTATTTTATCTTTATTCTCCAACTCAACGATGTCGACTATGATTGCAGATGGCTTTAACTTGTCCAGCAATTCATCGGATATCAATGAATCAGTCTCTTTATTATGCGCAAAAGCCGGAACGATTACATCCGCATGCTCGAATATATCAGCCAGCTCTCTGTACTCATATTCATTATTGCGCGTATTCTTCGACCAGTAAACAACGTTTAATCCAAGACCTTTTAGCCGCTCCGCGATCGCAACGCCGTTGTGTCCAAGACCGACTATACCAGCGGTTTTACCTTTTAACTCAACGCCTCGATACTTCATAAAATCTTTATCAAAATCCAGCGGAAAACCATCTTTGATGAGTCGCGGAACTTGTCGAGCAACATTCAACAGCATAGTTACAGCCCATTCCGCAACCGCCTGCGTTGAAAAATTGCGTACATTGCATATAGCGATGTTATTTTCATTAGCATAGCCGGCATCAATCCACGAGAATGAAGTCGCAGCCCCAAGGATAGCCTTGAGGTTTGGTATATTTTTATAGTCATCAGAAGAAAGCTTCCAGTCAACATAATCTGGGTTAACACACAGTACTCTCTCTTCATCTCCTTCAAAGAGTTCTTTGCAATTCGATAGTGACGCTATTTCTTTTACGACTGTCAGCTCTATGTCTGCAGAGTTTAATACATTATTATGCTCATCCGTTACGAGCTCATCCCAAAGTGGATCGAATATAAAAGCTTTCATATTAATTTTGGCTGGTCTTATTTCTCAGACCAGCGGGTTTGGCACTCTTTGATGATCTGTTTAGCTTCATTAGCATCTCCCCAACCCTTAACTACTGTGGAGCCTGGTTTTTTAAGGTCTTTATAGTGATTGAAATGATGCTCAATTTTCTTGCGCCACTGTTCATGCAAATCGTTCAATGAGGTAATCGCATTATCTGTGTTGCGATCATCAGCCGGCACACAAATAATCTTATCGTCGACTTCTCCATCATCCACAAAACGCAGTACAGCAACCACTTTTGCTTTTAGATATACGCCGGTCGGTATGGGGTCATTCGTCAGTACGAGTGTATCGAGTTCGTCACCATCTTCGTCCAACGTCTGTGGAATAAAGCCATAGTTGACTGGCTTTGCAAAAATACTCGGCTCTACACGGTCTAACTCAAAAATTGCAAGTTTACGATTCCATTCTATCTTGAGCGTTGACCACTTAGGAATCTCAATTACCGTATTTATTACGCCGCCGTCCACATCTCCAGCGTCCAGAATTTGGTTAAAATCAGCCATATTTCACTCCTGTCATTTCTGCTTTGTATACCATTTATTGTACAATAATAAGAAGTAAATCATGAAAAGAAAGATAATCGGCCACCGCGGAGCGGCAGGGCTGGAGCTTGAAAATACCGCTACGAGCATCGAGAGAGCGCTTAGCCTTAACGTTTCGGTTATCGAAATTGACCTGCGACTGACTAAAGATGACAGGCTTGTTGTTTGTCACGACAGTGATCTTGCGCGAATCGCCAATGACCCACGAAAGGTCAGGAACCTGACGCTAAAAGAACTCAAAGAAATTCCGCTAATCGACGGCTCGGAGATATTATCTCTACCAGAAGCATTGAAAATCATTGGTAAGACCCCCGTCATCCTGGAACTCAAGGATACAGAAAGCGCCCGGCTACTACTAAAAGACCTCAAAAAGTTTCCAGAAGCTAGAGTCTCTGTGGCATCTTTCAAGCTCAGCGAACTTGCGCTGCTACGCGATCTCGCCCCTGCAATGCATCTGTACGCGCTGGAGCTTACTAAACCGTTCGAGTCCATTCAGCTGGCCAGTATGCTAGATTTGGACGGGATCGGTTTGAACTTTTGGCTCCTCAATCCGCTTACCTATTATTTTGCACGACGGAAAAAATTAGCCATATATGTATTTACACTGAACAGAAAATTTGCAGCTCGGTTTATCAGCTGGCTTTACCCGGACGTTGCTATCTGCACCGATCATCCTGAGTGGTTTATGAAAAAAGGTCGCAAGTTCAAACACGAAGAAAGAAGTGACGCATGAGGGTAGCGTTCGATCATAAAGAAGAGGTGGCAAAAAATATGTACACTTTGTGGTTCCGGCCCCAAAAACCCGTACGATATATTGCTGGCCAATTCACTGAAATTCGATTAGCGCACGAAGAAGCCGATGCGCGTGGCGAGAAACGATGGTTTACATTGTCATCTTCACCGACCGAAGAGCTCGTAAGCATCACTACTCGCCTGGACCCCCACCAACCGAGCACCTTCAAGCAGGCTTTGTTTTCCCTAAATCCAGGCACGGAACTTACCTTTGCCGAGCCGATGGGGGATTTCGTATTGCCGCAAAAAAAAGATATACCCATTATCTTTATAGCCGGAGGCATTGGAGTGACGCCAATGCGCAGCATGATCAAGTGGCTTGTTGATAATGGCGAAAGACGTCAAATCAAACTGTTTTACGCTGCAAATTCACTTGAGGATGTGGCTTTTTGCGAGCTTTTCGAAAGTGCGCCGATTGACTTCGAAATAATTCTCAGCAATCCTCCTACAAGCTGGTCCGGCCGGACCGGCCGTCTGACCTCAGATGTCATCATTGACTTGCCAGGAGTCAAAGAGAATGCGCTCGTCTACGTCTCTGGCCCAGAGCCGATGGTGGAGGACCTATATAAAGGCCTTCGGGCTAAAGGCGTTGCCGAACATCGCTTGGTTATGGACTATTTTCCTGGTTATACCGAAGCCAATTTATAGGACTTATTCAGTCACCGTAATTGTACCTGTCATTTGAGGATGTGGACCGCAATGGTAGCTATATGTTCCTGGCGTATTGAATGTAAAGCTATAGCTTTCATCTTTTGCTACTAGCTCGCTGCCTCGAAATGCGTCGCTTTCTTCATCTGGGGTAACATCGTGGCGGATACCATCTTTGTTAGTCCATGTTACTGCCGTACCCTTTTTGACCGTAATATTCGCAGGCTGATAAGCCATGTCCTTGATCTCTACTTCGTCAGCAACTACTTCTTCGTTGGTATTATTGCTCGGCAAAGTACTTGATGGCGTCGAAGTGTTGTTCTGTGTCTGTTCGTTACGGTTGCCACTCGCTGTCTCGGAACTTGTCGGTTCATCATTTGGGCGAGAAGCAAGCACCCACAATCCTCCTAGACCCAATAGCACCACCAAACCGACAATAATAACCAATGCCTTACTCATGATCGGGTCCTGTGCTTTCTACTCCTGCACCACTGGAGTATTTCTCATTTTCACCTGGTTTACGATTTGCGAGAACTTCTACCGTCTTCAGGTATATCTGCCATTGCTCTTTAGGCACATCACCTACCCAGTCACGCATGGCTTTTTCTAGCTCTTCTTCAATAACACCCAGCTGTCTCTTGCCTGTACTTGTCCCGACAAGCCGACGACTGCGGCGATCTTGGCGACTGACTTTTTGCTTAATAAGTTTTAATTTAGTTAAATTTGCAGTAAGTGCAGTCACTTGCGGCAAAGTCACATCAAGCGCCGAGGCGACAGCCGACATAGTCATCCCCTCATTGGGGCCATTCTGCACTGTACCCATCAACAGCCACTCCATCATCGTTACGTTAAATCGCTCCAACTGCCTGGCGACAACTAGACGAAGAGCCCTGTCGGCACGAGAGTGCAACAATAGAGCTTGATACATAGTGATGCTTGAAATATTTTCCTTGTCTGCTTCCATACGTCGTTTAGTTTCGTCTATGATGCTATACCTTGTAAAGTAAATTTCTTACATAAGCCCTGTTTCATACCCAGAGCCTATGGATCCTATCAAAGAGTTATTTATACAGTTACGTTTGCAACCGCTGGAACTGGTGGCGTCATGACATGACGCTCAAGATCTTCGAGATACTTGCGAATCATAAGTGCGGCCGTGGCACCCTCTCCAGTAGCACTCGCAATCTGCATCGTAGCACCACTACGCACATCGCCTGCCGCAAATACACCTGGAATTGACGTCTCCAGATTTTCGGCCGTTTTTATCATGCCGATTTCATCAAGTTCAATTTTGGTATCCTTCAAAAAGCCAGTGTTTGGACTGAGCCCTACGAACACGAACACACCGTCAGTGTTAAATTCTACCTGCTTTCCAGCGACCTTGTCAGTGCCGCGTACCAAGATAACTTTCCCTTCATCGTTGCCGACTATTTCATCAGTAGTCGTGTTGAAATGAACAGTTATTTTGTCTGTGTGGCCCTTTAGTTCATTCTGGAGTACCTCTGATGCTCGCATCCTGTCACTCCGCACCAACAGATCGATATGCGTTGCAAATCTGGTCAAAAATATCGCCTCTTGGACAGCAGAGTTGCCTCCACCAACGACAACAAGATTCTTATCACGATAAAATGCACCGTCACAGGTTGCACAGTAATGCACACCTCGGCCATAAAATTCTTGCTCTCCTGGAATGCCAAGCTTCTTGTAATCACTACCGGTCGCAATCAGCACCGCTTTGGCGTAAATTTCACCATCTGTTGTGGTTAGCTTCTTGCGCTTACCATTATCTTCAATTTTGAGTACTTCTCCAAGTCGAATTTCAGCACCAAACCGTTCCGCCTGATCATTTAATCCTTGTGCCAAATCCAAGCCAGATATACCCTTCGGGAACCCGGGATAGTTGTCGACCCAGTCAGTTACCGCCGCCAGACCTCCAATGACGCCTTTTTCATACATCACGGTGTCTATATCCTCTCGAGTGGTATAGATCGCCGCGGTCAGTGCTGCTGGCCCTGCGCCCACCATTACCACATCATGAGTTTCTTCGCTTGTGTCTGGCATATTTTTTCCTTAAAGATATTATTTTATGCAACGGCCGGCGCCAACTTTGCTAGGTTGTATCCAACAACAACCTCTCTGCTGTCATCTTCTTTGGTAACTATAGTAACCGGCACAGCCATCTGCCCACTGGCCTCAAATGCTTCTTTTTGACGTTCAGGGTTCTGATCGAGATTTACCTCATCATAGCTAAGGCCCTTAGCAGTCAGCCACTTTTTGACCATAACGCAGTACGCACACGTGTTAGTAGTGAAGATGGTGATGTTTTTTGCCATGAGAAAAACCTTTCTTATTTTTATATTCAGCTTTATATCATTATATATAGCGCTAATGGTAGCGTCAAGTACGCTATATGTTGTGTTTTTTGCGGTTTTTAAGGATTCTTTACGGCGGTCAACTCTATATCAAATACAAGATCGGAATGGGGAGGTATATCTGGCGATGGCGAGCTTGCACCGTATGCCATTTCTGCTGGAATAATGAGTCGGCGTTTGCCGCCAACCTTCATACCTGGAACGCCTTCTGTCCAGCCGGGGATCACACCATTAAGCGGAAATTCAATCGGACCACCAAAATCATGCGAGCTCTGGAAAATTATACCGTTCTTTACTAGCGCACCCGTGTAATGTGCCGTAACCGTGGCACCCGCCTTTACCTCATCACCTGTTCCGGATGAGACGTCTATTATATCGAGGGAGTCCACTTTTTCACGGGGCTCAAAATCTGTCAGTTGTGTTCCTTGAAGCATCCAACTAGTCCTTATCTTTGATTTCTAGCAACTTAACTACAAAAACAAGATCTGAGTTAGGTGGGATCGCCGCACCACTACCAGACTCGCCGTAACCGAGATTTGCGGGTATTACGAGGCGACGAACACCACCCTCTTTTACACCAATCATGCCTTGATCCCAACCAGGAATCACCATACCTTGGCCAAGCGCAAACTGTAGTGCAGTTTCTTCTTCAAAATTACCGTCGAATTTTTTGCCATTTGCTGCAAGCGTACCGTGGTACTTCACAACCAGACAATCACCAGCTTTGGCTTCTTTACCGGTACCTATTTTTAGATCGGTTTTTTGCAGCTCATTTACATCATCCTTAGGTTTGTAAACTTCAGGAGCATTATCCTTGGATGCCGTCACCGGCTCACTGATATTGCAACCTTTCATTGATTCCTCAAAAGCGTCTAACTGATCATTTTGTGGATTTTGGTTCGCAAGTTCTTGCTGGTTACTATTGTCCTGACTAATTTGCCAAATAACTGCTGCGCCCGCCGCTACTGAGGTAGCGAAAAACAGTGCCGCAAGCACTAGGGCAAATACTCTCTGATGTGGCTTTGCCATCTACCCTCCTTATATTCGACTGGATATTATACCTGCTAGACGTTGCGTTTGCTAGTGAATTCCTGAACCTGATCCGGCCAACCATTCGTAGTGGCGTGGATTATCGCCTGTTGCAGCTCAGCAGACAAAAACGGTACTTTTGGCAGTTCACTCAAATCTAACCAACCGGGCTCGTATAGGTTCTGGCCAAGTTTGTTGATTGCTTCTTCGTGGGTCCCAGGAGCTAATTTTGGCTCACCGGAAACATAATCACACAGAAAAATTAGTTGATCACCATAAAAATCTGCATGATCAATATAGACGAGACGAGGGTTAGCAACATTCATAGAGGCCTCTTCTCTGACTTCACGAAGCGCCGCCTGGTCAGGCGACTCACCGATGTCAATTTTGCCGCCTGGCAAAGTCACGTATTTTGTTCCGAATTTATTTCGAAACATGACGAGTAACTTATTGTCCTTGATGACAATTACTCGAGCTGACTTCCTGTTCATGTCTACAGTATATAGGTTTACTCGTTATTTTGCCCGAAATTATGAAGCAAGACCGGCTTTGGCGTCTTCCTTTTGCCTGATACGTATGTCATCTACAGTGAGGGGCGATGGCAACAAATCAGGCGCTTGATCCGTTCGAAAAGTAGTCAGCCGTCCATCATCCCACTGGACGACAGTTTCTTCGCGAGGAGGACCAAGTATACCAAAACTGGTATTCTGACGAAGAGCAGCAAGACATGTCGCTGTGCGGTACCCCTTGACTTTAGCGCTGTGCCACTCGGTTTCCGGAATTTTATATACATTCCCTGGGGTATATTCTTCCGCAACAACGTCACGGTCTCGCAGCCGAACAGGATGAGCCCCATCACTTGCGAAATCTTCGCCAATGATAGCGTCAATTGTCCGCTGCTGAAACCAAGGCCTGAGCAATCCGAGCTCATAACTGGATATCGAAGTTTCACGACCACCGTCCTCATCCTGGATACTCATGAATCTACTAGCATCACGCCTTAAATCTTCTAAATGAAATGACGGTTTCCAGTGCCTATCCCAAAACTCAAGTGCTGTAGACGTATCCTCGAACTCACATGCCCAACTGGTGTTTGGCACCGGCATACCATTATCATGTCTGCCTAGATAAGAGCGCATTGCGGCTATGACCTTTTGGCTGGGTACAATTACCTCCAGCAACTCTATCCCTCCAGAAGCATCTTCTCCGTCTCTGCCAGTCGATCGAAGTACCGTTACGCCATGCACGTAGTCTTGATTTTGAATACGAAACGGTAAGTTACTGCGTCTCTCTGCCAGCTCTATCGGTAACTCAAGTTGCTCAGCAGAAAATTCGTAAGCATGCTGGTTATTCGGAACAACTACTTGACCGCCGGGAAAACGCGTATCAAATATTTCTGACTCGCCTACATGTACAGCATAGTGCGACTGATTCTCAAACTTAGCCTTAGTCATATACGAAAGCCTATATCAATGAGCTCACCTGGGCAAGCATCAGCATCTTTATCCGGCGATATCGTACTGTTGAAGTTGCTTTTTGATTGACTCGGTCTTTTTACCACTCTGTAGCTTGAGTAGCTGCTCATAAATTCCGCCTGATTTTGCAAGCTTTGCCGGTGAGCCAATCTCATCGATTTGTCCGTTCTTCAGAGTAACGATTTGATCGACGTGCTGTATGGTGCTCAGTCGGTGGGCGATGATAATGGTTGTTCGATTTTTCATAAGTCGCTCCAAGGCTTCTTGCACCATGCCCTCTGATCTACTATCCAAGCTACTTGTGGCTTCATCAAGTACCAATATGGGTGCATCTTTTAATAATGCTCTCGCAATTGCAATGCGTTGCTTTTGTCCGCCTGAAAGTTTCAATCCTCGTTCGCCAATCTCTGTGCTGTAGCCCTTCTCCAGCTTCTCGATAAACTCATGGGCGTTGGCAGATTTTGCAGCAGCTTCTATTTGCTCGTCTGTTGCCCGACTATTCGCATACGCAATGTTTTCGCGTATGGTACCGCTGAACAGTGCTGGCTCCTGAAACACGACACCAATGTTCTCGCGAAGTGATTTCTGTGTCACCTCATTGATATCTTGTGAATCAATACGAATAGAACCGCTTGTCGGTTCATAGAGTCGGAGCAGCAGATTGGTTAGCGTAGTCTTTCCTTCTCCACTTTCACCAACAAGCGCTATCTTGGTATCAGACTCGATATTCAAGCTGATATCCTTGAGTACCGGCTGGTCTTTGTCGTAGCCAAATGCGACTTTATCAAACTCGATTCGGCCCTGTTTTACTCGCAGAATTTTCGCACCGGGCTCATCGTTAATTTCCGGTTTTTGGTTCATTATTTCGAAATAGTCACGGCTGTCGGCCACAGCGCGCTGCGTGCTCTCAACCAAAAAACTAATTGTGAAGATAGGAATACGAATCTGCATTGCGTACAGAATCAATGCCACCGCCTGGCCAGGCGTAAATGCCCCCTGCGCGCCTCGTACAAAAATAAACATATATACTCCGAAGAATATGAAATTTAACACCAGACGTCGCTGAACATCTTTGGTGTGCCAGAATTTCGACTGTGGCTTGTTCGTATTGACAACAACTTGCATATGCTTGTCGAAGAACTTCAGTTCGCGCTTTTCCTGAATAAAACTCTTGACGACTTTTACTTGTCCGATAGCCTCGGCAAAACGACCGCTCGCTATATCTGTATGCAGATTCTTTTTCTTTTGGTACTTTTGCCATGTGCCGCTACTCCTAAATGTCATCCAGATATATATGGGGTAGAGAGCAAATAACATCAGCGCTACTTCAGGACTGTAGTACGCCACCACCGCCAGTGAAAATACTGTCGTAAATATAAATTGCAAGAAGTTATTGCTCATCATTTGCATAAAGTTAGTTATCTGAACAATAGAGCGATTAAGACGATTGATAACTTTTCCGGATAGCTCTGTGTCAAAATATCGCTGCGGCAATCGCATGAGATGCTCATAGTAACGATGGCTCAAAATCTTGTTAAGTCGAGTCGACATCTGGTCACCAAGGTAACCACTAATGTTGCTGAAAACCGTTTGCGACAAATCCAGTACAAATATCAAGACCGCGAGCAGGGCAACGTATCGAACGTCTGCGTCGGTACCCATGCGTATCTCGTCAATCGCCCAACCAGACAACAGTGGCTGCAGAAGAGTCAGTAAACTTAAAAATACCGTAAATATGCTAATAAATATGTAGTAACGTTTTAATTCACGCGCCGAGCGCAAAATCCGAATAATGTCTTTCATGTCACCAAAAAGCTTAACACGCCAGAAGAGAAGCGGAAACTACCAGCCGCCTCCTCCGCCTCCTCCGCCTCCTCCGCCAGAGAACCCCCCGCCGCCACTACCCGACGAAGAGGAGTGTGTTGAAGCTGAGAAGTTTGAATTAAATGCACCGACGCCGCTTGCAAGACTATTCGTGAAAAGCACCGTATTGAACGTCGTATAGTTGCCGCTGTACCAACCAGGCGGTTCATGATATATATTTTCGAATTGCCTTGCCCAAGATTTTTCAACACCCAATGCCACAGCATATGGCAACAACTTTTCAAACAGCTCGACTGTATGCGATGGCTCAGCAAATGGCCTATCAACACTTTGCATCATCCTCAGACGATCCTTTTCGGCGGTATCCATATACAACTTTAATCCCCTGATTTTCTCATATACTTCTACGCCCGCGTGCGATCGTCTCGTCATAAATATTGCTGACACAAGCGCGACGATACCAGCCACAACCGTGCCAGTGGCCCATCCCCACCCCGCACTAGCCATCGGCACAAAAAGAATAAATGCCATGATTACGACACCCCATACAATAAACTTAGCGCGCGCTGGGCTTTCTTCTATCAGACCATGCTCTTTCGTCAGCGTGTTTTTCATGCGTGACTTGATACTTGTTACAGCCGCATACATCTCGGTTCTATTGATTGCAGAGATATCCTGCGAAGTGCCCTTAACCATCTGCTTAAAAATTGCCTGGAGTAAAGATTTTTCATGATGCTTCAAACTAGCCGTCTTTTCATTGATCAGTTCAAGTGCAAATGTACGATTCTTAAAAACCCCCAATGTTTTTGTTTCATTATCGTGGATTCGTATATATCCACGAACGGCCAAATCAATGAGCGTCGCAGTCAGATCCCTACTGTCCACACTGTAATCATTTAGGAGACCTACCTCTGCAGGAGATAGGTTTTTTGGCGGCTGGTATTCAGGGATGACTACCCCTTTGCCCCTATAGTCTCTGCCCCACATATACCATTGACGAAGTGCAATAAGACCTAAAGCAGCTCCAAATGCCAGACCTACGAATTGCCAGGTATTATCGCGGAACCAGTCCATGCGATCACGTGGAGCAAATAGCCCTTTCTGAAATGGTACTGACACAGTGAGGGTCTCGTTAGGCCCGAGCCTATCTGTTGCCTCGAATGTGTATCCGGTCGCCGTTCTCGTGACGCTACACACCGATTGCGTACTGCCCAATTTACCGGTATAGCATGAAGCACTTGGAATACCCTCGATGCTCCATCCGTCAGGCACAACAACTTCGCCGCTTACCTTTTCGAAAGATTGCTGCCATTGATCGCCGTTGATATCCCAATACCACTCATCGTAGTGATCAAAGAATGCAATTATATTCTTCATCTCATAGGTAATTTCATATGTATGCTGACCAGTAATAGTCTTGTTAGCGTCACCAATTTGCAATACTTCATTATTCGCCTGGCCATACGTGGAGTATGGCTCGCTTCGACCGTCACGCTTAACAGAATGAATGGCTAATCTTAGAGATTTATCTCTGTAATCCGTAGGAATTGCACGCAAAATACCATGATTCTGATCAGAAAAAGTTACCTTAATGGTTTCGGTAACGCTCATTCGACCGCCATTGATATCATTATAGAGCTGATAACGTCCGTGAAAATCATTGACAACAAAGTCATTCACATCCGCACGAACAATGGACGTCGCCAAGCTTAGCACGGCCAAAGCTGCGCAAGCGAACAGTAGTATTTTCTTCATCTAAATCCTCTCAGCGCGAAGTTCATCCTTAGCCCTGGCCGCCAAGCGATCCAACAATTGGTTGACTTCAGCGGTCTTCAGAGTTTTATCGTAATGAGCAGCGGTGAGCCGAAAAGTAAAGTGTTTGTCGTCGCCCTTTTCGTAGATATCAAGTGGTTCAACCTCGATCAGCATACGCGCATCTGTCTGACCTGAAAGTTCATCTTCAAGTAACGTACAGATTGTTTGGTAGCTTATACTCGACTCCACTCGAAGTGAAATGTCTTGCACGCTTTTCGGGAATCGAGACAAAGGCTTATACGAAGTGTAATTGCTTGAAGCCAAAGCACGCAACCCAAGCTCAAAACCCGCGGTATATTCCGGTAGCTTGAGCGATTTAGTTATTGTTTGCTTGAACTCGCCGATGACACCAAAGGCAATACCACTCGCGTCGCGCAACACCGCACTTCGTGACAACTCGTAAGGGGCAGCCGCGTGAGCAAGTGCCGGGTTGTTGCGAATCAACTCATCAGTAAAAGGCTCACGAGAAATCTTCACACCACAACCCAACGCCAGCGCCTCCAGGTATTTGTTTGCTTCGTAAAAGGCTGCTCCCTTGTATCGTTTGGCTGCTTTTTCGTCAGCAGCAAATATCAAACTGACCGCACTGAATTCCATCGGCACTTCTGGTTCGCTGCGATCCTGCTGGTTCTTAATATGCGATTTGCCGATTTCAAAGATTGCGAACTCGCCGTAACCAGCCTTGATGTTACCGTGAACCTTTTCCAGCAGACTTGGCGTCAAGCTCGTTCGATAGTACTGCAAATCAGGGCTCAGTGCGTTGCTAAGCTGAT
>CAZNIN010000004.1:16592-23870 GCA_964573155.1 uncultured Candidatus Saccharibacteria bacterium | reverse complement strand
GTCAAGCTCGTTCGATAGTACTGCAAATCAGGGCTCAGTGCGTTGCTAAGCTGATAGGCGTCGTCCCTGCTTTGTCCAACTTTGTCCAAAAGGTTTCCATGCACAAAGTTGTATGTCAGCACTTCGTTAGCACCCGCTTTGGCTAGTATGTTTCGAATGGTTGATTTCGATTTCAGCAATGAGTTTCGATCCACAGGCTTAATGGTACGCAAGGGGAGCCGGATCGGCAGGTGGTCAAAGCCGTACAGACGCCCGATCTCCTCGACAATATCTTCAGGAATTTCAATGTCAGTTCGCCAGAACGGCGGCGTGACAATCATCTCGTGACCCCGTACATTTATTTCGAATTCGACGTTTGCTAGCAGCTTCGCCATCTCATCCGTATTCAGCTGCAGGCCAAGTCGCATATTCACGAATTCGTTTGCTGCGGTCACTGCTTTAATTTCCGGGAGACTGTGACGTATATCAACAACATCGCTTGAAACATGACCGCCCGTCACGTACTGCAGAGTAGCGACAGCTTCTTCTGTAATAACGTCGTTCTGGAGAGGACTCTGACCCTTATTAAATCGCGTTACCGCGTCAGTAAATAGGCCATACTTCATGCTGGTACGACGAACAGAGTACATGTTGAAGTTTGCGCATTCCAGCACAATATTGCGAGTATTTTCATCAACTTCAGTATCAGCTCCGCCCATGATGCCACCGACGCCGACTGGTACGTCCCCGGATGTAATGAGGATAGTCGAATCATCCTGCAATTCAATCGCTTTGCCGCTGATCAGCAGGAGCTTATCACCCTTGCGAGACATCCTCGCCTCAAGCTTCACTACATCTTCGCTACCACTCACGTTACGCAATTTGTCAGCATCGTAGGCATGTGTCGGTTGACCAGTCAGGTACATGAGATAGTTCGTCACATCTACAATATTATTGATAGGCTTGAGACCCACGCGCGCCAGATACGTCTGGATGATGAAAGGGCTCGGTCCGACTTTTACGTCACTGAGGGCAACGGCCATAAATCTTGGTACCAAGTCTTTTGCTTCATTTCGGATATCCAGCATTATTTTATCTGACCCGGGCTTGATGCGATCAAGTGGCGCCCTGTACCAATCCGGGCTTTGAAATGCTATGTTTTGAATGCCGGCAATTTCGCGCGCCACACCGAGAATGCCGAAGCAATCTGGTCGATGTGTGAACATCTTGTTTTCGATATCAATGATAACGTCGTTTAGCTCGTAGGCTTCAGCAAAGTCGGCACCGGGTTCGGCCGGGGTGTCTAGCTCGATGATACCGCTATGGTCATCACCAATAGCGAGTTCGTGCGCACTTGCGATCATCCCGTTACTAATGACGCCGCGCAACTCACGTGCACCGAGCACAAATGGATCTTTGTCTATAGTACTTGGTACGGTTGCGCCAGGCGGCAGCCAAGCGACTTTTAATCCGGCTCTTACATTTGGTGCACCACACACAACCTGTACGAGACCGTTTTCGTCGCGTTCGACGTTTTGAGTTTTGCCACCGTCATCAATAGTACATACACTTAACTTGTCAGCATTCGGATGCTTCTCGCACGTGACAACTTTAGCAACCACTATACCTTTGTACTTTTCTCCCAAGTCGATGACTTCCTCGACCGCACCCAGCTGCGCACCAATCTTCTTAACCAAATCATCGACCGACATATATACGTCAGTAAATTGCCTTACCCAATTCAGACTAACTTTCATGCTTTAACCACTCCACAATCTTCTGATAATAATCCTCGACCTGTTCCTCAGTCACATCACTTTCACTAAATCCGTGCTTAAACCCAGGCGCTTCCCATGTATCTGCACCAAATGCATCAGCAAATGGTTGGGTAGCCACGGGAGGACAGATCGTATCAAATTCATGTGTCACCACCAAGGCTCTGCCTTTTACAGAATCAGTGTGAGTAAACAGCCAGTGATTTACATAATTATCAGGATTATTTCGATAATCCTCCGAGTGAGCATCCTGCATGTCGCCAAGTTTTGTATATAGAGTTTCCTCAGGATAACTTGCTGGTACTCTGAAAATTATGTCCTGAAACTTTCGAAACTTCGTAAGATATGCAGCGTGAAACCCACCATAGCTGGTACCAAGCACAGTTATTTTTTTATCACCACAGTTCTTTACGAGCCAATCAAATGCCGCCACAACATCTGAAAAATTGTCTGCTCTACTCAATTCATCAAGTACAAAAGGGCTATTCCCATGTCCAGCATAATCAAGCACCAGCGCAGAATATCCAGTCTGCTCAACGAGAGTTTTAACCATTGACTCGTATTTTTGTTTTGTTGACGTAAAGCCTGGCAGGACTAACAAGACACGATTTCCGTCAGTCTCATACCAGTCAGCACATAGTTCGTAGCCGACATTAGAAACCTGCACCTCTACCATTTTGATCATCTCAACAGCTCCTTGAGTTTTGGCTTAACTATATGATAAATCAACTCATGTCCGGCATCGTTTGGGTGAAGCCCGTCAGGCAGCAAATCTTCTCCCATTTCAAGTTTAGCCTTGAATTGACTGAAGACAGGAATGAACGCAACACCAAGAGTTTCTGCAGTTTCAGCCATATTTTCTTCATATCTTTTAATATCCTCGTTTCTGTAGTAATACTCACCCCAAGACACAGGATTCGTACGAGAATCATCACATGCGGAAGACCCAACAAATATGATACTTGACCCAAGTGCTTTGACCTTCTCGGTAATTTCGGCCAAATTCTTGCGATACTCTTCTACAGCAACTTTGTTCTGCTCGGGTTCACGACAGCTGTCGTTAGTACCTATCTGTAGCAAAACGATGGGCTTTTTCGCGTGATGTGAGCGAGTTCGCGCCTTGACCTCAGAATCAATCCTGCTGAGCACATCCCTCGATGTATCTGCCGAAATACCCAAGTTGAATATTGTCGGCTCATCTCTGTTCTGCAAGTCCTGAAATTGCTGCTCGTCAAAATACTTGCGTATTCTATCCACCCAACCGTGCTCAACTGCCCAATAACCTTGTGTGATGCTGTCACCAAAAACGAGAACTCTCATGCGAATTGCCTCAAGAATTCCAGTTTTGCTGATTCGAAGTGACGAATGTCTTCAATACCGTATTTCATGAGCACGAGCCTATCAACACCCACTCCCCATGCAAAGCCGGTATAGATGTTCGGGTCAATACCCGCCATCTTGAGCACGTTTGGATGCACCATACCGCACCCCAACAGCTCCAGCCAATCATCATCCTCCGTACCCGTGCCTTTACGCAACGATTCTGGACGACTAATGGCAAATTCAAAGCTTGGTTCAGTAAACGGGAAGTAGAATGGCTGGGTCTTAACTTTCAGTTCTTGTTGGTAGTATTCTTCCAAAAATGTCTTGAGCGTGGCGATTAAATGACCGGCGTTAATTCCTTTGTCGACATACACTCCTTCGAGCTGATAAAAAGTATGCTCGTGAGTGGCATCGAGGTCCTCGTTACGGAATACGCGACCAGGAATGACAACTGCGATCGGCTCATCGTTCTCGAGGTTTTTCTTATACTTTTGCAGGAAACGGTTTTGCATCGTGCTAGTATGTGCTGGCGCGATTAGACCATCGGTCGTCATAAAGGTATCATAATCGTCACGTGCCGGATGACCTTCAGGGAAGTTCAAACTCTCGAACATGTGATAATCGTCATCAATCTGACGCGACTCCTCGGCGTTGAAACCCATGCGGTAAAAGATATCCAGGATGGTATCCATTTCTGTCATGAGCGGATGCTTGCTGCCGTCTTCTGTCGGCAGCAACCTCGGCTTGTTATCACCAACATTCGCGTCGTAAGGCGCAGTTACATCTATCGGCTTGAGCCGGGATGCCGCAACCTCTGTGCCTTCTGTCAATTGCTGAAGCTCTAACTTTAGCGCATTTATTTCCTTGCCGAACGCAGCACGCTGCTCAACCGGTAACGCCGGTATTTCTGCATACAAAGCTTTTAGTTCAATTGCTTTGAGAATTTCTGCTTTGTTATCCAGCTTTTTTATTCGTTCCCTCAAAGTCTTGGCAACGTCGGCAATCTTCTTGATTTCGTAGTTCATATTACCTAAAAGTATAACAGATGAGAATGTGCTAGTCGTTTATACCGGGCAGATTTCTCAACCACCTAAAAAAGTGTTGGAAATCCATGTCAACGTCTTGTATCGTATGGTGCAGCGCATCTGGCACTTCGTGGCTCTCGAACGAGGTGGTCGGCGGCAGACTTCCTGCTACAGATGCCATAACCTCAGCCAAACGTGCCTCCTGTGAGTATGGGGTTATGCGTTTACTGACAACCAGATAATCCGCAGTGCCCCATACGTAACAAATACTTGGCACTCTAGCTGCATTTGCCAGTATCATGTCATCCGCACCGCAGTAATCAACATTTCCGACACCGGTATCCATAGCCTCCCCTCTGAATAAGCGTGCTGTTGCATGAATATTACCGACCCCTGTATTTAGAATCGGCCAGTCAGGATGGGAACGATCCCATGACTTTAGATAATTAAGGCTCACCGGACCAGCCAAACAATAGACTCCGATAAACTCTGGATCAGGAACATTAGGACTACCAAAAGTACTCGTGTTCCCTGCAAGTGTCAGATTTCTTCCACCGCCATCATTAGTAAGATCCCGGCTTACTGCGGCGGCGAGCGCGTTGTACCCACCCGCAGAGTGTCCACAAGCAATCATCTTATTTGCATCAATTGCATATGTACCATCTCCACCAGACGCCGCAGATGCCTTTGTTTTGAGATAATGTGCAGCTTCCTTGAAGTTAATAATCATGGATGGGTATCGTCCGGTGGCACTACTTGGATTCCATGCAGGATACGCACCTAGCCCCGCCAAATGCAAGGCAAGCAACACATAACTACAACTAGCGACTGCATATCCTCGCATACATGCATTCGTCACAAATTGCTCAGATATTGTGGCTTTACTACCGCTTGTCCAGAATCCCCCGTGGTTATACACAATCACCGGCCAGCCGCCAGCTGGAGGCGTACCATTTGGTATATACAAATCTAGAGTTCTTCTCCCTCCGGTACCATAGAACATATCATATTTTGTATACGCGGCATCGTCTCCCGGCCACATCCTTGCCTCGTAGTCTTCATACGTGAGAGCATTGGTCGGAGTGGTCATGACAACATTCGTACCGTCAGGGTCGACAGAATCAATAGTACCGAGATCGTCTAGTGCAAATATTTCGTTTCCGTCGTAGCCGAACCACGACCAAGTTTGCGGCACAAAGGGCGTGCCGACTGTATTAGTCAAACTGTCAGGATACTGCCGATTCAACAAGTAGTCTGACCAGATTTCAACATCAGCAATGCGCTGGTTAAAGAAAATCGTGTCCGTGTTATAGTCACCTAGCAAAACTTCGTCAATTTCCACATTGGTCGGATTCGCTTCTATGGTTTCGAGCGGAGTTGTGTTGTCATTGAGATAAATTCGCACTCTGACCTTTGGCGTTTTTGATGCGTCTACCTGAACTTCATACCGATAATATCCATTGCCACCCGGGGGACGAAACTGGTAGGTAGTCCAGGGCGTTTGACCACCCGACCATGCTACTCGGAGTTCCATAAAAGTATCACTTGGATACACAACCACATATTGTTTGTGTTCTATCCAAAATTGCCTGTTTCCCGCTAGCTTGAAAGACGCCACATGGTTATTGATGTTGACGATTGCGTCGCGCTCATAACGATGATAAAAACGCATAGAATAAATATCTCTTGTCGCATAATCGTCCTGGTATGCTGTAATATCCCACCATATTTTCGGCGCCTGACCAGCGTAATCTTCTAGGAATATGGATGTGCCGTCCACGCGACCTGGTCTTCTTCCGCTCCACTTGACTCTTGGGCCCGGCGGTTCGCCGGCTGTTCCCCACAACCCGTTCAGCGGATTGAATCCATACATACCCGTAAATGGCAGGTCCCCTGAACCACTAGCAAGTCCCGGTATCATGGCGCCGCCATTGGTAATTTCCGCTCGAACACCATGCATTCTTCCTAAACAACGCGCAGGAGATAACCGGATATTGCCCGAGCTTTGTGCTGAACCGCCAACCGATCGTAAGGTAGAAACGGTATAATCAACGAGGAGTTTCGTCGGATATGTACCGGGGCCCTGGTCATAAAAATACGTTTGAGCTGCCGGACCGTTACCCTCCCCAACAGTCCCAGACTGTCCACTGGCCCAAGTGACGCCACCCAAATATCCGACACCGCCCGTTGAGCCTGCTGAGATCCGATGATCAGAAAACATGTGGATCATGACATATTGAGAATCGCCGTTCCAGCCAGGATCGTTTACAAGAGCTTGTAAAGCTCCGGCAAAATCGTCAGTCTGGGACCAACTCGAAGCTGGGATTTCCCTTGCATCTTGAAATGCGTGATACACAAGCGCCTGTGGATCGCGAACGCCGTAGCCTTCGGTCGCGAGATTGCCTGTATGTGTTGGGCCGCAGCGGGCACCAAGCAAAGACGTTGCAGCAGACTGACGTCCAAGCCTTTGCCACGGCTGCGTACCAAGCTGCCCATTAGTTATGGCGCCGGTTCCTGCTGGATCTAAATTATTCTCGACACAAATATATGTATGATTGTGGAGACTGCCGGCTGTTGCACCGTTATTAAACCGAATCTCTAGCTTTGCAGTATCAACTGTTGCTCCTTGCGGTATACCGGAACCGGGACTACCATCACCGAACCGAAATATATAGAAACGGGTAAATACACTAGTGTCAGCGAGATGACACCCAAGCTGTGCTTGAAGCGTGGTAGTAAAATTTGTGGCGCTTGCAGCTCCTCGACTCGACCAAACAGAATGACCATCATGTGTTGACTGAGAAACAGTCAGTACTTTACTCGGCATATCAGTCAACCTTGAGCATTAAATCATTCAGCGAAATGGTTGCTTTTTTCGTATCACCAATCGTAGCCGTTCCGGCATCCGGCTCACCGACCCACAACACCTGTCCCGCTGTTCCCGCTGATGCGTCAGTAATGAAAAAAGCGGGTATATGTACATCACCTCCGGTTGTATTCACCCATTCGATAGGACTCGCGTTATCGTTGTAACAAACTGCACCATCAGCGTCAGCAAAGATCGCTCCAATCGTTATTGCTTGACGACCCTCGCTATAAAAACCTCCTGTGCCATCAAACTCATTGCCCTGGCCTGCCGATACGAGCGTTGCCAGGTCCATTCCATCCATGTCTGC
>CAZNIN010000004.1:0-16492 GCA_964573155.1 uncultured Candidatus Saccharibacteria bacterium | reverse complement strand
CATTGCCCTGGCCTGCCGATACGAGCGTTGCCAGGTCCATTCCATCCATGTCTGCAACCGAGCTCTGTAATAACCCGATATAAAGCGTCGTGACGGCACTCACAGCTACACCTGCATTTATTTCTAACGCTCGTTTCTTGCCATCTATCCCTAACAGCAATCCCATACTATGGCTTCCTTCTTAAGATGATTGTTCCTGCAGGCGTCCCGGCAGGCAAGCCATCGGTCGCCGGATTCCAGCTAGATGCAACTATCAAGACCCCCTCGCCCTGAGGACCCATAGGGCCTGTCGGGCCGGTAGGCCCAGTCGAACCGGTTGGGCCGGTTGCCCCAGTGTTGCCAGTTAATCCTATTGGTCCAGTGGGACCCGTGGCGCCTGTATCTCCTTGCGTGCCCTGTGGGCCAGTTGGACCAGTTTGGCCTATGGGACCAGTTTGGCCCGTTGGGCCGGTTGCCCCAGTGTCACCCTGAACACCTTGTGGGCCAGTAGCGCCTGTATATCCTTGTATTCCCTGTGGGCCAGTAGCGCCTGTATATCCTTGTATTCCCTGTGGGCCCGTGGGACCAGTTTGGCCCGTTGGGCCGGTTGCCCCAGTGTCACCCTGAACACCTTGTGGGCCAGTAGCGCCTGTATATCCTTGTATTCCCTGTGGGCCAGTAGCTCCCACTGGGCCAGTGGGACCTGTTACACCCTGTGGACCCATAAGACCCGTTGCGCCCGTAGCACCTGTTAACCCCTGGTTTCCCTGCGGCCCGGTTTCGCCAACAGGGCCAGTAGGGCCAGTTGGACCGGTCGGGCCAACAGTAACCGAGCTAACGATTTCCAGGACTGGCTCTTCAACAGCTTCTTTTTTTATTGAGCCATCGGGCTTATGGGCAGTTTCCAAAAACTCGTTGAGAATACCACCCCATACGCCATCGTCTTGCCCGGGAACCGGAAGCCTAGCCATGTATGTGCCCCTCGTTTACAACCATACAATCAGCGTTTCTCCCTCGATACATACTTAGCTTTAAGCATAACAAACATTTACAGTCTCCGTAAAGTTTAGCGCCGCGAATAACGCTCATAAACGGACACACCATGATCCCAGTCGGAATAAAAGCCATTCTCATGCAGGGTGAGCAACTGTTCAAAATACGCCTGATACTGGAATCGCACACGATCCACACTAAAGTTTTTGACTGCATAGTCTCGCATTTTCTTGTTGTTGAGCCCATCTACATTTTGGGCTGCCCAAACTGCTTCGCCAATAGTGCGGATACGATAGCCATGTTCGCCATGTCGAATATTCTCGGGGAAAACACCAAAATCCGTTGCAATAACAGGCGTACCTGACAGTAAGCTTTCGATAGAGACACCACCGAACGGCTCCAAATATGTCGTACCCATGAACACAGCTTTGGCACCAGCTAGCAACTCTTTGCGCTTTTGCACATCAGCATGCCCAACATGTTCAATGTGATCACCGGTCAATTCAATTCCTTCGCCCAAAATAGTATTGCCGCGTTTTCCTTTCACACCCTGACCAGCCATAATGAGCCTTGCTCCAATTCGGCGCGTTGCCTCAACAGCGATTTCCGGCCCTTTACGCGGGATTAAACGTCCGAGAAACAAATAGTAATCATCTTTTTTTTCTCGAAGTTTAAAATGCTCGGGTTCAAAATAATTTGGAATAACCGCATCATAGAACTGTCCATTGTCATTGCGACTTACACCGTATAAATAATGCATCCACGCATACGATTCAAACACTTTGTACTTTGCAAAGGTGCCGCTGTACCCAATACCGTACTCAACTGACATGATATCCGGAAAAGCATCAGCGATCGGTTTCTGGCAGATACCACCGATGATACAGATGAAGTCGCGACTTTTGACGCGTTGTTTGATTTCTTTTATTGCGTTGTTGTTTGTTTCTCGCCAATGCGCATCACCGGCATTCCAGGTGATATTAAAGAAATTGTTACGAAAATCGTAGTCGCCAAACCAACGCCGTTGATCTTGCTTCGATGCAATGGTGATAAGCTCGTCACAAGCGGCCTCATTTTCTTCGGAAGCATAGAGAAACACGTCATGCCCGAGGGATTTCATCATATTGCAAAATTTTCGCACCTTGGCAGTATAGGCGCAGACCTCATAATCCAGCGTCGTCTGAGTATGTGGCAACCCCACCACATGAAAGCGCAGCGGTGTTTTGGCCGCAGTCGCAAGCTGTTTGCTCTTTACCCCTGTGCTTTTTACAGACATATCTTCATGGTAGCACAGGGATTCTTGCTCGATTGAAGTATACTGGTAGCTATGGCAAATTTTTCATTTGATATCGTCTCTGAATACGATCGTAGTGAGATGAACAATGTTTACGACCAGGCACAGCGCGAAATCGCCAGCCGCTATGATTTCAAGGGCACCCCCGCCGAATTAGAGTGGCTCAACACCGAAAAGACCGGACTGAAAATAACCGGCAATAGTGATTATCAAATTGATGCGATCCTTGACATTGTACGCAAAAAAATTGCATTGCGTGGCCAAGACCAAAAAGTTCTGGATGTTAGCCACGATGCAACGACGAGTAACCTGAAAACAACAAAAGAGGTCCCTTTCATACAGGGCCTAGACCAGGATAAAGCCAAAAAAATAACCAAACTATTGCGTGACGATATGCCAAAAGTCAAAACACAAATTCAGGGTGACGCCGTCCGTGTCACAAGCGGCAAAAAAGACGAACTCCAAGCCGCCATGCAGCTCATCCGCTCGCATGATTTCGACTTCCCGCTCAATTTCACTAACTTCCGATAAGCTGCTGTGCGAGCTATCCAGTAGCCTGGGTATGGTCGTCAATAATTCCGTTGCGTCGCATAAATTTCATACCTGTACGATATGCAACTGCCGCGACTACCGCAGACCACCCCGCCCCGTACGCTGCATCGAGCATATCAGGCGTGTTGGCCTCTACCAGACTATTTGTTATTCCAAACTTTTCGGCTACAACCTGAACGGCACTCGACGCCACAAATGCGCCCACCGCTGCGATGCGTGCTCGTTTCACAATTTTTTGGTCTGATTTATTGTGCGCCAATGCTTCTTGAGGCATGGTTGTCATAGCAATCAAAAATCCTGCGAACATAGTCCCCATTCCTGCTTCTCTAAAATTGCCGATGTGCGCAGCGACATCAAACGGCTCCGGATATGCGCCCCTTTCGAGATAAGATTCGGACAGCAGTTCGAGTACATCGCCACTCGCAAACAGCCCTATGGCTTTTGCTCCTAGTCCAAGAGGCGCTTTCATCTGCTGCCAGACAGTTTGAGGGACCTCGGAATGAGGCTCTTCCACAAATTCGGTCATCTTACTATTTTATCATATTTATGTCTATTTTGTCAAGTCATAGGCTTGAGAATGATAAAATGTGCACTATCATGAAAATTACCCGTTTCGTCCATTCGTCATAAACGATAAATACGAAGCACGAGCATTTTCTATGTTCTTAAATAACCATAAACAAATACGCTATACTAACTAGCAATGAACAAAAACGGCGAAAATCAGGACTTGCTCGAAGCAGCCAAATTAGTTTTGGAAATGAACAACAAAGGCGCTTACACCGCGCCGGTGAGCAGTGGCATGTATCCCCATCAGTGGCTTTGGGATAGCTGTTTTATCGCAATCGGCCAAAGACACTACAATATTGAACGTGCAAAGATGGAAATACTGAGTCTTTTCGAGGGCCAGTGGGATAACGGCATGCTACCGAACATGATACTGTCCGGCGACAAACGAAGTCGTGATTCAAATATTTGGCGTAGCTGGGTGAATCCCAATGCGCCGGATGACGTTCGGACCAGCGGCATCACCCAGCCTCCGGTGCTTGCTGAAGCAATTGTCAGAATTGGCGAAAAAATGAGCAAACCAGAGCGTCGCAGCTGGTACCAAACTACGTTTGCGCCACTTTTGGCGTTTCATCAGTGGCTCTATGCCGAACGAGATCCGCATGCCGAAGGACTCGTCCTACTTATACATCCATGGGAGACCGGTCTCGACAATACCCCACCGTGGATGCACGAACTTAAAGATCATCAGATGCCTCTCTGGATTCAAGCCGTTGACAAGCTTAAGCTGTCAGCGTTATTTCATTTCTTCCGAAACGACACGAAATTTATACCCGCCGAGGAACGCATGGACACGATTGATGCCCTTGCTCTTTACAGCACACAGCGTCGACTGAGACGAAAAAACTACGACATCAAACGGATACTGACTCGCACTCAGTTTACAATCGAGGATATTTCATATAACTCTATGTTAATCCGTGCTAACCAGCATCTCGTGGAAATTGCAAAGTATATCAGCAAAGACCTACCCAAAGACCTGCTCGAAAGCATAAAGAAGACCGAACGAGCGCTCGAGCAACTCTGGGACCCGTACGCTTCGCAATATTTCTCCCGAGAATTTGTATCTCATCGCTTACTCAAACAGTCAACCATCGGAACATTAATGCCGCTGTATGCCGGATCAATCACCAAAGAACGAGCCAAACAGCTAGTCAAATTACTCGAAGATGAGCAACAGTTCGGCGCTCATTTCCCCATTCCAAGTACGCCTATCAACAGCGAATACTTCAGTCCGAAGCGCTACTGGCAAGGACCAAGCTGGGTCAACACCAACTGGCTTATCATTGACGGCTTGAAGCGCTATGGCTTTGACGACCACGCAGAAGCATTGCGAGAATCAACTATCGATATGGTGAAGCAATCTGGTTTTTATGAATATTTCAGCCCGCTCGACGGAAGCCCGTCGGGTGCCGAGAACTTCTCTTGGACCGCCGCCCTAATCATAGACTTACTAAATCAAAATTAACTTTGCCGAATATCAATAGGTGCCCCGTCAGTATACGCCGGACACTGCAAAGGATATTGTGCTTTTAGACGAAAAATTCCGTTGTCTGGGTCTAGGTCTTCACTCACTTCTTGCATTTGTACGGTTTGCCCACAAGAGTTACACCCCAGGTATGCTGAAGCGCGTGCCCATGATGAAGACTGGAAATGCGGTCTTATTTCTGTCACATGCACTACATCAAGTGAACTCAAACGACTGCCATTTTCTTGCCGCTCTACTTCAAAGCGTTCATCGACTTCGAGCGCAGCACGAAGTGCACATGTTACAGCTTGCATACCTGCCTCTTCTAGCCTTGCCAACTCTGGTTCTCTGATCTCTTTTTTCATATTCAAGATTAAATAGCAATGAGTCACCATGTGCAAGCAGGAGCACTTTTAACTGAATCAAAAACCAAAAAAGTACCAAAAGCGATTCATGATCGCAAAGAATACCAGAATGTACCAGATCAGTAACAAGCCGAGGTGGTTACGCTGCATGAAATCATTTAGCTTGCCCCAGCCTTTCGGAAACTTCAAGAATCCTTCACGTAGCAGCCATAGCGTGGTGTACCAAAATATCGGCACCGTTACTGCCCATACCACCATGCAATACGGACAAAGCGCACCGATTCGGTATATACTCTGGAACGCCAGCCAGTGAATGAAGCCGAAACCAAAGATGGTCCCCGCCCAAAAAGTCCGCCAGTACCAGGCCTTGGCAATCCGCATACCAGCCAACATGCTCACGCCAACGACAATTACGGCCGCAAACCCAAAAATACCAATCAACGGATTCGGAAAGCCAAAGGCACTCGCTTGCCAAGTATTAATTACCGAGCCGCAGGCAACGATTGGATTGATATCGCATGACAGGACATGCTCCGGATTTTTGAGCAACGCAAACTTTTCGAGTGTCAGTACCAAAGCCGCTAGGAGCCCTAGTGAGCCGCCACCCACCAACAGCCACGGGAAATACTTTTGCAGTTTTGTCTGCTGCGCTATGCTTGCTTTTCGGACCATTACTCTGTCGCTCCTTCGATTAGTGTTGCTTGTTCTGCCGACTCAGATGCCTTGTCAGCCAGCTTCTGGACCTTGCCGAGTTTGCGCTCAATGGTTCGACTCTTGGCGCTCGCTGTATCTATAGTATTGGTTGCCTGCAGAAGCTTCTCACGAGTTTTATCCAAGAGATCGCCAAACTTACCAAACTCACCTTTGATACCGGTTAACAACTCCCATACCTGGCTTGTTTGCTCGGCAATCGCAAGCGTCCTAAAGCCAAGCTGGAAGCTGCTGAGTGTCGCAGCAATGGTCGTGGGGCCAGAAACAATAACTCGATAATTCCTCTGTAACTCTTCGAACAATCCTGGCTGACGGACAATTTCCGCATACATGCCCTCGATCGGCACGTATAGCACTGCAAAATCGGTGGTTTTCGGCGGCTGAATATACTTTTCTTTTATGGACTTTGCCTCTAACTTCACTCTTGTAATGAGTGCTTTTGTCGCGGCATTTACCGCATCCATATCACCCTTTTCTTGAGCCGCAGCCAGCCGCTGATAGTCTTCCAGCGGAAACTTCGCGTCAATTGGTAGATAAATGAAACCTGTTTTAGAGCTTTTATCCGGAAGCTTGATGCAAAAATCAACCTGATCTTTACTACCAGGCTTCAACATTACTTGTTTATCGTAGTGGTCTCGAACAAAGATCTGTTCGAGAAGATTTTCAAGCTGGACTTCACCCCATGTTCCACGCGTTTTCACGTTCGTGAGAACGCGCTTGAAATCACTAACATCACTGGCTAGACCCTGCATTTCGCCGAGACCTTTGTGTACCTGCTCCAACCGCTCACTAACATGTTTGAAGCTTTCACTCAGACGCTTCTCGAGTGTACTCTGCAACTTCTCATCCACGGTGTGGCGCATTTTTTCTAGCTTGTCAGCATTGTCTTTCTGTAGTGATTCCAAGCGAGCCTCAACAGTTTTGCGAATAAGCTCTAGTTTTTCGTCATTTTTGTCGCGTAACTGCTCAACCTTGCCAGTAAGCTCTATCCGCAATTCTTTGTTGGCGTCCGAAAATTCTTTGCGGTTGCGTGCGAATTCATCACGAAGCGCGGCATCCAGCCCTGCACCGTTTTTACGTGATGCAAGGTATACGAGGCCAATCAAGTTCAACACTCCCAAAATAATGACTACACTAATCATTAGCTTAATTATATCTGATTGGATCCACTAAAAGCTAATCGTCATGTTGATGCTCCTGAATCGCGTCAACATGCTCATGGTCGTGCGCGACATCAACATACGAGTGCGCAACTTTTGTAGTGAGGCCTACAACCGCTACGCCAAGAAGTAACAGTGCTGCTGCGAGATGTCCGACTTTGCGCTTGGACTCGGCATGGATAATAGGAATTAGATCACTTGCTGCGATATAGATAAACATACCCGAAGCAATCGCCAACAAGGCACCTATTGGCAGCTCTACGGTGGATCCGATCCAAAATGTTACTACCGCTCCCAGCGTCGACATGACTGCGGTAATTACGTTGATAAGTAGCACCTTCCGCCGCGAATAGCCGAACCTCAAAAGAAGACCAAAGTCACCTATCTCTTGTGGTATCTCGTGAGCAGCTACCGCAATTGCCGCTACAATACCTGTCGGAACGCTTATCAAAAACGCCGCTCCGATAGCGACACCGTCCAGCAGATTATGCACTGAGTCCCCAATGACGATAAGTGGCGCCGGCGAATGCGCCTCACGCTCCTCGTGATGATGATGAAACCAATGCAAGAAATGCTCCAGCAAAAAGAAAGTTATGATTCCGGCCAGCACCCAACGCGCCGCCACCTCAGGATCAATTGCGTGCATTGATTCAGGCAACAAATCAAAGAATGAAGCCGCCAGTAGGGCACCTGCAGCAAATGGCGTTGCATACTTCGCCAATGCTTTCGCAGCCTTTTTACTACCGAGCAGCAATAACCCACCTATGAGCGAAAAGACGCCGCCAACAAGCGAGAAAAAAATAACGTGTACATATGTTGCCATTTTGTTTCCTTTTACTGAATTCTAGTATATTCCGCCAATGATTAATTGCAAATTTGTTGCAATTTTGCTATAATTGCACCATGGATGGAGAATCGCACAGCCTAAAGCACGCACTACGACAGGAAGGCTACAGCCTTACAAAAACTCGCCAACACGTCTTCAATGCGCTTGCCGATAGTGATGCGCTCAGCATGGGACAACTTATTCGCAAAGTTCAGCACAAGATGGATCGGGCAAGTGTCTACCGCACGATCGAAGTGTTCGAAAAACTGGGAATTGTAAACCGTCTACAAATTGGCTGGAAGTACAAATTAGAACTCAGCGAAGCATTTGCTGGACACCATCACCATGCAACGTGTCTACAGTGCGAAAAAATTATAGCCTTTGAAGAAAATATGCAACTTGAATCCGATATCCATACACTTGCAGAAGAACTTGGATTGAAACTAACGAGCCATAGCTTGGAACTACGAGGCATATGTGCAGAGTGCCAAAAGGCAACTACCGCTGTATAAAAACATGTCAACATGTTGACATCACGGCATAAAATTCATGGACCCCGGGTGAATAACCCAGGGTCGATGGAAGCCTCACACTTCCACGTATTACTATACTCCCACGCGTCAAAAATTCAACAAGCATTAGCGCTTTTGATGCTTGGGCCACGGCAGCAAATCGGCTAGCAATACAACGAGCGCCCCGATGATGAAACCACCGATGATATCGAGAGGCGCATGCACGCCCAAATAGATGCGAGACCAGCCAACCAGACCTATCCATATGAACGGCACCCAACGCAAATACTTAGGCAAGTACGGTAACAGCGTCAGGCTCAGAACTGTCGCCAGTGCAGTATGACCAGACGGAAAGCCATTGCCATATACAGCCAGCTCACGAGAGACAACCCCATCAAGCAGAAACATTGGCCGAGGTCGGTTAGCCACTAATTTCATAATTTCGACAACCCCATATGTGAGAAGACTATTGCGAAAAACAACCAGAGCCAATTGCGGATTTTTGCGTACTGCGAACAGTAAGCCAACTACGCCAATGACAATCCATACATTACCGAACTGTGTCGCAAGAAGCGCAAACCAGCGCCAACTATCGGGCATAAAATATATACTGTCGAACACTGCCACTTCCCAAGCATTCATCTTTCCTGTGGCGGCAATTACTAAGAGTCCAGCAAATGCCGCAACAAGGAGCATCGCTACATAGTGGCGATGAATATTATCCTTATTGCTCGTTTTTGTTGTCTTGACCATGCCTTGATTATAAATGCTACGGTTTCGAAACATAAGGATTATGCGCAATATAGAATCGCCATGGCTGATCCACTGCCTTACTGATACCGATACGAGTCGTTTGTACAACTTCGTGCACCTCTATACCTGGCTCCAATCGCAGCTCACTGGCGCCAATTTTCATACCACCGTGTCTCATATGTATACCCATCGCCTGCGCTAGTTTGGCAGGCCCATTCGTGAGCTGTCTTTCATCACTCAATCCGCGGCGTTTTTTCATCAGTTCAATACCTTCCAACGGCTGAAGCGCCCTAATAAGCACTCCTTGGCCATGACCTTTACTGCCTGTCACGATATTCATACAGTAATGCATGCCGTACGTAAAATACACATACACAGTTCCGGCCTCCTCGTACATCGCCGCGTTGCGCTTACGTAGTCCGCCATAAGCGTGGCTGGCAGGATCGTGCATGTCATAACTTTCGGTTTCGACAATATAGCCAGACGTTATGCCGTCTGATGATTCATGAACGAGTTTCCAGCCGAGCAAACTACGCGCACCAAGCAGTGAATCAGATAAATTCGGATGGGTCATGATGTTATAAGCGGCACAAACGCAAAACCAGGATGAATATCGTGCGCCACTTCTCCTTTGGTATCTTTGGCGACTACAAATATATCATTGCCGACCGGGATGACCATTTTGCCGTTGCTAGCCAGTTGATCAATGAGTTCGGATGGTAGTTCTTGAGCAGCAGCGCTCACCAATATTCGATCGTATGGCGCATCTTCGGGCCACCCCGGTACGCCACCAGCCTCATGGAATACTGTGTTATTTATGCCGACTCCTTCACAGTTTTGCCTGCCGAAAGCGACTAGTTCCGGGATTTTCTCTACAGCCACAACACGCCCCTTCTCGCCGACCAAATGCGCCAAGAGCGCAGTTGTCCAGCCGGAGCCACTGCCCACGTCCAGCACCTTCTGGCCATCAAGCACCTCTAGCCATTCGAGCATCATCCGTACGGTCATAGGTTGGCTATTTGTCTGACCGAAACCTATTGGCAACGGTATATCCCAACTGGCTGACGAACGCTGCTCAGCGGGCAAAAAATTCTTTCGTGATATAGCCGCAAATGTCTCATCAATAGTGTACATGGTATAAGTATATCGCTAGCTATTCCCAACGTCTGAGGCATTTGTCACTAAAGCGTACCGTCCAAAGCATGTATCCTATCGTGGTCTAATCCGTAATGGTGCGCAATCTCATGCCACAGCGTATGGCGGACCTGCTCTTTAAGTACCGCAATATCGGGAGAAACATGCAATATGGGGTTTTTGAACAACGTGATCTTGTCCGGTAGAACCATATTATATCCAATGCCTCGCTGAGTACGAGGCACCCCTTGGTACAATCCAAAAAGTGTTTGGTTGCAATGTAGCTTCAGTTCTTTGCGCTGCTCAGGCGTAGGTTCGTCCTCGTAGGTCACCAACACGTTATCAAGACCACGTACATACTTTTCCGGCAAGCTGTCCATCGCTTCACCAATTATCTTTTCGAATTCTTCATCATTCACTTGCATACAAACATTGTAACAGTGAAAACTGACTGGGATATACTATACGTACATGCAACCACTCGCAGAGAAAATGAGACCAACCAAGCTTGCAGACGTAGTTGGCCAAGAGCACCTGATTTCTACCGGCAAAATTATCCGAGAAATAATCGAGCGCAAACAGCCAACCAGTCTTATTCTATGGGGGCCACCAGGCTCTGGAAAAACCACTTTGGCACGTATCATGGCTAACGAAACGGAATCGGAATTTGTCGAGCTGAGTGCTGTCACAGCTGGCAAAGCCGATGTTGTCAAGGTCATCGAACACGCCAAAGCAAACAAGCGTCTCGCGCAAGAAACCATCCTTTTCATCGATGAAATCCATCGCTTCAATAAGGCACAGCAGGACGCTTTTCTGCCTCACGTCGAAGATGGCACTATCATACTAATAGGAGCCACGACCGAAAATCCAAGCTTCGAAGTCATCACACCACTACTCAGCCGCAGCCGAGTGCTGGTACTTGAACCGCTGAAAAAAGCCGACATCATCAAAATTTTGAAAAAAGCGGCCAAGTTCGAAAGGCTGTCCGCCAAACTATTGCCTGCCAAAAGCATTGATTTGCTCGCCGAATTATCTGGCGGTGACGCACGGATAGCTCTCGGCAATCTGGAGCTGGCTCGTCGATTGGCTGGCAACAAAACTATCTCTCAAGACATTGTCAAGACAGCAGCGCAAAAGCGAGCGCCAGGCTATGACAAAGCTGGTGAGCAACACTACAATATCATTAGCGCCTTTATCAAAAGTATGCGTGGAAGCGATGCAAATGCTACTCTTTACTACCTTGCACGCATGCTGCAAGCAGGTGAAGACCCAAAGTTCATCGCTCGGCGTATGGTCATTTTTGCGAGCGAGGACGTTGGCTTAGCTGCTCCTGCAGCCTTGAATCTTGCTGTTAGCACGTTTATGGCAGTAGAGCGCATTGGCATGCCGGAGTGTCAATATAATCTGTTTCACTGCGCAACCGTGTTGGCAAAAACCGACAAGTCACGTGTGGTTACCGATGCCATGAATGGTGCCTTGCGAGCTGCTCGTGAACATCCAGATTTACCAGTACCCATACATTTACGCAATGCGCCAACAAAGCTCATGAAAGACCTTGGCTACGGCAAGGGATATAAATGGCAGGCGGATTTCAAGCACCAGAAGGGATTCCTGCCTGATACCATCAAAAACCTCGACCTCTTCTAGCTAGCTTCTATGGAAGCGTATCAAGCTTATGGTATGGTAGATGAGTAGCTGTTGCTACAGAGTATTTACTAAAAGGGGGCATTTCATGCTAAAACAAATTATTCAGGAAAGCACTGATGCTGTAACTGCAGCAATTCAAGGCGTTGATAATATTCTTGGTGCAGTAACAGGAACAGTAAAGAACCAGGTTGTCAATGTACTGCAAGGTGCGGGTGAAGTGGGCGGCACGACAGTCGAAGCTATCGCTTCAGTTGCTGATGGCGCCATCAAGGGAGTAGGCCAAGTTGGAGGCTCAGTGCTCGATACGGCCAGCAACACCATGAGCGGAGTTATACAAGGAGTGTCTCAGGTAGGAGGCGATGCGATTTCTGCAATTCGGGGCGGCGCTCAGGGTATCGTGCAAGGAACAGCCGAAACCGGCGGTGACGTTGGGCAGGCGGCCGTCGGAGCAGTCCAGGGCGCAATCAAAGCAGCTGGCGAAACCGGCGGCAATACAGCCGATGCCGCAAAGGCTGCCGTCGATGGAGCCCTCGACGCTGCGACTGAAGTTGGAGGAAACGCCGCTTCGACTGTTCGCGAAGCTCTTCTAAATACGGCGTCCCTACCTCGCGATATCATCGAGGCCGCAATCAAAGGCCGAGACGACAACAAATAACAATAATCAACCCCAGAGAAGAGCCGGAAAAATCCGGCTCTTCTCTATATGAGACGAAAAATTAAGCCTGCCCTTGCTGGATTTGTTTTTTGATATTGCTAAACAATGCTTGCCTATTTTCAGCCCAGCTAAATGTAGGTTGCGCCTTCGGGTCATCGTTTGGAAAATAATGTTCAGGAACTACAAGGCCCTTGGACTCGTCCCTTTGAAACTCTTCGGCTAAATCGTACATTCCATATTCGGGGTGGCCCTGAAGGAATATACAGTTTTCATATTGCGCCAATAACCAGCCGATTTCTTCGTGAACAGCGATAACTTCCACACCGCAATCTTCGAGCAGTTTAGTTGGAATATCACCCCATCGTGAATGTGGAGCAACCAAAGCACCATCGATGCCATCTACTAGTTCGTCGTCAGGCGCTAGAATTTCATGACCATAAACCCCAAAAGTCTTACCATCATAACGCTCACGCTCCAGGCCAAACAGGTAATTCAGAGCAATGTGGCTCGCCAAGCACGAGTACACGACGATTTTTTTATTTTCCACAGACCAGTCTATGATGTCATGTAATCTACTTAGGTAGGTGATTTGATCGAGCGGCAACAACCTGGAGTCATGCGTCCGCTCAGGTTCGGCAAGCTCAAGGTTCGCTCCCGTTATTACGAGCGCGTCCAGATCGTCAGCAACGCTCGAAAATGACACGCATTCCGACAGATACTCAGCGCTGCGGCACACTGATGCTTCGCGCGGATCATCATCAAACTTGATATGAATATCCGCATCTAGCAGCTCTGTCCATTGCTCACGAGTCTTGTCAACCGAACTGTAGGGCATCAAATTAACAAGGCCAATAATAGGGCCTTGATTGCCGCGAGGCAACACTTCAGACATATTAATCTACTTTCTCCCAGGGGAAATCAGGTTTGCCGAAATGACCATATGCACTGGTTGAACTATAGATTGGCCGTTTCAAATCAAGCGTCTCAATAATTTCTTTGACCGATGTATCAATAAGCTTGTCTTTAAAAGCGTTCAGTTCAGCCTCGCTCACTGTTGCCGTGCCGAACGTTTCAATGGTTTGCATAAAGGGCCGAGGCTTGCCGATGACATATGCGAGTCCAATCTCACACTTAGTCGCCAGACCGGCAGCTACAATATTTTTGGCTATATATCTGGCGGCATATGCTGCACTGCGGTCGACCTTGCTTGGGTCCTTGCCGCTAAACGCTCCGCCACCAACCCGTGCGTAGCCGCCGTACGTGTCGACAACGATCTTACGCCCAGTCAACCCAGCATCACTTTCGGGACCCGGAATATGCCACAGGCCCGTACCATTTACGATTATGTTTTCATCTTTTGGCAGCGCCAGATTGTATTTTTTAAGAACGGGTGCAAACACCGCCTGAATGATGTCGGATCTTACGGCATTGGCGCCTGTGTGTTCGTCGTGGGCAACCGCTGCCACAAGATATTCTACCGACACAGGTTTATCATCTTCATATCGTATCGTAACCTGTGCCTTGCCGTCAGGACGCAACCAACTCAGCTCGCCCGATTCACGCGCTTCATCAATACGTCGCGTAATTGCGTGAGCAATCGTAATTGGTAGCGGCATCAGCTCAGGCGTTTCGTCACAGGCAAAGCCGAACATCATACCCTGGTCACCCGCTCCGTCCTTATCGACACCGACTGCAATCTCTGGCGACTGCTCATGGATATAATTGCTAAAGACCGACTCCTGGCTGAAGCTCCAAGCTGGTTCTGTATAGCCAAGTTTTTTTATTTTTTCTCTGGCGATGTACTCAAAATCGAGATTCGCTGTGGTTTTGATTTCGCCAAATAGACTAATCTGATTCACACCTGCTACTGTTTCGATGCCAGCCCGAGCATGTGGATCCTGTTCTAGCGCGGCATCCAGAATTGCATCGCTGATCGCATCACAGATTTTATCAGGATGTCCTGCGCATACTGATTCGCTGGTAAAGAAATGTGTCTGTGTACTATTTTTTGACATAAAAATATCCTTCCCCCGGACCCGAGAAAGGATGCATCATGTCGTGCGATATCTTCCCCGCGATCGGGACTAGTTGGAGCACCTTATACATAGCGCACAGGTTGCTGGCGGGTCATCGAGCTAGTTCTCTTTCCGCACTCTTTATATCTTTAAATTGTTAAGCCCTCACAGGTTAACACGACAACAAATAACTGTGCAAGCCCATTATTTTGGCTTGCCGAGTATTGCCATCGGTCGCTCACGCCAGGTGCCATCTTCGCGATATTTGAGCGTGTAGATGTGAAGCAATAGCCAACCTTCTTCCAGCATCTTGTTCACCTCTTCGCGTCCTTGAGTTTCGATATTATGCCCTGACAGTTCAGAAATGCCCAAATCCCATAGCTCTAGGCTTCGCTCATTCGTTTGCAACTCTTCATCGATATTCGCCATAACACCCTCTAGAAATTTATATGCAGTTTTAGTATAATCACCGAAGTTGTCTGATGATGTCAGATATTTAGCAACCAGAATATTAGGGTGTCGCCAAGTGGTAAGGCAACGGGTTCTGGTCCCGTCATTCGGGGGTTCGAATCCCTCCACCCTAGCCATGTAAAAATGACCTGCCTTATGTAGGTCATTTTTATATTGTTGACAGCGTAGGGGTCGTAAAACGAGACACGGTCGTCGGCTATAGCTCCCAGCGCAGCGGGTGGTTGGACTGACATGCGTTTACCTCTCCACACCACTCAAGCTCTGCATTCATAAAGCTGTGCGAGCCAATAAGTGAATGCTCGAATTCGACACCAGTAAACACTAGGGGTGTGCCTATGGAGTTCTCAAGATTTTTTCCATAGGATTACCTTTTGCAAGCTCATCCACCAATTTATCAAGATATCGTATTTCCTGCATGACAGGCTCTTCAATATCTTCAACGCGAACGCCACATATAACGCCAGTAATTAACTTACGCGATGGATTAAGTTTTGGGGCCTTCGTAAAGAACGTTTCGAAATCAGTCTGCTTGCTCAAGTGTTGTTCCAGCGCCGTCTTATCATAACCCGTTAACCACTCAATTACGGTATCCACCTCCGTTTTCGTACGAGCCTTTTTCTCCGCCTTCGCAACATACAGTGGATACACACTGGCAAAACTTATGGTATATACACGCGGCTTATTCATCATCAACATTATAACAACTCGCTAAAAGGCCCTAGGCGCCTATATAACAAAACCGATCATATGCGTATGGTACACTGGCACCATGACAAATAAAGATGACACGAGACTGGACCAAAATGTAAAGCGCGTTGATATCGGCGCACTCGTGACAGTATTGAACGTGTCCAAGCAAACCCGGCATCATTATTATATTGTGACCTCTCCTGGATCACTGGAAGCACTACCCAAAACAAAAAACATCACATCTGTCACACCAGCAGACGGCATTGCAAAGGCATTAATGACGAAGATGAAGGGTGAACGAGTATTTTATCGTCATGATCTCATAATTGAGCATATTGAATGGCCAGCTAGACGATAGTTACTTTCACATTTTCGCCCAAAGACCGGGAGATTGCTCCTGAGATACTTTTAACTATTATTTTCATCGCCTTACTATACGTCCGCACTTCACTAGTTGCATGTGCTGAGGTTGTTATAATGAAGCTTATGAAGATTGATAACAAGCATGCAAAAAGGATACACGCTGAGCTCGTGGCTGCCGGCATGACAAAATACGGTCTACTGAAACGAGAGTCCGCTCATTTGCCCAGCATTATCCATCAAGGCGAACACGTTCATGGGGTTGTATATGGCTTAGTCGAACGTGACTCTGCCATGATAGTAGCCACCGATAAGCGAGTTTTATACTTAGACCACAAAA
>CAZNIN010000003.1:45264-52835 GCA_964573155.1 uncultured Candidatus Saccharibacteria bacterium | reverse complement strand
AAGCTTGCTTCGAGAAAGCTGCACAATTTCCGGCCAGTCCCGTGTCTCGCACCAAGATGACACCTAGAAAAGCTCCCTTGTTCGGGAGCTTTTTGTTTATTGATCGGGTGTACGGTTTCAACCTACGTCCGGCAAAGTCGGCATCACGTGACAAGTTCTACCATTTTACAGATTGAAGTGACGGTTACAGCCTCATCGGTTTATAATTAATCCGGTAAGATATACTAAACCTATGACTACTTATTATCGCTCGGTGTTGTTAAGGTATGACACCGACTTCAATACAACTCAGTACCATGGCAGACTCGCAGACGGCATTTATTTTCTTCCGCTGGGTGCTAAGACTAAAAAGAATTTAAGTGAGATTCTAGAGGTTCCAGAAAATGGAAACAAGATAGTTATTTATGTTGACCAAAAACTGCTTGCTCATCGGGTTAATAGAGAAAAAAATAACGAATATTATCACTTGATGCAGCAGCTGAGTACATTTTGCAAAATTTATGTCGCAGCACACTGTGGCATCATTAGGCCAAGTCAGTACAAGTACACATCTGCTGAAGCCGATATTCGCCAGAATGATCCAAGCATCTTATCAAATAGCTGGGCTAAATTTTGCGAAGCATATGATAGGAATAAACTATTATTTAGACTATTTGGGATATCAACGGTTGATAATACCGATTACATATTTAATATAATGAACTCTACTGTTGCTCTCGAAGGTCTTCTATTGCAAGGAGAAAAAGCAGAGAATGCATACAAATTTAGAATCAGGGGATCCTTTTTATTAGGGAAAACTCATAGAACACGAGAGAAGTACTATAATATTTTGAAACTGGCATATGAAATGCGGAGTGCAGTTGCGCATGCAAACAACAAAGAAAAGACTCGTATTCGTAACAAGATCAAATCAGATTTAAAAATGACAATGAGAGCTTTTAATGAAGAGCTTATAAAAATTAATCGAATATTATTGCAGCAGCTCATAAACAATCCCCACTTTTATGACGATCTTGATCAAATTGTGCTAAAGGGGTAAGACATTTCGGCAGAATGCAGTATCGTTACACTTTCAAAAATGGTTTTGCACCAAACTATACCGAAGCTATGAACTCCATAAAAACCAAAGCAAATTGATAATTGGTATTGCATTCTTTGACGAGTAGTACGTAAACGACTCTGACGGGCTTGTTTGCTATACTTAGTGCTATGAAAAAACTATTCGCACTATTTGCTTTGCCAATTTTAATCATGGCTATAGCCCCTTCAATTGCCTTTGCTGCAAAACCGGAGCAAGCCGGTAAACCTAAGCCACCCTCTGGGGGCGGTGGAACGTCAGAAATGGTTGGCTATGATGTGTCATATCCGCAGTGCGGCAAGAAATTGCCAAGTGATTATTATTTTGGAATCGTGGGTGTAAATGGCGGCAATGCTGCAACTCCTAACCCTTGTTTGGCCGATCAACTGGTTTGGCAAAGCAAGGCAAGGGACGGATCAAGCCAGCCCAAGCTACAGCTGTATGTAAATACTGCAAACCCTGCCGAGGATCCTGAATACAACTGGCAGTCATGGCCAACTGACGGCGACACACCGTACGGTACATGCACGGGTGCTAATGATCGAGCCTGCTCATGGCTGTACGGCTGGAATCGCTCTATTTATACGGAAGGTGTACTCAAGGCAGCTGCAAGTAGCAAAGGGCTCAATACCAACACGAGTGATTATGTTTGGTGGCTCGATGTCGAAACAATGAACTCATGGCAAGCTGGTTCGACAGATGCTCTGGCGCGCAACCAGGCTGCCATCGAAGGCTTCGCGGCTTATTACCAGTCAAAGAATGCCCAAGTGGGCTTATACTCTACGGAATATCAGTGGGGCGAAATTGTTGGTGCAACACAAATTATCGATGGTAACCTTGTAGGATTGCCTAACTGGCGACCTAGTGGCGCAAGTTTGTCGAATGCTATAAGCAACTGTTCACTTGCGCCATTGACGAGCGGTGGCCAGGTAGTACTCACCCAGTACATCAAGAAAAATCTCGATCATAATCATAGCTGTGTTTAGCACAGTAAGTTGCTCGACAGGCTGTAAATTTATCAGAATAAACTGGCGTGTATTTTATTGGGGCGCATGAAACCCAAACAGTAGATGGTTAAGTAGCCTGATTCCTGAAAATAAAAAAGTAAAGCAAGTGGTGTTACGGAGCATAATACTTTCGTCGAAACTAGAGTTAAGCAGATTAACGGCCAGGCCTTAGGTGCTGCCAAACTTTATTACATGCTCTCATTCCGAAATGTTGTGATATTATCAAAATAAGCACTAACATAAAGGACAACTCCCATGCCCAAACAAAAGAAGCAAGTACTCGCAACATTACAAAGCACAAATTACTATGCTGCGCGTGTTGTGCAGAGGATAACATTATTGCTGGCGGTCACAGGAACCGTTATTTTATGGATAGCTTTGTTTTCGACATCGCTTGATTATGCAGTTGTAAATATCGGCAATCCCACACCGGAGCTTCTGAACGAATATGACGCGGCAACAGGCGGCATCACCGATAGTCTCGCAAACTATGCTGTTGCGTTTTCGCTCATTGCAGCAGCGGTCAGTTTGTTGCTGATTTATATACCCCGAATACGTAAATACGAGAAACGCTTGGTGATAGACGGAGTCCTCATTGCTGGGTTCTGTTTGTTCATGTCTGTGTTCTGTCAAGCGGTGTTGCGATTCATCCTTGTTCGCGTAATTTGATACCATTGCGCTCCTCATTTGTTTCTCCTTAACTCCGCATTCACGTTATTGGAATAACGAATATCAATAATTATATATTGAGTAACGATAAATAACGTGCTACTATCGGCGCATTGGTAAGTAAGGATGAGATATATGAAGAATGGATCAATATTGTTTTTGCGCCTTGCACTACTTGGCTTGGGTTTTATAGTATTGGTGCTTTCAGTAATACTGTTGCCGAGCATGTTCTTTGGCTGGGCGGAAGAATTTCCAAGTCTGACATGGGCGCGTTATCCTGCTATCTTTGGCTTGGCTTTGACGGTATGTGCTTTTTGGGCAGCAAACTACCAGTTGATGAATCTACTTGGACTAATAGAAAAGAACCAAGCTTTTTCTAAACCATCTGTGCAGGCCATGAAAAATGTGAAACGTTGCGGTTTTTTTATCAGTGCCATATATGCCGCCTGGATGCCGCTGATATTTTACATTGCGGATCGTGATGATGCACCAGGTTTAATCCTGATTTTTGGCGCGGTCTTTGTCGGTATACCATTTGTGGTGGCGATATTTGCTGGTGTTGCGCAGCAGCTTTTCCAAAACGCGATTGATATAAAGAAAGAAAATGACCTCACGGTGTAGGATTGGCTCATGATAATAATTCACATCGATGTCATGTTGGCCAAGAGGAAAATGTCCGTCACTGAGTTGTCGGAGAAAGTAGGTATTACTATGGCTAATCTATCTATCCTAAAAAACGGCAAAGCAAAGGCGATTCGACTATCGACGCTTGATGCAATCTGTGAGGCTCTGGACTGTCAGCCGGGTGATATTCTTGAATACCGAGCGGGGGAGGCTAGAAAATAGCCAATTCTTATCACTGGTCACCGGATTGGTCACGCATGGCATAACTAGCGAGCGCCGCCGCTGTGCCCATGGCGCCCATGGTTAACATCTTGGCGTCATGTTCATCTATTTGGCCGCGTTCTGCTTGCTGCATTGCCCACAGGCCAAATTCTCGGACGTACGTGAAAAGCGGTGGAAACTGCTCGATGCGCGACAAGTGGTATCTGGTCTGTCGGTCTATATCTTCTTCCGGCATATCATGTTCAGGTAGGCCTTCAGCGAATCTTGCAAATAACTTCTCACCGTCAACGGCCTGGAGCGAATCAAAGAGTCCCATAACCGGTATGGTACTGCAAACATCGCTAGAAAGAATAGTAGATTACTTACAGGATATTGCGCTAAAGAAGCTAATAGCCACGTTCTTTGGATCGATAATCTGCGATCTTGCTCTTGATAGCCTGTTGCTGTTTGTACTGGACGAGCAGGTTTAGCAAGAAAAACCCACCGACGATCGTGCCTGCCAGAATGCCAAGTCCGACCAGGATTTTTATGAATACAGAGCTGGATTTATTTTCACCCAGCACGACAAAGTGAGGAGAGTCGACCGGTAGCTCACTGTCAGATGCGTCCGCTACAGTGGCGATTTCCTGCCAGTCTTGTTTGTAGCTGTAGAGTTTGAGGGCAACAAAGGAGCCCTTTTTGGTATGCACAGATACAGAGAGATCTGTCCTGAAGTCCGTAATAGTGGTGCCACTTTTGGTTTTGCACAGGATCTCATATGGCCCTGAGGCTACTTTATGATTTTTGATTTCTGGAGATGGCTTTGAGTTGTCGTTTCTGAGGCTACAAAAGGCATTCTCGACAATCGCATCATCTGGAACGATGACCGACACCTGTTGATCTTCACTCTGCAAGGTAAGATCGCTGCCCGTAGTATTCGACACAAAAGGACTTGTGGTGACATCTGCTAGAACGTAGCTAGACCTGTGATCCCCTGTGCCTATGGATCGTACACGGTAATAATATTTTGTTTCAAACTGAATAGTGCTATCGATGTACAACTCGTCTGTGAGGTAACTGTGTAGGGTTTCCCAGTTATTTTTGTCGGTTGAGCGTTGAAGTTCATATGCTGTTGTTGTCGTATCGTTTTCTGGCTTGCGCCATGTGAGGTGGACCGTGGAATCACCAACCGTGACAGCAGAAAAGTTAGTTGGTTTTTGCGGTGATTTGATGGTTCCGGGCGACTCGATGACTGCTGTTGGTCTTTTTTGTTGGTCCGATGATGGCGCAGAAGGGACAGTTACGGGGCTTGGCAGACGTCCAGTGGGCGCGGAAGGAGCGGGAGGGGAAGGCTTGGGCGACGTTGTTGGAGGTGGTGACTGAGGAGGTGGGTTGCTGATAGTGACAGTGCGGGCTGCCGACGCAGAGCCAACTGCATTGGAGCAGGTTAAGCGGTAGGTGCGGGTTCCGGACGTGCGAGCATCACTGGATCGGTTCTCATTGCCATTGGCTGACTTTGTACCGCTCCAGCTCCCCGATGCTACGCAATTTGAAGGGTTATTAGAGGCTGTCCAGTTTAGTGTGAGGGTCGAGCCTCGAGCGATAGAGATATTCTTATTTGTGTTGTTTGCGCGTAATGTGACAGATGGCGGGTTCATTACAGTTATCGATTTGCCAGTGCACGGAGTACGCATAAAGCCCTTGAATACGACTGCAATTCCCCAGTTGAAGCTGTAGGAGCCTGGCTTACTTGGTGCTTTCACTGACAAGTTAAAGGTTGCTGTTCCGCCAGGATCTACGCGTCGACCAAGGTTGATGCCTGATGCGTTCCAGACTCGACTGCCGTCTCTGAATTCTTCAAGATATACCCCATAGTCTGGGTGAAAGGTAGAAGTGCCGGTATTGCGAATACGAACGCGAGCGGTGAAGCTCTCGCCTGGTCGAACGATAGTTTTGCTGGGGTTGTTTTCGACACATGCTGAGCGGTGAGGCGGGTATGGAACATACTGGATTGCGGCCTTCGTAGAGAAAAGCATAACTATACCGCCGACAACTGAGAATGCCAGCACAAAAGCTGCTACTTTGTGATGAAAGCCCGGCTTAAATCTTTTGCGGGAGGTTAGATGTTTTTTTCTTGTTGATTTTTGGTAAAACATAGCATATTTGCTCGTAAAGCGTGCTTCCTGGACATTATAGTGAAATGTAAGGTTCTGCGCCACCAAAGCAAAGGTGTAAATTACGATATTGCTTAACAAACTAAAATATGCTATAATAGTAGATTGTTCGTGTGTGTCTTGTTATGCACGAAACATTTAAGAGCAATAATCTATGGCTGAAATGCAACAACTCTCCCATGAACAGAAGTTATATCTCCCCTTGCCGCGCGCACTTGAGGCAGGCAGGGTTGATCTTGACGCCCTAGAGCCACATAGTCCGCAGTTTGCTGGCTTGATGATTAGAAATGGCCTGATCCCAGACCAAGCGGGTACGTTTGAGCTACCGAGAGACAGGGTGGCTGCCTATGACGTTGTTGATGGAGAGATGTTTGATGAAAGATTTGTTGTGCAGCCTGCCTTAACGACGGCCGTTGATAAGGAATCACGTCAGATTCGTGGCGGTCGATTTATTATTCAGACATTCGCAGACGAAGATATTTTCAAAGTTATTGCTGAACTTGCTCCTGCCCAAAAAGCCGAGTGGAACAAATCGTTTGTCCGGATCGGTACTTGTTCACTCCGTCTCTTCGGTGTTGACAGTCGTATATATGAATTTCAAAAGCCAACAACGCAAGAGCCCGCTACCACTCCGATAATTGGCAGAATGCCCAGAAGGTATTTTTAGCTCCATAGCTTATTTGCTAGAATAGCTGAAGTAGTTCTAAGAATGGTGCGTTGGCCGAGAAGTTAGGCACAGGTCTGCAAAACCTGGTAGACGGGAGCGTTACCCGTACGCACCTCCAGCGCGGGTGGTGGAATTGGTATACACGACAGACTTAAAATCTGTTGCCTGAATAAGGCTTGCGGGTTCAAGTCCCGCCCCGCGCACCAAGATTGATCGAAAACAAATGAACGTCTGTTAGGGACGTTTTTTTGATCTAAAAAAAACAGCCCCAAGGTGGACAAGCATAAAGATTTTGGTGTAACATACCTAAAATAGTAGTAAAAATCGAGGGGCAAGAAACAAAAAGATGGCACGACTTCCGGTACCAGGCAGCGATGACAATACGTGGGGTGACATCCTCAATGATTTTTTGCTTCAGTCCCACAATAATGATGGGTCACTTAAAAACTCTTCTGTAAAGGGGCTGCAGGGTCGTTTCGTTTCATCCGCTGCACCTAATGATAGTGATGTATTGACGTATAACGCAGGATCCAGTCGATGGGAGCCGCAAGCTCCAGGCGGGGGATCATTATCTATTGGAGACAGCATAGGCAGTGCAGAGAATAACCGACTACTGTATGTTGATGGGTCTGGAAATTTGAGTGATGATGGTTTATTCAACAGCTCGGTGGTTATTGGGGGAGACTTTCAGCCAGGTGGTTTTGCGACCGTACCAAGTCTAACGGGTATTAATCCCATTGATAGTTCGCGAATGTCTAACCTGAACTTCTTTTTGATGGATGCCTCGGCCATGGGAGGTACAGAGTCTGCCATGTTCTCTATGCCTACAGGTACTGGTGGACTTGTTGGGATATTAAATCCCGATAATTTTACGACATATTGGGCAGTAACGAAAAATGGTACCACAGAACAAGCGACGTTTGACTTCAATCCAGGAGAAAGTGCCGGTATCCTTCAGATAGATATAAATGGCATGCGCATTGGTGGTGCGGGCGCACGTATTTCCGAATTTTCTACAGACGGAACCTTTGCCGACAATTCTGACACTGCTGTGCCGACCGAAAAAGCCGTTAAAACATATGTTGACTCGGAGATATCAGGGATTGGGGGCATTACGCCAGCAGGTGCAGATGGGAATATTCAGTTCAACA
>CAZNIN010000003.1:0-45164 GCA_964573155.1 uncultured Candidatus Saccharibacteria bacterium | reverse complement strand
TCAGGGATTGGGGGCATTACGCCAGCAGGTGCAGATGGGAATATTCAGTTCAACAACAACGGCAGCCTAGGAGCCGAAGGCTGGTTTATACTGGACAATGTCACCGGTTTCGTTCAGGTCGGGCAAAACCTATTCTTCAACAACGACTACACGCAACCAAGTCTCGTCCAACTTGCGGGACAAATTTCGCAACTTCATATATCTGATTACACTGGCGGAATAGAAACCTCGGGTGGTGCATTTACCATACAAGCTCCAAATGACGGCATTGCTTCATTCGTAGGAGTGTCGGGTGCTGCTCGGACACCGGATAGCGGTGCTGCTAGCCTGCAGGGTCTCACTGGACTCTCGGCAACGGCTCATGCTCAACAGGCCAGCGGCACCATTGATACGCTATTGGGCGTTTCGGCTGTTGCCGTAAATACAGGCGGAGGAACAGTTGGCCACGCACGAGGAATATTAGTTTATGAGGCGATTAATGCCGGAGCGGGTGCAACAGAAATTGTGACAGGTCTTGAAATCAAGGACCAAAATGTTGGTACGCTGGCAAATAATGCCATTGTCACAAATGCGGGCAGGGTCATCTTCAATATTAATGGAGATGCTAACTCTGATGTCAGGATGGCGGGAGATACGCTGCCGTACATGTTCTTTACAGATGCGACTGATACGAGTGAGAACATAGCCTTACTCTCTCCAAGTCTGCCTGACTGGCAATCCATGGACCGTGGTATATTCATCGGGAATGTCGAGACAGCACCTACTGGCAATCCAGTCGATGGTGGGTATTTATACGTTGAAGCTGGTGCGCTCAAGTACCGTGGGTCGGGCGGCACGGTCACAACTATCGGCCCTGCATAGGCCGAAGCTTAGTTGCTATAATAGTTTCGAACTAACAAGGAGAGTTATATGACGAACGAGGAAGCATTGGTGATTATTCGACAAGCATGTGCTTCTATACAGGCGAATCTAGATACTCATCAACGGGTGCAGGCTGCGCTGCACCATATCGAAAAGCAGCTCCTAGCCGAAAACGAACAACCAAAACCAAAGAAATAGTACTCTGTACGGCTAGAGGTGGTATAATTCTAAGGTAAATATAAGAGGGAATATATACCTATGACATGGATTATTATTGCGGTAATCGCCGTTGTTGTTATCGCACTTGTGGTGATGTACAACGCATTGGTGCGCACCAACGTTAGAGTAGATGAAGCTTGGAGTGATATTACCGTTCAACTAAAGCGACGTGCCGATCTGATCCCGAATCTTGTAAACACAGTCAAGGGCTATGCAAAACATGAAAGCCGCGTATTTGAAGAGGTCACCAAAGCACGTTCAGCAGTCGTGAACGCCCAAGGCGTGCAAGAGACAGCTGATGCTGAAAACATGTTGACGGGTGCTCTAAAGAGTCTTTTTGCCGTAGCTGAGGCTTACCCTGATTTGAAGGCTAACGAAAACTTCAAACACCTACAGGAAGAGCTCGTCGACACTGAAGACAAAATCCAAGCTGCACGCCGATTCTACAACGGGTCTGTACGTGATTTGAACATTAAGGTCAAGACAGTACCGTACAATATTTTTGCCGGTATATTCGGGTTCAAGGCACGCGAATTCTTTGAGGTTGAAGAAGCGGAAATGGCTGCCATTTCTAAGCCGACAGACGTGAATTTCGAATAACAAAAGACACATTTTGGAGGTGTGACGAACGGTGTATAAAGAGATTGCTGCAAACAAGCGCAAGACGGTTTTCATGATGACACTCTTCGTCGCGCTTGTAGCTGGACTTGGATGGCTGTTTGCCATGTACTTCAGAGAGCCGTTACTTACACCTTATGTACTGGTAGGGGCTGCAGTGTATGCGCTTATAAGCTATTTTGCCGGATCGCGTATGGCACTAGCTTTCAATGGTGCTCGCGAAATTCAAAAACGTGACAACCCGCGTTTGTGGCGCATTGTAGAAAACCTAAGCATTACAGAAGGTATGCCGATGCCAAAGGTATATATCATTGACGATCCAGCACCAAATGCTATGGCTACTGGTCGTGATCCGAAACACGCATCGGTTGCAGCTACGACTGGCATCCTGGACATAATGAGTGATACAGAGCTGGAGGGCGTTATGGCCCACGAGTTGGGCCATATCAAAAACTATGACATTCGTGTATCAATGATCGCCTTCGCACTCGTAGCGGTTATAGGCATGTTGGCGGATATCATATTGCATATGACATTCTTTCGAGACAGAGACGACGATAGCGGAGGCAATTTGTTCTTTGTCATCGGTATCATAGCGGCGATTCTGACCCCAATGATTGCAACGTTTATACAGTTAGCCATCTCACGTCAGCGTGAATACCTTGCTGACGCGACAGGTGCCGAAACGACACGACATCCAGAAGGTTTGGCGAGTGCATTGGAGAAAATAGGAGCCTACGGTAGCACTATGAAACGACAAAACGCTTCTACGGCACATTTGTTTTTTGCTAATCCACTCAAGGGCAAGAGCCTTTCGGCGCTCTTTAGTACCCATCCGCCAGTTGAGGACCGTGTCGCTCGGTTGCGCAAATTGGGCTTTCATAGATAGTAACGTATGCAAGGAACGATATGCTGAAAAGAAAAAACAGTAAGAGCGCTCACGCAGCGAACAATAAGAAGAAAAATGCTAAAACCAAAACAAAGAACCAGCCTGAAGCTATAAAAAAACGCATATTACGCACTACATACGTCAAGTTGAGACAAAAGAAACAAATCAAGCCGCCGCGACCGACGAGAAAGTTGACCGGTTCGTTTAGACTCTTTGCTGACAGTATTAGTTTACTGCGTCAGCACTGGAAGCTATTTGGTGGTATCACGCTTATTTATATTCTTTTGAGCATTGTGTTGGTGGGCGCATTGAGTGGAGACTATAGTTTTACGGAACTACGTAAAGGATTTGAAGACGAGTTTGGTCGTTTGGCGGCAAGTCTTGCACTCTTTAGCGTGCTGATCAGTACGTCTGGATCACCGAATTCTGAATCTGGGGCGGTATATCAGACGATCGTCGTACTAGTAGTTAGCCTGGCTACCATTTGGGCCCTCAGGCAGGTTTTGGCGGGTGAAAAGATACAAATCCGCGACGCGTTTTATAAGGGTATGTATCCATTGGTACCGCTAGTATTGGTACTGCTTTTTCTGACTATATTGTTCATACCGGCTGTCGTTGCTGGTTTTCTGTTTACCGTTGTGTTGGCTGGCGGACTGGCGGTGACGGTTCTTGAGCAGGTGTTGTGGTCTGGTCTCATTCTCTTGTTATTCATTTGGTCAGTGTATCTGGTCACCAATCGAATCTTTGCTGTCTACATTGTAACTCTACCGGATATGCGTCCCATGGCGGCTATCAGAGCGGCCCGAAGGCTGGTGTACTGGCGGCGCTGGGCTGTTATCCGAAAACTGGTATTTTTGCCATTTGCCATGTTTCTGCTAGGAGCGATTATTATTTTGCCAATTATTGCTTTCGTGCCTGCAATCGTACAATACGTGTTTTTGGTGCTTTCAATGTTTGCGCTGGTTTTTGCTCATACATATGCCTATAGCCTATACAAGGAGTTACTGTGACCAGTATATCTGCAAGAAAGCGACTCACGGAACTAAAATCGTTGCTCTCCAGATATCACTATGAATATCATGTACTTGATGCGCCTTCGGTGTCAGACGCTGTATATGACGGATTGTTCCAAGAGCTGAAGTCATTAGAGTCCCAGTATCCTGATCTTGTCTCTCCGGACTCACCGACACAAAGGGTGGGCAATGTGCCACTGGATAAGTTCGAAAAAGTTCGGCATTCGAGCCGGTTATTGAGCCTAAACGATGTATTTAACCGAGCAGATGTCGAAGCATGGGTTACGCGAATGGAAAAGCTAGCGCCGGATCATAAACCAGAATTCTTCGCGGATCTCAAGATGGACGGACTGAGTTGTGCGCTCGTGTATGAAGACGGAGTATTCACGCGAGCGATTACGCGTGGGGACGGCTTTATAGGTGAAGACGTGACTGTAAATGTGAGGACCATCAACAGTGTGCCGCTCAGACTACGTAGCACGAAGGAGTTTGCAAGTTTTGTGCATGGCCGGACGGAAATCCGCGGTGAAATCATCATGACCAAACAGGATTTCGAAACATTAAATAACAAGCGAGAGGCTGCTGGTTTGCCGGTTTTTGCCAATCCACGCAATCTCGCAGCCGGTACTATTCGTCAACTGGACCCACGGTTGGTCGCTGAGCGTCCGTTACAGTTCCGTGCATTTGATATGCGACGTGATGACATGAGCGAGCTTTTGACATGGGAATCTACTTATCGGGTGATTCGCGGACTAGGTATAGCTGCCAACACCGAAGCAAGCGTGTTTAATGATTTGGATGAAGTGATGCGATTCGTCGATGAGTGGGAAGAAAAACGTCATGATCTTCCATTTAATACCGACGGCCTTGTGATTAAGGTCAACGACCGTCGCCAGTATGAAGAACTCGGTGTTGTCGGCAAGAACCCCCGTGCGGCAGTTGCGTATAAATATCCGGCCGAAGAAGCAACAACTATCGTAAAAGACATCGTCATCAGCATAGGCCGCACTGGTGCTGCAACACCAGTGGCAGTGTTCGACCCGGTCGTAGTTGCGGGCACGACCGTTCAGCATGCATCACTTCATAATGCAGACGAAATCGAACGCAAAGACATTCGTGTTGGCGATACGGTTGTGATTTATAAAGCTGGTGATATCATTCCGCAGGTGCAAAAAGTTGTACGTGAATTGCGGCCCAAAAATGCCAGACGTTTCGATATGGAAGTAGAATTGAATCGGCAGTATCCAGAACTTGATTTTGTGCGCCCAGAAGGTGAGGCAGTATATCGCGTCAAAGGTGCGACCGGTCCGCTTTTACTCAAGCGGGCACTCAGACATTTCGCCAGCAAGGGTGCGCTCGATATAGATACACTCGGTGAAAAGAACGTCGAAGCGCTGGTGGATGCCGGACTCGTCCGTGACCTGGCGGATATTTATTCTTTAACGAAAGAGCAGGTATTGAAGCTTGATAGGTTTGCGGAAGTTTCGGCGAACAATCTGGTGTCAGCAATCCAGGCCAAAAAGAATCCAGAGTTGCCAAGATTTATCTACGCTCTTGGTATTCGTCATGTGGGGCAGCAAACGGCAATTGATCTCGCAAGACACTTCAAGCGATTGGATACGCTAGGCACGGCTTCATTGCCAGAGTTGCGCGACGTAGAGGGTGTTGGTGATATTGTGGCCGAGTCGGTTCTGTTGTGGTTTGATGATGAAGAGCATCAAGAGCTACTATCCAAGTTTCGGCGACTGGGTGTATGGCCGCAAGATATGAAAATGGTAGAAGGTAAGTTATCGGGTAAAAAGTTCGTCATCACTGGTACACTCGAATCAATGGGCCGTGATTTGGCGGCAGAAAAAATTCGTGCTCTCGGGGGCACGTTTCAGTCTTCACTTGGCAAAGATACGGATTATCTAGTGGTGGGCAAGAATGTTGGTGCCAGTAAGCTCAAAAAAGCAGAGCAATATGGGACCGAGCGTTTAACCGAACAGCAACTCCTTGAACTGATTGACATTTAAGTCAAAAAGGTTAAGCTAAAAGTAATCGTGCGCATTTGCGGCGACAAAACAAACATCCAAAACAAAAGATGAGCGTTCACCCGCCGCAGGGTGGGCGCGCACGAACAAATAACCACTACGATAGCTAGTGGTTATTTTTTATCCGTACGGTGAAGAACCCATCTATCACAACGAACGTTCATCTGCCTATCGAAACCTACCCACTTTCCTTCGATCCGAGCTTCGTCTTCACTAACGACGAGTTGAATCGCGCCATAATAGGCAACTCCTTTGTAAGGTCCCTTTGGAGAAGTTTGCTCATACCAGCTACCGGTCAATATGCGATTATCTTGCGTAAGTCGCATGATGATGTAGTCTCCGTAGTCATTTGGAATACTTTGGACGATGACTTGATTGCCGATGCTTTGGATCTTTACGTCATATTCGCTCGTAAAGTTTCCTGGCTTGGAGCTGCTCGTATAATCATATATGCTGTGCCAGATCCCTGAGAAATCAAACTCGTGCGCCATACCTCTCCTTTTGTAACCATTGCTCAGTGTAACAAGGAGGCGAATACAAAGATGTAAAGTATGTCACATAAAAATACAACCTCTTTCGCGTGTAAACGTAGGTTGTATTTTCTGGTGGAGATACGGGGACTCAAACCCCGGACCTCTTCGCTGCCAGCGAAGCGCTCTAATCAACTGAGCTATATCCCCTCGTTAATTGATTCGCCTGAAAGGTGCTGTTTTTTGTAACCTTATGATATTGACTCAGTTGACTAGAGCGCTAAATGCGCAATTGTTACTAGTGCAGCATATGCAGCGGGTCAACTGAGCTGTATCCCCATAACGACTGCCTATTATAGCATGTGCGAGCATGAAGTGAACCTGTTACAATAAAGCAATGAGCAAAACTTCACTAATCGCGCAAAGAGGTGGAATCCTGTCAAAACAAATAACTCGCTTATTGTTAGGCATGGCAGTAGTAATTTTTGTAATAAGCGGTCTTGCCTGGTGGCGGCAGGTGCGTAATAGTCCTGAGAGTGTGTTGTACGGTGCTGTAGAAAACAGCCTTCGAACTCGCAGTGTCACGAGGAAGGTTACGTATGACGGATCGGATCAAGCCATGGAGTTTTTGGTATCGCCAGAACTAAGAACGCGTTCGCTTACTACTCAGACGAGTGGTGCAGGGGGTGGTAGCACAACTGTGCAAACAGAAGCTATCAACACTCCGAGCGCGGAGTATGTTCGCTGGACAAAGATTGAGACTGATCAAAAGAACGCAAGGGGTGAGGAGCTTGATTTCGAGGGACTTGTCAATGTATGGGGGAGGAGTTCTACCGATCAAGGCGGGCAAGTGGGTCAGCTGCAGATGGCTCTTCTGTCTGGAGTGGTGCCGACAGGTAACTTTAACGCACACGATAGACGAGCTTTGATGGATATTGTGCGTAATGAAAAAGTATATACTTTCGATCATTCAAGGATCGAGCGCAAGGTTGAAAACGGACGACCAGTGTATATCTATGAGGTACAGGTAAGCCCAGTTGCTTTTTATAAGTTTATAAAGCAATACGGCGAAATTGCTGGGATACAACAGCTCAAGGATATTGACCCATCTCAATTCCAGGGTATGCCAGCCGAAACATTTAGGATGAAAGTTGACGTTTGGGGCCAACATATTGTTGCAGTGTCTGATCCGAGTGGTACGACAGAGCAAATTGGGAGTTATGGTGCAAGCCATAGTATCGAACCCCCTAAAGAATCAATTCCACTCGAAGAACTTCAAGCGAAACTTCAGTCGATCCAGCAATAGTAACGATCCCCGTAATAAACTATCAAAAGCATGCAAGTAGTAGTCAATTCGCTTATGACCAGTTATGACAAGGCAGGAACTGGTCCTGTAGTATTGATGCTGCATGGTTGGGGAGATGCGCGCCATACTTTCGACGCAATATCCAAAAATTTGGCAAAAAAATTCACTGTCATATCAATCGACCTGCCTGGCTTTGGTGGCACGCAGGCACCACATGAGACATGGGGGCTGGATAACTACGCCATGTTTGTTGCTGACTTTTTGAAAAAAATTGGCTGCCAGCATGTTTTGGCCGTGGTTGGGCACTCAAATGGTGGAGCTATTGCACTACGTGGTCTGAGTACGGGCTATTTGCAAGCAGACAAGCTTGTGTTAATTGCATCGGCTGGCATTCGAGATGTCTACAAAGGTCGCAAAAAAGCTCTGCGACTTGCGGCTAAGACTGCCAAGCTTGCGACCAAGCCGTTACCGAAAACTATTCAGTCGCGCTTGAAGCGCAAAGCGTATCACGTGGTCGGTTCTGACTTATTTGTAGCAGAGCACCTGCAGGAGACATTCAAGCGCATTGTCACTGATGACACGCAGGCTGATGCGAAAAAAATGCGGCTGCCTTGTCTCATCGTTTACGGTTCGCAGGATACTGCAACACCACCAGAGTTTGGAAAGCTGTACCAAAAAGCGATAGCTGGCAGTGAACTAAAGATTATCGATGGGGCGGACCACTTTGTGCACCGCAATCACACCGAGGCTGTAGCGAATGCACTTTTGGAGTTTCTAGCATGAAAAGTGTGTTGAGCTTATTTTCCCCCAAGTTCCCGAACGTGATTGTTTATATGCTTCAAAGCACCGAGTATCAGGTTTTGCCATACATACGATGGTTCTGGCGGACGTCAGACTTTAGCCGAGTAATGAAACGTCGTTCGCTCGAGCGCACCAAAGCTGCAAAGATGCTTCTGGCAGTGCTGCGCTTCGGTATAGTTTTGCAGTTAATTGTTGGGATACTTTTTATGTGGCTTGGGTTGGCGCGTGACAGCAAAGGTGCTTGGCCCCTCGGTGTTGCGCTTGTTGTCTCATATCCTGTGGTCTGGGCACATCTTATAGCTTTGCCTTTAATATTGGGTGACTGGCTTATTGTGCGACCGAAAAGTCGACGCCTGATCGAACAGTCAGGAAAAATCTTTGCTGAACATCCAGGTATCAAAATTGCCGTAGCGGGAAGTTATGGCAAGACAACGATGAAGGAGCTACTTGGAGCGGTGTTAAGTGAAGGCAAGAACGTTGCGATAACTCCTGCCAATAAAAACGTTGCCAGTTCACACGCCCAGTTTGCGCTCGGGCTCACGGGCGATGAAGATGTGCTGGTTGTTGAATTTGGCGAAGGACGACCAGGTGACGTTGCGCAGTTCGCGGATACTGTCAAACCAACACTGGGTGTAATTACGGGCATTGCACCGGCACACCTAGACCAGTATCCGACGCTCGAAGCAGCAGCAAGAGATATTTTTTCACTTGCAGATTATTTGCATGATGAGAATGTTTATGTCAATGCCGCGTCGGAGTCAGCCAGGCCATATATAAAAGACCCACACATCTTATATTCAACAAGTGGAGTGGAGGCATGGAAGATATCTAATGTTGAAGTTAATTTTGATGGCACGAGTTTCGTCATGTCCAAAGACCGCAAGAGTTTACATCTGCGAAGTGGTTTATTGGGACGTCACCAGGTTGGTCCGCTGGCGGCCGTGGCGGCCATAGCAGACACATTAGGAATGGGAAAAAAACAAATCGAAGCAGGGGTAGCAAAAACCACTTCTTTTGAGCACAGAATGCAAGCCAGGAACGTAGGAGGAGCTTGGATTATCGACGATACGTATAATGGTAATATCGACGGCATCAAGGCTGGGCTTGACCTGTTAACTGAGTTGCCGGCAAGACGAAAAATATATGTTACGCCAGGCTTGGTTGATCAGGGGACAGAGACAGAACGTGTGCATATTCAGATGGGGGAGCTTATCGCCCAAGCAAGTCCAGATAGCGTTGTATTGATGGAGAATTCTGTCACGAAATTTGTTATTCAAGGAATGCAGCTGCATGACTATACAGGTGAAATAAGGCTTGTCGATGACCCTCTTGAGTATTATACAAATTTAGAACACTTCATTGCAGCAGGTGACGTTATAATGCTCCAGAACGACTGGACGGATAACTACGCCTAGTTTTATTTAATTGTAGTGATTAATTGTATGCTACAATTGCAATATGAAAACAATTGCAGTTATATTTGGCGGCCGATCGACAGAGCATGACGTTTCGGTCGTGACGGCCATCGCGAGTATTATCAAGCCGCTAGAACTCACAAAACAGTATCGTGTAGAGCCGGTGTATATCGCTAAAGACGGCGCCTGGTACTGGGATGAGAAACTCAAAGATATTGACGTGTTTAGCTCGGGGGCAATTAAGGAGCTTTTGCACAAGACGCAGCCGGCTAGTATTCAGTTTGATGGCGGCATGACACTCGTCAAGTCCACTGGCATCGCGGGTCGGAAAAAGTTGCAAAAGGTCGACATTGTCTTTCCGGCCATGCACGGAACGTATGGCGAGGATGGCAGTCTGATGGGTTTGCTCAGGATGGCCAATGTGCCATTCGTCGGTTGTGACATGGACGCCTCGACGCTGGCGATGGATAAAGTGCTCGCCAAGCAAGTGGCGGAAGCCAATGATATACCAGTTGCTAAATATGAATACCTGTATCGAGATGCATTCGCCCAGAAAACGAAAGCTGTGATAGACGGCATCGAAGCGGCGCTAAAGTACCCGATATTTGTTAAACCGGCGCACCTCGGGTCAAGTATCGGTATTAGTCGCGTAACTACTCGCCAAGAGCTGCAAAATGCGATCGAGGTTGCATCGCACTACGACGAGAAAGTCATCGTCGAAGAAGAGATCTCTAACTTGATAGAAGTTACACTGCCAATTCTGGGTAATGAAGAGCTGAGGCCAGCTTTACTTGAGAAGCCGTTAACCAAGCCGGAAGATTTCTTTGACTTTGACACTAAATATATGCAAGGTGGCAAGAAGGGCGGTCAAAAAAGTGGCACCAAGGGCTCACAAGGTTACAGTGAAATACCTGCCAAGCTGGACAAAAAACTCTATGCCAAAGCTGAAACACTCGGCAAGCAGGTATACCGGTCGCTTGGTTGCCAGGGCATTGCACGAATCGACATGCTAATAGACAGTAAGACCGATGCGGTTTATTTCAATGAGGCGAACCCGCTTCCTGGTGGATTGTACGAACATAACTGGCAAGCAGCCGGCGTAAGTAGCGTAGAGCTTGTGCAGACACTGGTGCGCTTGGCCGAAGAGCGCTGGCAACGACAAAAGCAACATGCGACAGTGTTTAATACGAATTATCTACAGCAGTTTTAGATGATTTCTCAACCTCTCCCTACTGGCATCCGAACAAGACGGTTCGAGCATACGTCGCCCGAATCCCAAGCAGCTGAGTTGGCCCGATTGCCCATAGAGCTTCGGCAGGAACGAACATGGCTGGAAAGCGCGGGGTTAGCGCCCTACGAAGATAAAACAAGTGCATTGGGTGATATAGCGCTGGGGCGACTCGTGCCGGTACCGACTGGACCTGAATTGCCATTCCGTCAGTACTACCAGGACAGGGTTGCGGATGACGCCTTGAGGCGCCTAGCTGAGACAGACTTTAGTATTCCATACTTACGACCAGAGTCGCTTGCGACCATGATGCGAGTTGCATTGGGAGCAAGGAAGTTGATGGCGAATGAAGAATCCTGTGACTATATGCAAAGATTTGGGCTGTCAAATGTACAGTACTCCATTACTAGCATGACACGCACAAGCATTTATCAGAAAAGGTTAACGTCGGAAAATGCTTTGGCATTTGATGGAGACAGCGCTCATACGTTTGGGGTAGCTTTCGATGTAGACCATTCAGGCTACTATGTTCGAGACAGCAGGGGTCGTACGATCGCGGTAAATGGACTGCAGAATTCAGAACTGTACAGCGATATGCCGATACATGCGTTCCAGTCAGCTCTCGAAGATGCTGCCGAACGTGGAGAACTTGCTTTTATTACTGAACTTCCAGAGGGGAGAGGTTGTTGGCATGTTGCGACCAACCCCATATCATCACTCGATCACCTCGACGAAACGCCAGAAAAAACGGCCGTGTTGTCACGTTAGGGTCTACGCGATCCTTAACTCTATCTGTTAAGTAAGGTATAATGCGCGGGTAATGAAACGATATAATCCAAAAGATATTGAGCCAAAGTGGCAAAAAATATGGCAAGAAAGCGGTATCTATAGAGCTACCGAAGATCCAGGCAAGCCAAAACGTTATGTGCTCGAGTATTTTCCGTATCCGAGTGGTGCGGCCATGCATGTAGGACATGTACGCAACTATACAATTGGTGACGCTGTGGCTCGTTATTATCGCATGCAGGGTGAGAATGTACTCCATCCCATGGGATGGGATGCTTTTGGCCTGCCTGCCGAGAATTATGCGATCAAACATAATATAAGCCCCAAACAAGCGATAGCCGAAAATACCGGCAAGTTCAAGCAACAACTGACTCAAATGGGGTTTAGTTATGACTGGGATCGAGAGGTTAACTCATCGGATCCCGGCTATTACAAATGGACTCAATGGTTTTTTAAGTTGCTTTTTGAGCGAGGCCTGGCGTATCAGGATATAAGCCTTCAGTGGTGGTGTGATACAGACAAAACAGTGTTGGCAAATGAGCAGGTCGAGTCGGGTAAGTGTTGGCGATGTGGCAGTCAAGTGACAAAAAAACCGTTAAACCAATGGTTCTTTAAGATTACTGATTATGCAGACCGGCTAGTGGATGACTTGGATAAACTTGATTGGTCAGATGCTATCAAATCAATGCAGCGTAACTGGATTGGTAAAAGTATTGGCGCGGAAATTGACTTTGCGGTTGAGGGCAGGGAAGATGTTATCCGAGTATTTACAACCCGTCCTGACACTCTCTATGGGGTGACGTTTATGGTATTGGCGCCTGAGCACCCTATTGTCGAAGTTATTACGACAGAATCGCAAAAAGTTAAGGTTGATGAGTATAAAAAAACAACACAGGCTAAGAGTGAAATAGAGCGTCAAGAAACGGATCGGGAAAAAACAGGTGTGTTTACGGGTGCATATGCTATCAACCCTGTGAATAACGAAAAGATACCGATCTGGATTGCTGACTATGTACTTTATGGGTATGGAACGGGTGCTATCATGGCCGTTCCGGCTCACGACGAACGTGATTTTGAATTTGCGCAGAAGTTCGACCTTCCGATTATCGAGGTTTATGACAAAGACGGAACAACAAGTGATAATTTTGGCGGTGAAGGCGTCGTCAAAAACTCTGGTGGCTACGATGGTATGCGTACGTCTGAGATGCGCGAGAAGATTGTCGCTGATCTTGCGGTAGATAACAAAGCTGGCGAAAAAGTGAATTACAAAATCAGAGACTGGCTTATATCTCGTCAGCGCTATTGGGGTGCTCCGATTCCTATCGTGCACTGCGAAAAAGACGGCGCAGTGGCCGTTCCCGATGAGCAGTTGCCAGTAGAGCTCCCTGAGGTTGAAAGCTATCAGCCCACGGGTGAAGGCACGAGCGTATTGGCTAGTGTACACGACTGGGTTAATGCCACCTGTCCCCAATGTGGTGGTCCCGCAAAGCGTGAAACGGATACTATGGACGGTTTTGCGTGTTCGAGCTGGTACTTTCTGCGGTTTGCCGATCCGCACAATGACCAGGAGCCATTCAGTAAAGATAAAGCAAGCTTCTGGCTGCCTGTTGATGACTATATTGGTGGAGCAGAGCACGCGGTCATGCATCTGTTATACGCTCGTATGTGGACAAAGGTAATGTTTGACGCAGGGTTGATTGAATTCGATGAGCCCTTTAAGGCTCTGCGCAACCACGGAATGATTCTTGCACCTGATGGACGTAAGATGAGCAAGAGTTGGGGCAACGTTATCGCTCCTGATGAACTTATCGACCAAGGCTACGGAGCAGACTCAGTAAGGTTGATGGAACTTTTCATTGGACCGTGGAATCAGGAGGCGGCCTGGAGTGTTGAAGGACTAGGTGGTTGTTTCCGTTTTTTGCAGCGCGTCTGGACACTGGTTCAGGAATTTTTGACCGCTCCTGAGGCCCAAGATGACCAGCCGCAGGTCACCATAGCCAGTCACAAAGCGATAAAACGTGTGTCAGAAGATATGCACGACATGGGGTTCAATACGGCAATTGCTGCATTAATGGAGATGACTAACGAGCTATACAAAATTAAGGCAGAGATGGGATTCATCGACAGGGAGTCTTGGAAATTTGCGCTCGAAACCTTAACTAAGTTGCTCGCACCATTTGCGCCACATATTACAGAGGAACTATGGCAAAATCTTGGTCATGATGAATCAGTTCACCTGTCAGAATGGCCAGTTTATGACGAAAAATATCTCGTAAGCGACACGATGAAAATTGTTGTACAGGTAAACGGCAAGGTTCGCTCGACCATAGAGGTGCCACAGGACGCAGGCCAGACTGCGATCGTAGCTGCAGCCATGACGGACGAAAAAGTGCATACATATCTGGATGGCAAGAATGTCCGGCGTGAAATATACGTGCCCGGCCGGTTGGTGAATTTCGTTGTCTAGAGCAAGCTAAAACGATGTTCGTCAACGAGTTAGGTGTTTTTGTGCCTTTGTGGCGTGACGACCACAGGCTATTTATGAGCTTGTTGGACCCTCTTGTAGAAAGTTTAATACTGTACGCTGGTCTGCGACTTCTATACTGCCAATTCCAATTGAACCGATAACAGGCGCTAGTTTCTCTGCTTGCTGAGGATCGCTTGCTTGCTCTGAATAATCCATAAGTTCCGGAGCTTCCGTCGCCCAGTCATACAACTTTGGCTGGGCGGGGCCAACTATTCGTATATGCGTTGTCGGCTCTGTCAATCGTACGTCAGGCAGAGTTTCGAGTGGCTTGAAGCCGAAAGGACTTGTAAAACGTTTGGATGTTTTCATGGATGGTATTCCTCCTATATTTGTCTAGCGTTCACGCTGACAGGCAACGATTTCATCGTAGATTGTCTCGGGCTTTATGATTTCTCCATCTTTGGGGTCAATCTGAAGATCAATAGGTCGTCCCGCTGCTTCGCTTACGCATAGTTCAAGACTTTCGAGGTGTTCATTTTGTGACTGCTCCAAAGCAGAGAGCCCTGCAACAGCTGCGACGCCAACGGCTGAAAGTGCAATCGGTGCAGCCAACACGGCTAAACGGCGTCTGCCGTACATGTAGGCTTCGTTGGCGTCTAGGTTTCTTCCCCAGCGACGCTCTGTGCCAAGACGTCCTAACCAATCAACAAACCTCGAATACGTGTTCATTTCTTGATTTTCGTAACCAGTAGAACCTTCATACATGTTCATAAAATGAATTATAACAAAAAATCCATATTTTGTCAATAGTCAATTCAGACTCACTACTTGAGTTATATCTGTTTTTGCGCTACCATAGGATGTAATATTTATCAGAATAAGTTTAGATAATAGGAGTAGTTTTCGCATGGGAAAGCCCAAGAAACGAACTAGCCCACGCCGCACAGGGGCGCGCCGGAGCCACTTAGTGCTCAAACTGGCACGCGCTGTTAATGCAAAATCGCCGGTAAAAGCTCGGACGACTGCAAAAGAGACTGGCAAAAAAGCTGCCTAAAAGTTTTGGTTCCGGTAGCGTATACTGGTACTGAGTAGAACCTTTAAACAAGGAATTAACAATATGGCATCGAACCGTCATCTCGGCCGCATCATCGCCTTGCAAACGCTGTACGAGCAGGAATTTCGTATAGAGTGCCGTGATGATAGCTTTAGTCTCAAGGAGGTGCTGGCACGTAATATTAGCCGCTATCGTGACATGGTCGAGGACCAAGATTTTATAGCGGGTCTAGTGAATGGTGTCGATGCGAAGCGTGATGAACTTGATGAGGTACTCCAGCCTGTTGCTCCGGAGTGGCCAATCGATCAGATTGCGCGCATGGATCGTATCGTGTTGCGAATGGGGGCGTACGAGCTGCTGTTTGGTGTCAATGTCCCTCCAAAGGTCGTCATAAATGAAGCCGTTGAGCTTGCTAAGGGTTTCGGTGGTGAAAACTCAAGTAAGTTTGTGAACGGCGTCCTAGGGACCGTACTCAAGGAGCGAGTCAGTAAGCCCGATGACACGCCGGCTAGTGGCAAATCCCCGAAAGTTGAAAAAATATGAAGAAGCCTAAAAGATCAAGACCGTTTCAAAGCATTCAGAAGCCGATTCAAGGCATCCAGAAGCCTATCCAAGGTATTAGGAAATTTGTAAACAAACGGCGACCTGCAATCAGTGAGGTTGTGCGTGAGCCGACAGCTGGCGGCATTATTTTTCGTCGTAATCAGAAAAGTAATGAAATTGAAATTTTGCTGATTCAGGACGCCAAAGATCGCTGGACAATCCCTAAGGGGCACATAGAGGAAGGTGAATCAGCAAAAGAGACAGCTGAACGCGAAATCCGAGAGGAAACTGGTTTGCAAGAAATGAAGGTCCTAAACTGGCTGGGCAAGATTAACTTTCGATATCGTCGTGGGACGAGTCTCGTTCTAATGACTACTGAAATATTTTTGGTGCAGGGTAAAGGCGACACGGATAAGCTGCAGCCCGAAGATTGGATGAATGGCATTAAGTGGTTCCCGGCCGCGCAAGCATTGGATAAGATCGAGTACGAAGATATCGGTAAAATAATATTGCTGGGGCTCAAGAAGATTCGGCAAGCCGGACTATAAAAACGCATGGATTTTAGTAAATACCAGACATTCGCATCGGAAAAGCTTGGCGTAACTTTCAATACATTGGAGCTGTTAGTGACGGCTTTTACTCACCGTTCTTATGTTAATGAGCACAAAAAGACGGCCCGTGAACACAATGAGCGATTGGAGTTTCTGGGCGATGCGGTACTTGAACTGGTCGTGACCGAATATCTGTATGCTAACTTTTCCGATCCTGAGGGCGTGCTGACCAACTGGCGCAGTGCACTGGTACGGACAGAGAGTATTGGCGCAGCCGCAGCCAGGCTTGATTTTGAGCCGTTACTCAGGCTGAGCCGAGGCGAGAAGCGTGGTACACCGCGGGCGAGGGCGCAGATTCTAGCTAACTCGTTCGAAGCTGTTATCGGCGCGCTGTATCTGGACCAGGGCTATGATTCGGCAAAGCAATTTATAGAAAAAAACCTGCTGGTCACCTTTGAGGATATCTTGCAGACCGGTTCCTGGATGGATCCAAAGTCGCATTTGCAGGAAATTATTCAAAGCCAAGAAGGTCATACGCCGCAGTACAAGGTGCTGGGTGAAGAAGGTCCTGATCATGAAAAGATCTTTACGGTGGGAGTATTTGTCGACGGCAAGCTTCGCGGCAAAGGTACAGGTCCGAGCAAGCAAAACGCACAAGTGGCCGCCGCAGAGTCAGCGCTTAGGGTCATAAAGAAGTAGTTTTGCTTGACAACAGGGGTCAAACCCTGTAAACTTAGCCGGTATTTATTAACACCTTAACGGGAAGAGAGAAAAGAATGTTAGTCATTCGTATGCAGCGTACTGGCCGTAAAGGTCACGCTCAATTCCGCGTTGTCGTTCAAGACTCGCGCCGGACCCCGACTAGTGGGCGTATTGTCGCATCGCTAGGTCACTTCAATCCACACACTAAAGAAGCTGTTATCGACAAAGAAAAGGCTTCGTTTTACCTTGATCATGGTGCGCAGCCATCCGACCGAGCTGCTCGGTTACTCAAAGCCGAAGGTATCAAATTGCCTGGTTGGGTAAAACTAGAGACCAAGAAAAAGCGTGAAATCAAGAACGTAGATAAGCTACGCAAAAACCAGCCGAAAGAAGAGCCTGCCGCTGAAGAAGTAGCAGAATTGTCAACCGATGAGGCACCTGCCGAGCAGTCTGCCGCGGAAGCGCCATCTGATGAAGCGGTGACGACAGAAGAAAAAAAAGAAGCGTAAAGCTCTCGATCACCTATGCCTGAAGAGCCCCGTCAAGAAATGGCGGGGTTTTTTGTGGCGTATGGTCTCGAGCGAGCGTAGTGTATAATAAGTATGACTGTAATGGAGGTATGACCGCGCATGAGTACAATCGATCAACAATTTGTAGAATTTATCGTAAAATCCCTAGTCAGCAATCCGGACGCTGTTCAAATTGAACGACGCATAGATGAAAAGGGTGTGCTCCTAGAGCTTACTGTAGACGGAGAAGATCTCGGTCGTGTCATTGGAAAACGTGGTGCAACCGCACAGAGTCTTAGGACACTGCTTCGGGCGCTGGGAACAAAGAATGACGCACGGTACAATCTGAAAATTGTAGACACAACTGGCACGGTGACCTCTACGCCAGATAGGGATTCTGAAACAGAGGTCAGAGAAGAGTCTGGTGAAAGTGACGTCGTCAAGAACACTCGAAAAGAACTTGAAGATCTGGACGATCTGGACATCTAGACAATCGCTTGCATTCGAAGCGCTCATGCTGTAAAGTTACTTCTGGTCTATCAAAGATCAAGAACTTTCAAAAAAACAAACACTCGATAAGCTCATTGCGAGCCACGATTAGTGGGAGCTTTATGTGACACTAAAACCCGGGATATACTCGGGTTTTAGTGGTTTTATGAGATAGAATATGAGTATGAAAATTCAGGTTATCAGTTTATTTCCAGAAATGTTTGCCCCCGTGCTTGAAACTTCGATGCTATGGAAGGCGAAGAATAAGGGTATTGTTGAGTATTCGTATATAAACCTGCGGGATTTCGGCCTAGGGCAGCGCAAGACCGTTGATGATACACCATATGGCGGCGGTGATGGCATGTTGCTGAAGCCGGAGCCGTTATTTGCTGCGGTGGAGTACGCCAAAGAGCAGGACACGAGCGCAAATGTATACCTTATGACACCCCGTGGAGAGCGATTTTCTCAGCAAGTGGCCCAGGAATTGGCTGACGAAAGCAGGGGCTTGATTATTGTCTGTGGAAGGTACGAAGGTTACGACGAGCGCATCACAGCGTTAGTTGATAGACAGCTGAGTATCGGCGATTTTGTACTCACCGGAGGTGAGCTACCGGCGATGGTAATAATTGACGCTGTAGTACGGTTGATCCCGGGTGTACTTGGCGGGGAGATGAGCGCACAGATTGAGAGTTTTAGTCATGGTGACAATCTAGAGTTCCCACAGTATACGCGTCCTGAGGAGTTTCGCGGCATGAAAGTACCAGATGTGCTGTTAAGCGGGAACCACGCTGCCATCGAAAAATGGCGTCAAGAGCAGTCTGACCTTCAGAAGAAGTAATTTCACTTACAGAGACACAACCGATACTTGGTATACTAGACGTATAACTGAGGAGGGTAGATGATTCGCATGCTAAAAAGATTTGTAAAACCCGTGTATGCCCACTGCGATTTGCCGTGTGGTGTGTATGATCCGGCTCAGGCGCGGATTGAGGCTCAAAGCGTAAAAGCTATTATGGACAAATATCCAGGACTTGATGAACACAATAAAATGCGGGCGATTATTATAAAAGAAGAGCGCGCCGAGCTCGTCAAGCATCATCTGATGGTGTTGTGGGCGGATTACTTCAAGCCAGAGCATCTAGAGAAGTTTCCTGATCTGCATGACAAGTGCTGGAGAGCTATTAAGCAGGCCAGCGAGTGTAAGCATCACCTGGAGCCGGAAGAAGGTCAAAAACTACTGGAGATGATCGATGATATCGCAGAAATCTTCAAAGCGACCAAGTCGTAGGTTTCCATTTACGGTACGACAAATTAGCGGACATAGTATGCTGCCGGTGTTACCACCTGGTACTCTTGTGTACGGCTGGAGATGGTTTATACGACTACAGCCAGGTGACATAGTTATTTTCTTTCATAACGGCAAAGAAAAAATCAAACGCATTGCTGATATCAGAGATAGGAAGGTGTATGTAGTTGGTGATCATAATGCAGACAGCGCGGATAGCCGACAATTCGGTTGGCTGGATGCAGATGTGGTATTTGCTAAGATTGTCTGGCCCCGTGCCCCTCGACATAGAGCTGAAGGGATTGATCCTTAGGGCTGAGGCTAAATTTCGCCTGACTCATACATTACCCGAGCAAGTTTGGCATCGCAGGTAACGCAATTTTCTTCCTCGTCATCATCAGCGAGCCAACGCTGCACCGCAGAGTGCCATGGTTCATAGTCATGATAAGCAATGAAATCAGCGGCGCGGCGCAGCCACCAGCCGAGTATGCCGTACATTCGGAATTTGCCCCACAGTACCGCGGCCCAGCGAGGTCCAGCGGGCATAACATAGATCGGTTTTTTGGCATGATACGGCTTTGGATCTTCGCCTCGTGCAATGCGTTGGAGGTTTTCCGCTACATACTTGCCATCTTCTAGTGCTACTTGGGCCATGCCACTATAGGGCGTGTCGGCATTGTCACCAATTACGTATATCCCTGGCTCTGCTTGCAGGAATTGATCGACGCGCACTTTGCGGTTGGCTGCTAGCTGGAATCCTTGTGAAGTAAAGAATGGGTTATTTGTCACGCCCGCAGTCCAAATAACAGTTTGGCTTTTGATTGGTCTGCCGTTGACTAAGAGCGCTTCTGCAGTCTGGGCTTGGACTACCTTTTTTGTTAAAACTCGAACACCTTCTTTTTTGAGATGACGTTTCACGGCGTATGATATATCTTTTGGCATACGCGGCAGAATGCGAGGCGATGCTTCAATCAAGTCTACTTTTACTTTTCTTTTCGGGAGGCCATGTTGTTCGCATATTTTTCTAATGTATGATGGTAAAGCTCCGGCCAGCTCTACGCCAGTTGGCCCACCACCTACGACAACATAGTGCAAGTCTGGTTTGCCGTCTTCGGTGAGCTGCCTATGTAAATGTTCTTTGAGATCCTCGGCTTCGGCTGGTGATTTTATGCCAAATGAAAATTGTTCAAGCCCCTTGATGCCAAAATAATTGGTTGTGACACCGAGCGCACAAATAAGCGCATTGTAGGCAAAAACCTGACCTTTGCCGGTTGTAATGGTATGTGTTTCTCTATCTAGGGTGACTGCTTTATCGACGATAATATCGATCTTCTTTCCAGCAAAGATTTCATCGAGCGGCACACTAGCTACCTTCATACTGCCCCCAGTAGCAACACGATACAAGGTGCCATAGATGCGAAAGTCAGGATGCGCACTGATAAGTGTTATATGGAACTCGGGATTGTTAACGAGTTCCAGGGCGGCCTTAATGCCGCCGAAACCGCCTCCAATAATAACTATTTTCTTTTTGCTCAAAGCTTTTTGTCAGCTCCTGTTAAAGATTTCTCTGATATGGTACCATATCGCTAAAGCCTATAGGAGAAAAATGACAAACATACAGATATTTATTGATGCTCTGAAAAAATCTGGTTTCGAGGGTGATATTGATACATCAAATGAACTCTTGGATATGTATAGTCACGATGCATCTATGTTTGAAATACGACCAGAAGTGGTTGTTGCTCCCAAGCACACTAAAGACGTAGAGCGTCTTGTTGCGGTCACGAATCGAACCAAGTCCAAAATCAAAAATATATCACTGACTGCCCGAAGCGCCGGCACTGATATGTCTGGCGGCGCAATAAATGAATCGGTAATTGTCGATTTTAAGAAATATTTCACAAACATTAAAAGTATCGATCAGAAAGCTGCGCATGTGCAACCTGGCGTATACTTTCGTGATTTTGATGCACGTGCCAAGGAAAAGGGTGTACTGATGCCAACGTATCCGGCGTCTCGAGATCTTTGTACGGTAGGCGGTATGGTCAGCAACAACTCAGGCGGTGAAAAATCAATCGAGTTTGGTCAGGCGGCAAACTTTGTCAATGAGCTTGAATTTGTGTTTGCGGATGGGGTAGCTAGGAAAGTCCGGCCCCTTAATAAGTCAGAGCTGGATAATAAAATGAAACAAAAAGATTTTGAGGGCGAGGTATATCGCAGAGTCTTTGAGTTGGTTGATAAAAACTATGAGGAAATTAAGGCAGCCAGACCGAAAGTCAGTAAAAATGCGACAGGATATAACTTGTGGGACGTATGGGATCGCGAAAAAGGGATTTTTGACTTGACGAAGGCTATTGTCGGGGGACAAGGCACTCTTGGCTTGGTGACTGATATCGAATTCCGGGTTACACGTGCGAGGTCTGATGAGGGGTTGTTGGTGATATTCGTCAAAGATATGAAACGACTCGGAGAGCTTATTAAGGTTGTGGCCGACAAGAAGCCGTCGCGTTTCGAGTCATTTGATGACAACACACTTATACTGTCGATTCGTTTCATGCCGTACTTTTTGAAGTTCCTTGGTCCACGGAAGTTTCTTCGTTTGTTGATTAGCTTGATTCCTGACGCCCTGCTCCTCATTAAGGGGGTGCCCCGTCTTGTATTGATGGTGTCTATAAAGGGGGGCAGTCCAGAAGATATCAAGCAGCGAATTAGAGCCCTGCGTCTAGAGCTCGAAGAAAAACAGTCGTATTATGGCATTAGTGGCTTTGAAGAAGCACCAACTGATCGACAGGGTGAAAAGTTCTGGATAATGCGTCGGTATAGTTTTCAGATTTTACGTAGCAAAGTTAAGGACAAGCACACGGCACCATTTATTGATGACCTCGTAGTGAACCCTGAGCACTTGGCAGAATTTTTGCCAAAAATTCGCAAAATCATCAAAAAGTACAAGCTATTTGCAACCATAGCCGGACATATGGGTGATGGAAACTTCCATATTATCCCGCTCATGAATATCGAGAACAAGATCGAGCGTGATACGATCTTGCCTGCCATGAAGGAAGTCAATGAGCTGGTGCTCAGCTATGGTGGGTCTCTGAGCGGTGAGCATAATGATGGGTTAATCAGGGGCCCTTGGCTGGAACAGATGTACGGTGAGAAAGTGACTGGATATTTCAAGGAGCTTAAAAGTATCTTTGATGCAAAAGGGATTTTTAATCCAAACAAGAAGACCGAAGCTACCTGGGCATACACCACTAAACATTTCCGGAAAAATTTCTAGATAAACGGAAATAACCGGGCTTTTTCCAGATATGCTCCTACTGAAGGATCGGATACTTCTTGACGACTGCTTGTTTGGACCACCAGCCACCAAGTCCCCATGCCTGCTGGTCTTTTGTCCGATAGATGCCAGCTAGTACAAGAATATAGATTATATGGTCGTCAATGACAGGATTATTCTCCGGCGGTAGCGCTGCCGTCCACATCATGAAAAGTAGTAACGAGCCGGTGGCAGTAGCTAATCGAACACCAATACCTAGAATGAGGGCGACACCGATGAGTAATAAGCCGAGCATAAAGAGCCAGTCAACAGCTGGATTGCCAGCAAGACCTTGGTAAAATTCAGCGAATGGTCCTTTTGTACCAAACTTTAGAAAACCGAGTGTCGGCGAGCCACCTTCGACCCAAGCTTTTGAACACATAGTTGTGACAGAATTAGTTGCGGCATCGCGACAAGTTGAAAACCCAAGACCTGCTAGTTTATCGAAAAACGCCCACAAAAAAGTTACGCCTATTCCAATCCGTAACAGTGCCCATGCACGTATGCCTGTGTGACTTATTGTTTGTTTCTTTGCCATAGTGAGCATCCTTGTTAGTTATGTTTTAAATGTAACACACTGACGCATGCATCAGATACTGCTTTTTAGTAACTTGCTTATGGTATGCTTGAGAGTAAGCGTTATGAATAAAAAACTACGAATATTGTTGCCCCTACTGTTTGTACTAGTCGCGGGTGTCTTGCTTGTAAATTTTGTCCGCACACATGATATTGCAATTCTTAACCCAAGCGGTACGATAGGTGATAAACAACGGAATCTGTTGGTCTTCGCAACGCTGCTGGGTATGGTGGTGATTATTCCGGTTTTTGTGATGACAGCTTTATTTGCATGGAGATATCGAGAAGGCAATAAAAAGGCTGCGTACAAGCCCGAGTGGGACAAGAATCATTGGCTAGAGGCAATATGGTGGGGTATCCCAGTGATTATTATTTTGATATTGTCGGTTGTAACTTGGCGAAGTACTCATGAGCTTGATCCTTATCGAGCGCTCGAGTCCGATAAGAACCCTGTTACTATCCAGGTGGTTGCGCTCCAGTGGAAGTGGTTATTCATCTATCCTGAGCAGAATATTGCAACTGTGAATTATATACAATTTCCCGAGCATACACCGCTGAATTTTGAGATTACAGCCGATGCGCCCATGAACTCATTTTGGATTCCGAAGCTTGGGGGGCAGATTTATGCTATGAACGGCATGGTTACGAAGCTGCATTTGCAGGCTCATGAGATAGGGGAGTATGACGGCATGTCGGCAAACATTAGTGGCGAAGGATTTGCTAGCATGAAATTTAAGGCTCGCTCGTCAACCTATGATGAGTTCGACAAGTGGGTGAACTCGGTCAAAAAGGGTAAGGGCATCCTGGACCACGTCGAGTACGCTAAGTTAGTGCAACCCTCCATGAAGCATCCAGTTGTGACGTATGCATCCACCGACCAAGGTTTGTATGATACGATAGTTATGAAATATATGGACCATGCTCATCAAGAAAAAACGCCAGAACAGGCGCACGATGATCATGATGTAAGTAGCGGGCACCAGCACTAGGGGATATATGCTAGGACGACTTAGTTTAAGCGCATTACCGGACGATCCAATTACAATTGGTGGTGCAGTAATGATGACACTCTCGGCTGTAGGTATACTGGTCCTGCTGCTGTACTTCAAAAAACTTGGGTGGCTATGGCGCGAGTGGCTGACGTCATTAGATCACAAAAAAATCGGCATTATGTATATAGTTGTCGCGGTTCTCATGTTGTTACGAGGTGTTGCAGATGCGCTCATGATGCGGACGCAGCAAGCATTGGCTTCTGGCGATGCAAGTGGAATCGTGTCGTCCGATACGTTCCAGCAAGTCTTTTCTGCGCACGGTACGATCATGATTTTCTTTGTGGCGATGGGGTTGATGTTTGGTATTATTAATCTCATTTTGCCGCTTCAGATTGGAGCGCGTGATGTGGCATTTCCTTTCATGAATTCAGTCAGCTTTTGGCTGTTTGCTGTGGGCATGATGCTCATAAATATATCGTTAGTAATCGGTGAATTTTCTACAGCTGGCTGGTTGGCATATCCGCCGCTTTCCGGTCTCGAGTATAGTCCAGGGGTTGGTGTTGATTACTGGATTTGGGCACTGCAGATAGCTGGTATCGGCAGTTTGTTGTCCGGCGTGAATTTTTTTGTGACGATCATTAAGATGCGTGCGCCAGGCATGTCACTCATGAAAATGCCAGTATTTGTTTGGAGTGTTCTTATTACTATGGTGATGATACTGTTTGCGTTTCCAATATTGACAGCGACATTAGCCATGTTGGCGCTGGACAGGACCATGGGAATGCATTTTTTTACATCGACGCATGGGGGAAATCCGATGATGTACATTAATCTGATTTGGGCATGGGGTCATCCGGAGGTATATATTCTAATTCTTCCGGCGTTCGGTATCTTTTCGGAAATTGTACCGGTTTTCTCGCGTAAGCGGCTATTTGGATATGGCACAATGGTTTTCGCACTATCGGCAATTGCTTTTCTGTCATTCATTGTTTGGTTACATCATTTCTTTACAATGGGTGCTGGTGCGAACGTAAACGCTTTTTTTGGCATTATGACGATGGTTATTGCTATACCAACCGGCGTAAAAGTATTCAACTGGTTGTTTACAATGTTCCGCGGACGCATATCATTCACTTCGCCAATGGTATGGTTTATGGGATTTATTTATACGTTTACGATTGGTGGTCTGACAGGAGTGCTACTAGCGGTTCCTGGTATAGATTTTCAGGTCCATAATAGCCTGTTTCTAGTGGCGCATTTTCACAATATGATTATTGGCGGCGTAGTATTTGGATACTTTGCAGGACTTGCATATTGGTTTCCGAAAGTTACCGGCTTTAAGCTTAATGAGTTAATAGGCAAAGCAGCTGCCTGGTGCTGGGTCATTGGCTTTGCCTTAGCTTTTGGGCCGTTATATATCCTAGGTCTTATGGGTGCTACTCGGCGTTTGGATCATTATGATGCGGGTAACGGCTGGCAGTCCCTCTTTATAGTTGCGGCCATCGGAGCACTCGTTATAGTTGCAGGCATCGGCTTGCAGCTGCTGCAGGTCGCTCATGGCATATGGAAGCGCAAGGAAAATCCTGACAGAAGCGGGGATCCGTGGGATGGACGAACGCTCGAGTGGTCAACTACTTCTCCGGCACCATTTTATAATTTTGCGATTACACCCCACGTTACTGAACGTGATGAGTTCTGGGCCCAAAAGCAAAAAAAGCAAAAAGAATCCAAGCCACAGTACAGAGACATACACCTGCCAAAAAATAGTGGCATGGGTGTGTTCATCGCTGCGGCGAGCCTAACCTTCGGCTTCGCTGTTGTGTGGCACATATGGTGGCTTAGCGTTGCGGCACTGCTTGCAGTCGTTACATTGTTGATAATCCGTCTTACCAGTGAGAATACGGAGTATGTCATATCAGCGGAAGAACTCGCTAAGCTTGATAAAGCAAACAGGAAACAATACGCATGAGCCAGATAATTACCAGGCATCACGTCGATGATAAATCCACATTTGGCTTATGGGTGTATCTGATGACGGATTGTCTATTGTTCGCCAGTCTATTCGCCACGTTTGCGGTGCTCAGAAATAATGTTGCTGGCGGTCCGTCCGGCGGAGAGTTGTTCAGCCTACCATTCGTGCTAACTGAAACAATCGTGCTGCTCACCAGTAGCTTTACGATCGGATTGGCGGTTTTGACAGCAAGACTAGGTAAAGATAGACAAGCTATGGTCTGGACGGTGCTAACGGTTCTGCTCGGGGTATTCTTCTTGAGTATGGAGTTGTACGAGTTCAAAGAGCTCGTACATGAAGGCTATAGCTGGCGAGAGAGTGCATTTTTGTCCGCTTTCTTTACGCTTGTTGGTACACATGGTCTGCATATTCTTGCCGGTATTATCTGGGGGGTCATATTACTTGTACGGATGCTTCGTGGTGACTTTGGTGATACCGTGAAGAAGAGGCTGGCGATGCTGGGTATGTTCTGGCACTTTCTGGACGTTATCTGGATATTCATATTTACATTCGTGTACCTTTTGGGAGCGGTAAAATGACCAGCACACGACATAAACTCAATACGACGCTCAGGATGTATATCATGGGCTTTTGCTGGTCAGTAATTTTGACGATCGCGGCATACATAGCTGTCGTCAATCAGATGTTGTCTCGCAATGAACTTATCACCTATATTACGGTTTTGGCATTACTGCAGGTTACGGTGCAGTTGTATTTCTTTCTTCACCTTGGCGACGAGTCGAAGCCGCGCTGGAACCTATGGACTTTTCTGTTTATGGGCTCGATTTTATTGATTATCGTCATTGGTAGCTTATGGATTATGCACAATTTGAACTACAATATGATGCCCGAAATGCCGCCACATGAAGTTAACGAATACATGCTAAAAGAAAGTAACAGAGGCTTTTGAACAGAACTAAAATCAGCGCGTATTATCGACTGACCAAACCCGGTGTGCTGTATGGCAATGTACTGACTGCTGCAGCCGGATTTTTGCTAGCAAGCCGAGGGAATGTTGATTGGTTGTTGTTTATTTCCGTCATTATAGGTACGAGTTTGGTCATAGCCTCGGCCTGCGTCATGAATAACTACCTGGATCAGGATATCGATAAAAAAATGGAACGTACCAAAAAACGACCGCTTATAGCTGGAGAGGTGAGTGGTGTTGGTGCGGTGATATTTTCTGTTGTATTGGGTATTGTCGGAACGATGATCTTGTATGTATGGGTTAACGTGCTTGTCGTAGTAATTGGATTACTAGGTTTTGTAACGTATGTCGTATTGTATGGCATGTTGTCCAAGCGAATGTCGATACATGGAACATTGGTTGGCAGTGTATCGGGCGCAGCCCCGATTCTTGCTGGTTATGTAGCGGTTGTGGATAGGATTGATCTGGGGGCATTAATTCTGTTCGTAATTCTTTTTCTTTGGCAGATGCCGGAGTTTTACGCGATAGCAGTATACAGACGGCAGGAATACAAAGCTGCTGGTGTGCCAGTAATTTCTGTTGTAAAGGGAATTGATCATACTAAGAGACAAATATTGCTGTATCTTGTGGCTTTTACGCTCGCTATTTTGGCGCTTCCAGTTGCTGGGTATGTAGGCTATACGTATCTGCTCTGCATGACAGCCCTGTGCTTGTACTGGGTGTGGCTTGGCGCTAAGGGTTTAGCCATCAAGAACAATGACGATTGGGGGCGAAAAGTGTTTAGGCATTCTCTTGTAGTTTTGTTGGTATTTTCTTTGCTGATATCCGTAGACGCATGGTTGCCCTGACATTTATGATGTATACTTATGCTTATGGTACTCGTAATGCATATTATTGTCGCCCTAGGAAGTATCTTTGCGGCGAGTATTGCGTTTCTCAAGCCGTCAATGTCTAAGCTATATATTGCTTACTTTCTCACCGGTGCTATGCTGGTCTCTGGTGGATATCTCTTGCTCCATAACACATCGCACTTATTTGAAGCATGTGTCGTTGGCTTGACCTTCCTAGCTATAATATCGTATGAAATTATTTCAGCGAAGCGAAGACTTGCACTTGAGTCACGTACTATTCACTAAGATATCTATTTTGACTCCGTCTTTCTTAGTAGTAGGACAATTCCAATATAGAGAATGATAAATAATCCGGAAAAGAGTAATGCGTTAAACGCACTTACAGGATCAAGCGGGCTTGCTGCAGTCTCTGATAATCCTAGCGCCTCTGCTGAGGTACCTCCAACTAATCCTCCTCCGGCGCCTACGAGTAGATAGGGCTGCGCTCTCTTCGTTTTGTGCGATCTACTCGCCAAAAAGCCCACCCATCCGCTCAAAACACCAATAACGGACCACAATAATAAACTTAACCACATATTCCTACTCGATTATTTAAATCATTATCTATTAAAAGAATGTACACATCTTAAGAAGCAGCAAAACTATATGCTTCGGAGGTTACCAAATGATCGTATCTCATGGATCGTCGGTTCGTTATCGTCTATGTTGAACTCCCTAAACTTTCTGTTCAAAAAATCGTTAATCTTACGATCTCGTTCTGGTTCCGACAATATCATGTATGCCTCCTTTTATGTAACTACGATCTATCGTACCGGCAGATGGCAGTAATAACTGTAAAAAACATTACAATTTAGCATAGTACATGATTGGGCAAGCAGACTTTCAGGTTCGTATGCTATACAATAGGTATATCGCCAAGCAAACGAGGGAGATAGTATTTGCTAGAGGAAGCGTTCCAGCCGTTTTTGAGCACCCTGATGACCAAAAAGTTTAAACAGGGTAACATTTTGATATACCAAGGCGAAGTGCCGAGAAATGTCTACATGGTAAAGTCCGGCATTATCAAGTTGTATAACATTACCGCACAGGGCGACGAACGGATAGCGGCCTTTAAGCGCGCTGGCGATATGTTCCCGACCACATGGTCATTTAAAAAAGTTGCCTCGGCTTTTTATTATTATGAAGCTCAGACAGATGGCGAAATGTATGTTATGTCACGTGAAGCGTTTGAAGAATACATACACTCAAACCCCAAGGCGCTCCAAGTCGTTGCTTCGCACTACCTAAGTAAATACGCTGGCTCACTCATGCGTATCACTGCTCTTGAGCAGCCCAAAGCTTCCGACAAAGTTTTGTATACTTTGTATTATCTAGTTCAAGTTTACGGAGATGAAATAAAACCGGGAATTATACGGGTCAATATCCAATTGACGCAGCAAATGGTCGCAGATCTTATCGGCCTGACGCGTGAAACCACTGCGGCAGAACTGGTTAAGTTGAAGAAAAATGGCGTGCTAAAGTACAAGGGACGAGAATACGTTATTGACAGAGAAAAACTCATTCAAAGTATCGGAGAAGATAATTTCAAAGATTTGTCGTTTGCATAAGACGCCTAAGCTATCGTAGTCTATTTCTTTTTGGTTTTGAGTAAGCTGTTTACGAGCTGGATGAGTTCCTTTGGAGAAGCCCATGCTTTCAGCATGTATTTTTCGGCACCAAGCCTATATGCTTCATCGATTTCGTGCTGGGTATCGAGATTGCTAAATATAACGACCTTTACGTTCGGATGATTTTGCTTCAGATTATACTTTTTCAGAAAATCGACACCGCCCATTTGAGGCATCCTAAGGTCTAACAAAATAAGATCCGGCTCTACCTTTTCCGTGATCTTGAGTGCTTCAGTGCCGTCGTATGCCGCGAGAATTTCATGCCCCTGATGCTGAAGAATCATCTGGTAGGCTTCATTAAGATTTTGTTCGTCTTCTACGATTAATATAGTTGCCATCACATGTATTATACCCGAATCTGTCCAGTAAACCTTATTTTGCAAAGATTGACTTCTCTATGACGTGTGAACTTTTGGCAAGATGACCGTAAATGTGGTTCCCTTGTCCTTCATAGAACTGACTTCGATATCCCCGCCATGAAGCTGGATTAATTGCTGACTAAGGTATAGGCCTATGCCACTACCACTCGTTTGTTTAGACAGCTCGTTTGGTATGCGTGAAAAGCGCTGAAAAAGTAGTGGCAGATCTTCGGCGGCGATACCAACGCCCTTGTCCCTGACTGTAATATTAATCTCATTATCTTTGACGAAGAGCTTGACGGTCGTTGTAGTGTTCTCGTGAGAGTATTTGAGTGCATTACTGATGAGGTTTTCCAGCGCCATACGTAAGCTGTGCTCATCTGCCTCTATGTGAACTTGTTTTTTTGGCATGAGTAACCGTATTTTCTGTTTACTCTTTTTGGCTGTAACTGAAAGTTCCTGGGTTAGTTCTCGTAATAATTTATTAATATTGAGTCGTCTTGGTGTCAATACGATACCCTTGGCATCAATTTTAGCCACGTAGAGGATCTCGTTAATAATATGGAGCTGTCTTTCATTGCTCTCATATGCTTTGTCGAGAAGCGCTGCTTGTTGTCTGGTAAGTTTGCCAGCAAAGCCCTCCAGAACCATGCCTACATACTGCTTCACTGATGTGGCTGGTGTGCGCAATTGATGTGAGGCTAAAGAAAGCAGTTCGTCTTTTGCGGATTGGATTTCGACTTGCTTGCTATGTGCCAATACTCTTGTCCTCGCCACAAGCAGTGTCAGTACAAAACCGGATAACAAAACGCTTAGCATTGTGCCGGCAACCAGAGCGGTAAGTGGACGGTTTCGCGTAGTTTCTGCAATAATGCCAGGTGAAAAGCGGTAGTCTATAATCCATTCTTGTCCGAAAAGAGTCAGCTTTTCGGTATGTTTCAACGCTTTGCTACCGTCTAGCGATGTGAAGTTGTCTGTTTGATATAGCAACGTGTCGTCGCTAATTTTACCATCATATATTCGAAGCCCATGCAGACCGCTTGAGCTATGCTCCAATGCTGCTGCAAACAAATCGTCGGCTAGGAATGGCGCGAATACATATCCGCGAAGATTTCTTTCCGTCGGAGCTTTAATTTGCTGCCCGCTGTCCGCCCAGACTGGTAGGTACATCGAAAAACCAACGCCGCTAAAAGGCATCTCGGTTTTTGTGTACGTTACTCTGTCGCTGATTGTTGCGTTGCCGGTTTCTTTGGCTGATTGTATCGCAAACTGCCTGGCAGGATGAGAAAGCATATTATAGCCGAGCCCCGAAGGATGTTGGGGGATAAAATACTTTGTAATGGCATAATTGCTGGCCTTAGTGTTGGGATGGATTTTTGCATCCTTGAACCCGTCTGCTCGAATATCTCGTATGATACCCGGCAGTTCTTCTTGAGTAGCGTTAACCATATATCCTATCCCTTTTACGCCAGGATAATTTTTTTGAATATCAAAACTACGTATAAATTTTCGCCATTCGTCACGGGATACATCGTCGGATGCGACAAATAAACCAGAAGCTCCTAGCAAAACGAGCTGGTAGGATTCCAGTCGGTCACTGATTCCGTTTCTTGTTTCGCTCACGACATTATTAATAGAAGTTTGTCGCTCAGCTCTGAAAGCCTCCTCGGCATTGCGCCAGCTCAAGATGGTCAAGGCAATCATCGTAATGAAAACAGCGCCAGTTGGCAGTAGGTGGAGTAGTAGGTTGCTCGAAGTAAGCCGCTTACGTGCATTTACGAAATACATAATTATATAGTACACCGGCATGAGTGTAATGAGTCAAACGAGGTCTGCTGTTGATGAATGAAATTTCTTCATTGTAATAGAATCTACTTGCCCAAATCGCCAAGCATGTTGGCGAGTTCGGTGGTGGGTAGCGTAGAACAATCGATATTTTTTTGCAGGGCGATAATGTAACCTTGCAGTATCCGTTTTATTTTGAGTGCATCGTTACGTCGCAAAAAGCTGACAGTATATGGTTTGTCAGTATTGAAAAAGCGCGTGAAAATCTTGAGAGAGCCAAAAAATGGACCAACATCCACAGTTACATTGAGAATGTCTTCTATACGAATGCTCATAACTTCACTCGTCCAGAAAAATTCACGATGAGCGATAGTAAGCTTTGCGCGATCGAGTGTTATGGTGTCTGGAAAAAGAGTAAAAGGGAAGACGGTGGTAGCACGGATCAATACTTCGTGGGAGCTGTTTATGGTTTGCGCTAACTCGACGGCTGATTCGTCCATGGCTTTGTGTTTGCGAATTTGTCCTGGTGCATGGGTAGTATTGTCAACTGCGGCACGGTAATATCCCTTATCCATTGATGACCTCCTTTGCATTATGTACTATAGGTCAAAAGAGTCACTTGGTCTGTAAGATTTGCCTCGATAACCTTCAGAAGATCAGCAAGAGATTGTGAGCAATGTAAAATTCTATTTTTCAGCGCAGATTTGAGGTGGCGTCACCTTTATTCACGCATGGCGTCCTGGACTGCATACGGGGTAGTGAAATAATCATACGGCAACGACAAGATTGCCTTGACAACATTGCGGCTGGCGCCATGCTGTCGAGCATGCGCTGCGAGCTCGTCTCGACTGCATGGATATGCAAGACTCGTTATGTATTTTTGTACTTCTGCTGTTTGGGTTTGTGTCATAGATTGCTCCTTTGAATTACCTATACTACTATCGCTCAATGGTGTGCCTGAAACTGTGAAGTTTCTTACATCTCATACAAATTCCTGCCTTATAATTACGCTTGTCACAAACCTCTAGTTGGAGCAGGCGTATGAAAAAGGTTCGAATAGTATTCAAAAAGCTCGTCATTGCGCTTATTGGTTTTCCGCTCCTTGCACTTGGCATTGTGCTGATACCACTGCCAGGGCCAGGTGTCTTGGTGAGTCTCCTTGCCTTTTTTGTGCTTTCACTAGAGTTTGAGTGGGCTGAAAAGCGACTGGAAGAGGCTAAAAAAGTGATAAGAAAAATATACGATTCTGCGAAAAAGCAGGCGGCCAAGATCGATCCTGATATGAACTAATACCCTGATGTATGTGTGGTATTTCGCTGTACATTCTGTGACAGCAAACTGCATGTATATAAAATCATAAGTATCTTGATGTCGAGTCGACATATTTTTCTCTGCTTCGCCAGGCCGTGGCGACTACGAATATAGAAATGTGGGGAAATGAAAGATAATACGAAAAGTTATTTGCCAAGGTTTTTTATAACTGATTGGATTTCAGTGTAATCAGCTATGCCCGTGCGTGGTATGAGCGCTGATAGACCTTCTGGCGTTGTATAGCCGACCAACAGGCTCTCCTTGTTGATGTCGCCGAGCGAGATTGGTTTCAAGTCACCATTCGGTACGCTGGTGATGAGCCGGTAAAACGGTATGACTTCACCAATTTTAAGGTCTGTCTTGATATTACTGCCAGCAGCTTCGAATATTTCTCCGTTAGTGCGGGGATCGAGGACGAGTTTCCAGTCCAGCTTGTGTTTGATAGCCATGAACACTTGCTGTTGGTGTTGTGTGCGATTGAAGTCTGATCGTGGGAAACCGTAGGATCCATATGTGGCGCCACGCGCTCGCGTTAATCGCAGCGCAGTTTGGCCATCGATAGTATGTACGCCATTGGCTAGCCTGAGCGGACCTCCTTGCTCTGGTGGAAAGTTCGGATCGTATATGCCGCGTGGATCTTCGTTTTGTATGGTGACGTCGATGCCGCCGAGTGCGTCGACGACTTCTTTGACGGATGTGTAGTTTATGAGCGCATAGTAATGCAGCTCTATGCCCAAGGTATTAGTAATGACTTTTTGTAGCAACCCCATGCCGCCACGAGGTCGTCCACTTTCACGAAATTTGATAGCTTCCCCTGCCTGGTATGCTTCGTTAATTTTTGCAGCTCCATAGCCGGGAATATCAACATACAGATCTCTTGGTACGCTCAGCATAAATCCCGATTGCTTTGTTCTATCGAGGCTGACAACGAGAATCGAGTCGGTTAGATTGGCACCGCCGTGTCCAGGATCATCGATAGAATATCCAACCAGTAGGATGTTTGTTCTGCCGCTAAGGGTTCGCTTCAGTTCTTGTGTGCGGAAAACTTCCCAGGCATTATCGGTGCCGAATAGTTTCTGACTCGCGTTAGAAAAATTTCGAATATCCCATATCACTATCGTCAACAATATGCCGAAACATATACCGAAGACCAAAAAGAACATCCTTTTCCAGACAGGGCGTGTCTTTTTCTGCCGCAGATTCCGTTGAGGTTCATCTGGATTGTGTTTGTTTGGCTGATACGATGAAGTGGTAATCGCGTGATAATTTTTTGGTAGCTGATGCTTTGTGTGCGGTATTTTTTTGTGCATATTTCTAACTCGCGTTAGTTTAGGATACTGACCGAACGAGCCAGGATAAGTGCTAGTGTAAAAACAGAGATTAGCGCCTGAAGACCCATAAGAAGTTTTGCCTGTGATGTAATCGGTTTTGCGTCAGCGGGAGCAAAATTAATTGCGTTGGTAACGGAAAGATATAAATAATCAACAAAACTTGGCTGCCAATCAGGAAAATCTTTACGCATGTTCTGCTGCGTAAACTGAAAGTCCTTATCGTGCTTTGACCACTTTCGTCCACTTAGGCCCGGGCTGTCGATCTCCCAGTACCAAAGGGAAAAAATAACGATGTTTGTCAAGAATATTGCAATTGCCGATACAATCAGCTCACGACCAGAAAGCGCCATGCCCTCCGTCAAAAGTAGTCGCACAACCAGAAAGAACGAATCTATATTCGCAAGCGAGATGATGCCGAGCAATATTACCGAAAGGGTTCGATAAAGAGAATTCGGCCTTATGTGTCGTGTACTGGCCGTAAGGCTGATTATGACGAGGAGGGCAACTTCCGTGATGATTATGACTCCGTGCGGCCCATATGATAACTCAGGACTTAAATGCCATGCGGCAACCTGGAGGATAATAGCGAATATTAAAGCGCTTTGAGCAAGCCATAGCTCGGAGCGACTAATTGGATGTACTTTCATATAATTCAAGAATACTACACATGACACACATGAGCGGAAAATAGTTTTAGAAAAAGTCGTAACGTATTTAAAAGAAAATTACGCCCAAAAACTTGACAAAGGAAAGCGGTACTGTTTAATAAAAGTTAACTGACAACACAAAAAGTAAAGGTAGACTATGAACCCACAGCAAAATATTCCGCCGGATGATAATCCTGACGCTGCTTCGCTGCAGCCGCAGGTATTTGGTCCCCAGCAAACAGCGACGCCGCCGGCACCGGCGCCATCTCCGCAGTCAAGTGCTCCTGAGCCTGAAGCGTCACTACATACACCAATACCTGATTTGGCTTCTTCACCAAATTCTTTACAAAATAATACACCTCCTGCTGCGCCTAGCGGGCCGCAGGTATTTGGTCCCCAGCAAACTTCATCATTTTCACCTATGCCAGAACAGCAGAATGTTGCTGGACCTTTAGCTCCGGCACCAAATGTGGGCAATTCGGTTCCCCCTCAAGCACCTAAGCGTAAGCTCCCAGGTAAGAAACTTTTAGTCGGCGTAGCGGCAGTTTTGCTATTGGGCCTAGGTGGGAGTGCTTTTGCGTATGTCAACATAATGAACAATTCTCCAGAAAAAGTTCTAGCTGATGCGCTGGCAAATACAATGAAAGACGTGTTTGATAAAAAGCCCCTACACCTTATGAGTAATATAAAGGTGAAGTCCAGTGAAGCGGGTATGCCATTAGAGCTGACAGTTAATATGGATGCCAAACAAGTCAGCAAAGCCGGAGAAGTCACGACTGACGTGCGTGTCCAGGCTGGACCGCAAATAGACGTGACGGTATCGGGTAGTGTTGTTGTTCAGGGTGATGAGGCAATCTATGTGCGTCTAAATGATCTCCAGAAGACGGTACGACAAGTGGAGCAGCTTGATCCGAGCATACCTTCAATGACTGCGGGCTTCAAACCGCTAATACAGAAAATTGATGGCAAATGGATAAAAATCGATGATAAAAGTCTAGCCGCATACGGGTTTGTTCAGTCGGAAGAGAAATTTGATAAGTGCGCTGAATCATTTGGAAATTTGCGTATATCCGACTCCGATAAAAAGCGCGTCAAGGAGATATTCAAGAATAATCAGTTTGCAATAGCTTCCGAAGAACTCCCCGACGAGACAGTTGATGGCGACAGTAGTTTTCATTACAAGTTAGACCTCAACGAGGAGGCGGCCATACGATTCGTGAAGGATTTCGTAGAGCTTGAGTCATTCTCGGAGGTGAAAAGCGCCTGTGAAATCAAGCAGGAAGATATCGACAAAGAAATTGATAACTTACGTAAAGGTGGTGATACGGAGGAGGATATAAAGCCAGTTATCGAGCTGTGGGTGAGTAAAAAGAATCGATATCCAACAAAAGTGAAGATTACAGCTGATGAAAAAGAGGCATCCATGGAATGGACAACGAACACCAAGATTAACGCGCAGAACATCAGTGTGGAAATTCCAAGTGATGCAATGAGCCTTCAGGAGTTGCAGAAAGAAATCGATTCAGCAGTTAGGGCAAGCACAAGTCAGGGTATGACGCGCGGATGGAGCGCTTGGCGCGAATAAAATTACTCACATAGATGAATGATATGAAATACGCGACATTATCTTACCGCAAGGTCAAGCAGGATAGTTCTGTAGGTGAAGCTTGCATATTGCTTACGTTTTTGTAAACTAAGAGAAAACAGTAATAAAATAAAGGTATAACAATGCCCGCAACAAGAAAAACGCAAAGTAAAAGAAACACGAGAACGAATACAAAGAGCAGAGGGTCGAGTTCGTTGTCAAGATTTGGTAGGTTAGGATCCTTGCTCAACAACAGAATCTTTGTATTTGCCGCAGTATTTATAGCTGTCGGTGCTTTTGTTACATACAAATATTCTATGGCAGCAACCATTCCTGTTGGGGAAGTCAAAGGAGTTGGAGCGCTGCTTTGGTCTGACGAATTCAACGGCACAAGTTTGGACTTGTCGAAATGGCAGCCAAATTGGCATGGTGGCAGTGATAGCGCCGTAACAAATCCAATTAATACCGGAGAAGAGAGTTGTTACGACCCCAAGAATGTTTCTGTGGGCAACGGTACGCTTAAGCTAAAAGCCGAACAGCGTTCTTTCTCTGGCTGTAATACGCGTGAAGACGGTCCGGCCAGATATGTGTCCGGCATTGTTATGTCCAAAAAAGAAGATTTTAAATACGGTTATTATGAAGCAAGAGTCTTTATACCTGGAGATGGCAAGTACGGCTATAACTTCCCAGCGTTCTGGACTAATGGTCAGCACTCCCGAGGTTGGGCACAAGACGGCGAGATTGATATATTTGAAATACTTGGCGGTGGAAGCAGAGGGGAGCTTGACTGGCATTATCACTACAACATAGAACCAAACAACCGCAGTATCAGTACGACAGATCCAGTCATGTCAAGACACGATGGGTGGCATATTTTCGGTCTGAAACGTGAAGCAGGTAAGCAAACTTTCTACTACGATGGAAAAGAAGTAGGCAGTAACTCAAGTAACCTCACCAGCTCTCCACACTATGTGATATTTAACAACGGCATTTCGTCTGAGCACGGCGGTCAGAAGAGTGTGCCTGCGACTATGGAAGTCGATTGGTTCCGTTACTATGCATTGGGAGATGGTAGTGGCGATGGTGGCACCAGTAACACTGGCGGTGGATCTACAACCAATACACCTCCTACTGTTTCTCTAGGTAGCTTGCAGACAGCCTATACTGCGCCTGCTAGTGTCACACTGACAGCAACTGCAAGCGATAGCGATGGTATAGCGAAAGTAGAGTTCTACCGCGGTACGGTAAAAATTGGAGAAGATACTACCTCTCCGTATAGCGTGACATCAACTTTCCAGGAAGGAGCATACACTGTCACAGCTAAGGCCACCGATAAGAAGGGTTTGTCTGCAACGAGTAATGAGCGTACATTCCGCGTAACGGTCCCTGGTACGCCGGAACCGGAGCCTGATACACCAACAGAATCAAACGGTTCTCCCACGGTGACATTCAGTAATCTCAGCTCGTCGTATACTGCTCCAGCTACAGTCACGGTCGGTGTTACTGCCAAAGATAGCGATGGCATTGATCGCGTGTCCTTCTATGATCAGAATGATGAATGGCTAGGTACCGATACATCAGCACCGTACGCTGTTACCATGAGAGAGCTTTCCGCAGGTAGTTACTCGGTATACGTACGAGCCACAGACAATGAGGGCAATACTACGACATCTCCGAAGCAATCATTTAAAGTAGTTAGGCCTTCCTCGGATGGCGGCGGCGATACTTCTGGCGGAGGTTCTACGACTGCGGACAAGCAGGCGCCAAGTGTTCCTACAAATCTTTCAAGGTCTCTGAATGTTGAATGGATGCGCTATGTGCTCAGGCTCAATTGGGGTGCATCCAAAGATAACGTCGGGGTAAGAGACTACCAGGTTACCGTCACATCACCAAATGGAAGCAAGGTATATACAACCACGGACACCACTTTCGGCTACACCGAAATGGAAGCTAATAAGCAGTACACGATAACCGTTAAGGCTCGTGACGCCGCAGGTAATGTGTCTGGCGAAGCACGAACGAGCGCTACTGCGCAGTGTTGGTGGTTCTACTGCTCGCTCAAATAGGAATCCATTAGAGCTACCAGACGCCGTGACGATAGGTTGCGGCGTCTGGTTTTATTTCCTGGGAGTAACCTTCAGATAGGCTGAGGTGTTGACATTATGGCATGCGAGGAGAGGCCTACGGGACATGTGAGTTTGAGATGAATAGCTTTTTTGTTATGCTTTTTATATAGCAACGTATGTATGAAGAGGTGGTTACCCGAAGGGATTAAGAAATAATGACAGCATCCGCTGAGTGCTATTTCAGAATCTCGCTGTGTAACATACCTGGACTATACGGTAATAACCCGAAGGGGTAGTAGTAGAGCAGAGATTGTGGCCTATATACCATCACTACTATTTCCAACAAATTTTGCGACTACGAGTGGTTCGACACTTTATACAGTGCCCGCAAACAAGAGTGCTATTGTCAAAAATATTGTACTGACAAATACTACTTCTCTCGATGCAACGGTCAGTGTGCATGTCGTAGCGTCTGGTGGTACGGCTCAGGTCTCGAATCGTATACTTTCAGACTATGGGATTCCTCAACGCGGTATGAGCACGTTAGATTGCAGCATAGTCATGCCTGAAGGATCGTCTTTATATGCCAGCAGCAGTGCGAATAATGCGATAACCGTAACGGTATCTGGGGTAGAGGTGTCGTAATATGGCGTTGACGAGCAGTCTTAATTCTGTTGATCCTAGGCCAAGAGCTAGACGCATACAAGCTTCGTCGAGTGGGCTTACTACTGCAACTATTACGTATACCCAGGGAGATACACTTGGTAATCAAATGATATTCAATAATGTCACCCGAATTGAAGGTGGTTCGGGCACCATAGCCAGTGCGTCTTTGGTAGATAAATCCAATAGTATAGGTGCAGTCGACCTCCATCTTTTTAGTCGAGCAGTTACACCTACGCTCGATAATGCCCAGGCCGGCTTTGCCGACGCTGATATGGATTATTATGTTGGGTCTATATCGTTTCCAGCTCCAATCCAGTTTACGAACAGCCAAGCAGTATCGTTGCCGGCAATCGGTCTGTCATTCGTGGCCGAATCACAAGCTCTCTATGGCTACGTCGTGACCCTTACTAACCATACTTTCTTTAATAGTGCTGACGACATAGTAGTCAGTCTTGTTGTGTATCAGTATTAGCTTATGTCAAATATTCGTTTCCCGTCTTTGCCGTTTCGCGGTGCTGATGATGGATCGAGGTTCTTATCTCGTGGGCTTTTGTTGGCCTATCTTATGCATGAGGGCAGAGGCAATCTTGTGCGCAATTATGGTAACTGGGGGCAAATTGCTAATCTAGAGATAAATAATGTTAGCTGGACGCGTCGTGAAAGCGGACTTTATGGCCTGCATTTTGATAACAATACTGCAATAGCCCTGAACTCGACTATCAATAAACAAATACCGAAAAAGTGGAGCTATGCTGTTTGGGTCAAAAGCGATGTTGGCATCACAGGCAAAAGGGACATATTTAGCTTTTATAATGCTGGTTTACCGCAGACTCAGTCGTATACCGATGTAGTGGGGGTGTGGAGCTGGCAAAAACGAAGTGTTGCTGACACGTATACGGTAATGCCAGTAGATGACTTTCCAGATGATGGCGTCCGGCTCATCGTTAGTGTGTTTCATGGTATTGGCATCCCCCCTGTTCAGCTGCGCACAGAGCCTGGCTTGCGCGGAGTACCACAGAAGCCAGCTAATTTCCAGACGTTTAATACGGGCGAAGGCACCCAATACGATATCGCAACCAGCATAAATCTTGGCAACAATCCCGCAATGACTGCACCTTGGCGTGGGACCATAGGACCGTTTTATTTCTGGGATAGGGCTATATCTGTCGAGGAAGTGCAGGCGCTTCGATACGATCCTTACATGCCGTTTAGGCGTGCAACCAGCCAGTTCACTGTACCCTCATTGCTTGTGCCAACGGCTAACTACCAGTTTCAGGCTACCGAGAACCCTGGTAACGGGGTAACGCTTAATAGTGATGACAATCTATTTATTTTTGTAAAACATGACTACCAGTACAGCTATACTCCCGATGATTCCGTAGTGGCTGGCTCAAATGCGATACAAATACTAACCGTCAACGACAGTTATGCGTATATGTCCGCCCCAACTGACCAAGTGAGCAATGCTGCGGCGATTGGTAATCCGGTCATTTCTGTTACGGAGGGTTACACGTATCTGGCAGATCCTAGTGATGAGGTGGCTGTGGCCCCGAATGGAATACCGGTTATTTCAATACATGATGAACATACCTATCTAAATCCGCAGTCAGATCAGATAATTGTAGCCGAGGCAGAGTTACCACTATCGGTTTCCGTGGCCGATGCTCATGTGTATGCGTTACCTCCTGATGAGAATGTGACACTTGAATAAGTGAAGTGTTTAGGATCTTATCGGTATACCAAACACAAGCTTTTTTGTATACTTAGGGTAAGCGTGCTTTATGTTTAGGGAAAAATTCAATACCGGCTCCGGGTTAGACAAGATCGAAGGTGTTGTTACTTTGGAGCTGAGAAATGCCAAAACCGGCAAACTTGAAGACCGAGTGGAGAGCCACAACTTCATTGCGCCGCCTGCACTTGAGCGGCATCAGTGGGCACAACGAAATTATTTTAAGTCGGGAATCTACAGTCTGCAAAATAACCGCGACAGCGATTATCAGCCTGTAAGTCCGTTTAATACGTTCTACTTGAGCACGAGTACCAAAGACACAAATAGCCCAGAAGAAGAGTTTATGGTTCCCGGTGAGATTTTGGGCCACGCAGTCAAAGAAACCTATTCGGGGCCCAGTATCTATCGGGGGTCACCTGAAGGAAATGGTTCTGAGGCAACAACGACGTACACAAAGTGGGTTTTTACTTGGCCCGATATTGCCGCAAATGGAACCATTGGCTCGGTTGGCTGGATGGGGAGTGTACGTCATGATTTAAACTTGTCGCTTTCTGCAGCCAATGGGGCGACTACCTTTGTTAGCTCCAACACCACAACCGCAAGATGGGGTTATTTTGCGCGAGCAAGCGATACTCAGTCATTTGCTATCGAGAATGTATTCATGGATAACGCCGATACGGCTACTACGGTTTCGGTACTGAATTCACAGTATCAACCCAGCAGTACATTTAATACAAACGGACAATTTACTCACACCAGAGGAGTTGCATGGGACGGAGGCAATTCACGCTTATGGATAATAGGTAGAAATAATACTAATTATTATATCGCTGCCTACAATGCGTCTGGGGCCAATACGGTAAGCCCCATTGCAATAACAGGGAGAGATTACCGTACGTTGACTTTTGATGGCACGAATTTATGGACTGCAGTACAGAACGGTACTACGGTCACCGTATACTCCATTAATCCGAGTGATGGCAGTGACGTCGGTAATTTTACCTATTCTATTCCTTCTCCATCTGGATACGCAGAAAGCCATGCTGGTTTAGCATGGGATGCAACTCGACAGTTCCTGTGGGTAAAGATCCATACACGTTATGACACGGGAAATTCGTCAAACTGGAGTTTCCGAGAGACGAGAATTATCCCGTTTGATACGTCCGGAGTTATTATGGGGGGTGCTATTAGCTCCATGGAACCATGGGTCAAGGCATATACAGGAAGCACCATTAATATCCATACGATGTCTCACTATCTCGCAGATTTTGATATGGCGGACGCAAATACATTTTTAGTACCAGGCTATAGCAGTAGCTTGGGTAATTTTATTGTTAGTACAATCAAAGGAACTTGCCTTGGTTCAAGAGCCTTGTTGCCAAGTACGGTTACAAAGCTTAATACTCAGACTCTTACCGTAACATACCAAATGAATTATCCGTATCCAGGAGCGTATTAAATGAACTATCCATCAAGACTACATCTGCCACATTATCAAGAGGGTTCAATAACACTACAGCTTCATAACGCAAACACCGGCAAACTAGAGTATCGGCAGTCTGTGAAGAACTTCGTTGCCTTGCCAGCTCTGCGTCGCCTGGAATGGGAAATGCGCAATGCATATACTGACGGGCTTACTGCGATTAATGCAAGTGTATCCGACGACAAGCCAAAAAGTCCTTTTGGTGGAATCGTCCTGACTGACTCGACGAAAGAAGTCGACCCACAGAATGAATGGATGATGTCGGGCAAAACCATTGGTTGGGCCGACGGCACTTCATATGCTGGCATAGACACTCTTAGGGGAACGCCAAGTATCACCGAGCTCGACGCTCAGCCCACGTATACGAAATGGGTATATACCTGGCCGGATGCGGCTGCAAATGGCACTATTGGATCGGTTGGATTTTGTCACCCCCATTACACTGCAACAATCCCTGGCGGTCCGAGATCATTGTTTTCTGTTTCTGGCACCATCGAGCAGACCTGGGCAACGACTAACCAATGGTATTATTTCGCACGAGCAAGCACAACGCTTTCTTTTGCCCACGATGGCGGCACAGGTCTTTCGGTCATCAAGCTTGATGGCGATTACGCTCCTACGTTGGCAACATTTACCGTACACCCGTATTTTACGCGTATACGAGGTCTCGCGTGGGACAGAACTGGCCAGTTTCTCTGGGTTATAGGTGAATCAAACGCTAACAAAGTCATTGCAAAATTTGATTCTGATGGTGTCTTGCAGCAAGGACCGTTTAATGCAACAAATCGTGATTATCGTTATCTTGCATTTGACGGCACTAACTTATGGAGTACTACACAATCCGGTGGAACAATGACGGCATGGTGTATCAATCCTGCGAACGGGAACGACATAAGCAACTTCATGCACGAATTATATTTTTATAGTCCAAACTCCTATTATGGTCAAACCGTGGCGGGGCTATGCTGGGAGCCGACAAACCAAAGATTGTGGGTTAGGACGACGATGCCCTCAGACGATGACTACGGAAGCCCAACTCATGAGTGGTATTACAGGGTCAACCGCGCAACGATGCTCAGTTTCAACACGAGTGGCGAAGAGCAAACGCCTGAGGTATCTATGTGGGGCTGGGATATTTCCCAGCAAAGCTATATTTACATGGCTTCTATAAGCGCTGATAACTCTGCAAATTATACTGATTTCGATATTATAGACGAACATCAGTTTGCTATGCCTTGCTATTCGTTTTCTATAGGCGCTAGCCCGTATTATTCTGTCGTACGTTTTAGACCAGACGGAATGGCTACACGAGCCAAGCTCGACACTCCAGTTACCAAAAATAGTACGCAGACGCTTAAAGTGGTGTACCAAGTAGACTATTCAGAATAGTCAATTTGACACAATCCCCTTTACTTGCGATACTATCACTAGCCTTAACTAAAACAAAAAGAAAAAAGAAAATGGCGCGATTACCAAAAGAAGGGCAAGATGTTGGCCAGTGGGGCGGTATCCTCAATGATTTCCTCCTTGTTGGACATAACTTAGACGGAACGCTGAAGCTGCCGGAAATTCCCGAAGCAACTCCTGATGCCACAACAGAGGTAAAAGGAAAAGTCCAGTTGTCGGGTGATCTAAGTGGTGCGGCTGATGCGCCGCTTGTGGTGTCTACCTCTCTCGCCGCTCCATTGCCGATCAATCAAGGAGGTACCGGCGAGAACAACGCGCCCGCCGCACTCCAGGCACTGTTACCTGATCAGGCGAACCATACAGGTCATGTTCTTACCTCTGATGGCAATGCCAGTGCCTGGCAGCCTGTGCCAGAGCCCAATCTTGACGATATCCATGCAATGATGTGGATGGAAGTTTCAGCCTGACAACGAGAAGCTAGCAATATGTCTAGGTAGTTTTATAATCGGTAAGCTTGTGTGTAGTCGGCTCAATAACAATTACTTCATAATTACCGGCTGGTATATGAAGGATAGGTGCTAGTTGGGCACGACCATTTTGGAAACGAGGCCGAAGAATTGTCTCGTAAATATGCTTTGTTATATGTGGGTCAGTCTCGACATGTGCAACCCCCTTGATTTGCATTGTTTGCATACGATTTTGGTCGGTTATCGTGACAGCGACAAATGGATATCGGTCGATATTTCTTGCCTTGGCGGTCTGGTCTTTGGTGACGATATATAAGAGATTATTTTTGTCGGCAACGTAGTACACGGCAGCGCCATGCGGCTGTCCGTTCTCGTCGACAGTCGAAAGAGTTGCAACTTCGTGGGTCATCAAAAAATTGTGAGCTTCTTGTGCAAGATCTCTAGCCGATGCGGGGCTCTCTAAGGGATCTGTATTCGTAGTCTCGGGATCGGGCTTCGATATACGAGTGGTCTCTATTTGTCTGGCCTCGATGAACTTTACGAACCTCTTTGCGCAGGTTGCATTTACGAACCGAAGTTTAAAATCGCCAAGCCTTGTGTGCAACACAACTCCAGCAAAGCGCCCCTGGTAGTTGTAGCTAACACCACTCACTACGTCATAAGAAAGCTCATCGGTTTTTTGAAACATAATTTTGTGGTCTAAGTATAAAACTCGCTTATCGGTGGCTACTATCATGGCAGAGTC
>CAZNIN010000002.1:57753-61141 GCA_964573155.1 uncultured Candidatus Saccharibacteria bacterium | reverse complement strand
CAGCGGGCGGTGGAGTGCACCGAAGGGCCGTTGCTGATTCTGGCTGGCGCCGGGTCCGGCAAAACCAAGACACTGACGCATCGTATTGCATACCTGATTTCGCAACAGAAAGCCACGCCATATAACATCCTGGCTGTTACGTTTACCAACAAAGCTGCTCGTGAAATGCGTGAACGCGTCGCGCAGTTGGTCGGTCAAAGCGCTGACAACCGTAGCTTTATGCCGTTCATGGGTACATTTCATTCGATTTGTGTGCGATTGCTTCGTCAGGACGGTGAGCATATTGGCATTCCGAGTAATTTCGTTATCTTCGATGAGGCTGACCGGCTGGCGGCCGTGAAGCAGGCATGTAAGACAGCGATGATCGATGAGAAGAGTTATCCGCCCCGCACCCTGGCAGGTATCATAAGCAATGCTAAAAATGAGCTACTCACGCCGCAAGATTACCTTGGACTGGCAAGTGGGCCGACACAGCGTGCTGCCGCACAGATTTATCCGTTATATCAAAAAGCCCTCAAGGACAACAATGCGCTCGACTTCGATGATTTAATATCCCGAACAGTGCACTTACTGCAGACACAATCCGAGATTCGTAACAAATGGCAGACGCAATTCAAGTACATCATGATTGATGAGTATCAGGATACTAACGCCGCCCAGTACAAAATGGTGAAACTGCTGACAAACGAGCAGAAAAACGTCGCCGTTGTCGGTGATGACTGGCAATCGATTTATAGTTGGCGAGGTGCTGATTTTCGGAATATCTTAAACTTCGAGAAAGATTATCCCAAGGTAACGATTATTAAGCTGGAACAAAACTACCGTAGCACACAGGCTATCTTAGAGGCGGCACATAAAGTTATTACCCGTAACCAGCAACGATCTGATAAGAATCTTTGGACCGAAAGCGGTCGAGGAAATGAGGTAAGTGTACTCCAGGTTGCTAATGAGCGTGCCGAGGGAGAGGCGATTACGCGGAGGGTCAAAAACGCAGTAGACGCAAAGTTTCGAAATTTTCGCGATTTTGCGGTTTTGTACCGAACCAACGCTCAATCTCGTAGCATTGAAGAGACATTTATCCGTTACGGAGTTCCATATCGTATCGTTGGCGGTCAGCGTTTCTATGACCGCAAAGAAATCAAAGATGTCATGGCGTATCTGCGACTCATCTATCAGCCGGAAGATCGTGTGAGTTTTGAGCGCATCGTAAATGTGCCGACACGTGGTATTGGCGCCAAGTCGGTACAGAACTTTTTTAGCTGGAAAGAAGTGAGTGGTTTGACTCTGCAGCAGGCGCTTGACACAGTAAGAGACCATCCGGGATTAACCGGCAAAGCAAGAAAAGGGCTACATGAACTTAGTGATATCTTACGAACGTTTCGAGAGATTTCCAGTGAAACATCCCTGCCTGAGTTGCTCGACAGTTTACTTAGACGGATTGATTACTTCGCATATATAAACGATGGTACGCCACAAGGCGAATCGCGTGCCGAAAACGTACGTGAGCTAGTGAGTGTTACGCAGAGTTATCAGGAGTTAGGACTGGATGGGTTTTTGGAGGAGATGGCGCTTATCAGCGACCTCGATTCCGCTGAGTTTAGCAATAATGCAGTGACGCTCATGACCATTCATGCGGCCAAGGGTTTGGAATTTCCGGTGGTTTTCATGATTGGGCTGGAGGAAACAATCTTTCCTCATTCTCGGGCGCTGTATGATCAGGCAGAGATGGAAGAGGAACGGCGATTGTGCTATGTTGCAATGACTCGTGCCCGCGAAGAACTGTACATGAGCTATGCGACGTCACGCATGCTCTATGGTGGCGTCCAGCACAACCCGCCATCACGTTTCCTGAGTGAATTTGACTCAAAAATGCACACAGATAGCATTAGTTTGGGCGGTGGCATGTGGCAAAATACGTTTGAGCAAGAAAGTTATGACGAACTACCTACTATGACAGTTGATGAGCCACATTATGTTTCAGATTTGAGTGAGGGAGATACAGTGAAGCACGATGTGTTTGGAGAAGGTACTGTTATGGAAATCGATGGCGATAATGTGGTGGTATATTTCAAGGGGAAGGGCGCGAAAAAGTTGAATGTATCATTCGCCCCACTGCAAAAACTATGATCTGGCAGCTGTGGATTTTGTTAGGACGGTTAGCGTATTGGATAAGCTGGCCATTATTGTATGTATACATTTATGGAAGTCGACGTACACGTGTGTTAGTCGTGTGTGGCGAAGAAGTTTTAGTTGTGCGCGGCTGGTTGGGTGATGGGCGGTGGTTGTTGCCGGGCGGAGGCGTACATAGACAAGAAACACCTGCTGTGGGCGCACAGCGTGAGCTTAAAGAAGAGACGGGAATAGAAGTACATGCGACAGAATTGCAAAACCTGCTGTTCGACACACCCATTCGTCAACGCGGACTGCCATTTAGATTGTATGCTTTTTCGGTCGAGCTAAAAACAAAACCAAACCTTAAACGACAAAAAATAGAAATCACAGACTTGGCATGGAAAAAATGGCATGAATTACGAGATGAGCAGCCAAACGATGCAGACATTCGGCATGTTCTTGAAGCTTTTTATAAGGAGTAAAATTTGCTACAATGAGGCCTGTTTAACGTTTCGCAAAAACTTCGGTGAGCAGGAGTATAGTAACGTTTTTCGCACGTGCTTATGAGCAAAAAATATAACGCTGATAAACGATATCGACCTTATATCAATAGGTTTCACGGTCATCCTTATGCGATACCGGTGACTACTTTTTTAGTACTTTTCTTTTTATCAATCGCAAGTTTTATCGGCTTTAACGCTCAGAGTGATCCGCCAAGCGACTCGCATATTATTGAATTTTCTATCGAAAGAGAGCGTCGCTCCATACCTACGCGCGCCAAGACTGTGGGTGAGTTTTTGAAAAAAGTCGACGTGACGCTTGGCAAAAATGACATTGTTGAGCCAGGACTGGATACAAAGATTGATGATGAGAAATTCCATATCAATGTATATCGTGCGCGTCCGATCACTATTGTCGAAGCTGGCAAGGAGCGCAAATTTGCCTATAGCGCCGCTACGACCCCACGTAGCGTTGTGCGGCAAGCAGGTGTCGAAGTTTACCCAGAGGATCGAGTTGAATCAAAATTGCCCGAAAATTTTCTAAAAGAAGGTGTGCTTGGTGAAAAGGTTATTATTGAACGTTCAACTCCGGCAGATATCAATTTATATGGATCGCACGTGCCGGTTCGTACGCACGCCAAGACCGTCGGCGAATTATTGGATGAAAAGAACATTAACGTTGCCGATAAAGATGAAGTTCGGCCATCGCACGACACCCCAATAAAACCCGGTATTCAGATTTTTGTAGTGAGGCCTGGCACAAAGTTGGTGACAGC
>CAZNIN010000002.1:54209-57653 GCA_964573155.1 uncultured Candidatus Saccharibacteria bacterium | reverse complement strand
GACTTGCGGTACACTGTAGGGTATGAGTACTAGTCCTGCCCCAAAAAAATCCCTAGGACAGCATTGGCTGCATGATGTGCAGGCACTGTCGGCAATGTGCAAGGCAGCCGAAGTGGATAAGCATGATGCGGTGCTGGAGATTGGTCCCGGACTCGGTACGCTCACGGAGTTGCTGACTAAGCGTGCGAAAACTGTCGTCGCCGTCGAATTTGATCAATCGCTTGCTGCAGCCTTGCCAGATCGTGTGCGGGCAAAAAACCTGGTCACGCATCAGCAGGATATCCTTACGTTTGATTTGACTCTGCTGCCAAAGGACTACAAGGTTGTGGCTAACATTCCATACTACTTGACGAGTAACTTGATACGAGTTCTTAGCGAGTCGATTAATCCTCCATCAATCGCGGCTTTGTTGGTACAAAAAGAGGTGGCCGAGCGAGTTGCGGCTAAGCCAGGAGAAATGTCGCTGTTGAGCGTCAGTGCGCAATTTTACTGGGAGGTCAGTACTGGCCAAGTAGTGCCGGCAGAACTTTTTACGCCCCCGCCCAAAGTTGATTCTCAGATTTTAGTTCTAAAAAAGCGCGCAGAACCCATGTTTCCAGGGGCTGATATCCAGACGTTTTTTCGAATTGTGAAGGCAGGCTTTGCTTCACGTCGAAAAACACTACTGAACTCCCTGAGCGCGGGACTTCGGATAAGCAAGCTCGATGCAAATCGCTTAATGACTGAAGCTGGCATTGACCCTAGTTTGCGCCCGCAGACACTTTCGCTGGCAGAGTGGCATAGTCTGTACCTGGCAGCCCGTCGGCTTGACGTTATTTGACTGTGTACCGTTAAAGGAAAAGCGCTTAAGGCTTTTACAACTTTTCTTTACTGAGGTACTCTATTCATATATATGAATCCCGAAAACCAAAATCCTGGCAACTATCCAAGCCAAGCGCCAGGGCAACAGTCACCGTATCAGGATCAGCCCTACAATCAGCAGCAACCGTCGCCACAGGTGTATGGGCCGCAGCAATACAGTCCGTTCCCACAGGGCGGGAGTACCCCTCTGCAGGCGCCACCAAAAAACAACAAGAAGCTAATTCTGGTAGTCGTTATCTTGGCCGTTCTCCTACTTATCACTATAGGAATTGCGGTATTTATGAACCTCTCCAAGGGCGGCACATCGACCAGTGATAGCTTTGTTCGTAGCTATGACTCGCCAGTCGGCTTATTAGCTGGAATGCAGTCGGCTGACATCAAATCTGGTACGTTCAAACTTCGGGCGCGTTATGTCGGTGATAGTGATTTCGTAAGAGAAGGCTCATTTGTCGTGCAGGACGGAAGGCTTTATTTCAATATGGTTTCAGATGAAAAGCGTGTCAACGAACTTATGAAGCAGCTATATGATAGGCAAAAGAACAAGACTGCTTTTGACGCTAGTAAGCACGGTGTTACGAGCTCTTTCTCCTTTGACTTCGCATCAATAGCAGGATACCACTATTTATACGACCAAAGTGGCGATGAATTTAGCGGTTTTATACCGGACATCGAAGCAGCGAAAGCCGCAGCCAGCCCAAGCAAACGCTATACACTAACGACCAGGTGCGATGCTGCGACCGGAGAGGTCAAAAAACGGACCGACATGAATACCACAAATTTGATTTTCGAAATACAAGACCTAGGTATTAATAAACGGAAAGCGAAAATCAGTTTCGCGACAATGCAATCAATCGACGTGGCCGTGCGGGACTTTTTCGATAGCTGCTACGACCTGAGCCATGCGTCTAATGCTGAACTCAAGAAATTCGTGGATAAACTCAAGGAAAATATTACCAAAAGCCCTGAATTTACTTTCTGGCAGGAGTCAGGCATCCAGTATCTTGATGTGAGCGCACCTCCTGAAAATACTCCATTTGGCGGAGGTCTTCATTTCGAATTGACCAAGCTACGTTCGTTACCAGCGCAAAATGTGGAGACGAGCGGATCCTATGTGGAACGACGCAATCAGTTTGGTCTCGCATATAGCCTCTGTAGGACTGATCCTGTAGTGACTCGTACTATAAAAGATGGCTATCGCTTCCTTAGAGAAGACCCTGGCTACGCATATCCAAGCGCGCAGGATACCGGATACTACTGTACGACGCTCGATGTGCCGCCACAATTTTCTTCCGTGGATTCTATCAATCTCCGGTCAACGACAGGCGCAGTCATTCCGATAACAGGACAATCGCTCGAGGGCTTGCGCGGTCTTCACGATTTGACGTATGAGATCGAGAAGTACAATGCTGATAACAAACGGTATCCAGGTGCGAATGAATTCAGAGATATGGCAAGCAGCAATATGGGTAGTTTAACTGCAATTACGCAGAGAGGGTTCACGGACAAATCACTTGCATATACCGCTCTGCCCCTCGGATGTGCGGGTACCTGTAACGATTATGTCCTTAGTTTTGTTGCCGCACCAAATGTCCAGGTCCGTCGCAGCACGTATCGACCCTAGCGCTTGATAGGTGAAGTAATAGGGGTTACCATGTAGCCACGATGTCATTTATGGACAATACAGGCTACTTGATCCAACATGTGGCGGCCTCTCTCGCCCGACAGTCTGATGAAATGCTTCAGACGCGCCTTGGTATCGGGTATTCGCAGTACAAAATCATGATGGTTTTGCAATGGCATGCGAACATTCGCCAGCGACAGATAGCTGAATTACTTGGACAGACAGAAGCGAGTATCAGCAGGCAAATTAAAAAGATGCATGATGAAGGGTTGTTGTATACTGCCGTTCGTCCGGAAGATAAACGTGAGCATATCACGACATTGACACGCAAGGGTGAACAGTTAGCCGACGAAGCATCATCCTTGCTCAATAGGTATCACGTACCGATATTTCAAACGCTAAGCGAACAGCAGCATCAGCAGTTCGCAGAAGCACTCGACGCAGTGCATCATGAACTATGTCGTGGTGATAAGGCGGGGCGCTGCAAACAGCACTACGAAGACTAGACATAAGCGTAATTATACGGTATAATACTAACACCCTTGAAAAAGGGCAGTATAGACATGGGGCTGAATTTTAAGCTCGACGTTGGAACTTTATCAATTAGATCAGCAGGTCGCTTGTCAGCGTATAGACGAATTCAATAAATGCAAAAGCATTTGACCGCGTAGCGGCTATCAAGGACTTGGCTTCACGCCTAGCTCCTCAGCCACTCGCAACAGCTGCCTAATTATTTAAGCAGCCGCGTTATACGTGACGCCGGATAGCGTATCGACGCGCCATATTTTTCTGGCTGCGTTCGGCGACTGATCCTTAAGCCGAATCAAGACTTTCAGGATCAACCCTTTCGAAGTTTTTGGTCATTTTCATCTTCGTAAGGTATACCAAATGACCTAAGCCTGTAGGATAGACTAATTAGATAAGCTAGCGGACGCGGGGGCAGTACCCGCCAGCTCCACCAA
>CAZNIN010000002.1:38644-54109 GCA_964573155.1 uncultured Candidatus Saccharibacteria bacterium | reverse complement strand
TAGACTAATTAGATAAGCTAGCGGACGCGGGGGCAGTACCCGCCAGCTCCACCAAAAACGCATCAGAAAATTTATCTGGTGCTTTTTTGTTTGTTATGATGTAATCATGAACAAGAAAGCACTCAGTCACTCGGTGGGTTACATTAAGTCATGGCTACAATTCCGCTTTGAGAGAGAGGAAGTCCCAGGATTTGCAGTTGCGATTGCTCATAAAGGTGAGATTCTTATGAACGAAGCCTATGGATATGCTGACCTTGAGAATAAAACGAAACTTACACCAGAGCATATATTTCGCATTGCTTCACATTCTAAGACCTTTACTGCAACCGCTCTAATGCAGCTACAAGAGCAAGGCAAATTACGGATAGACGACTACGTAACCGACTATCTTCCTTGGCTTAAGGATCACAAAGACAAGAAGTGGCAGAAGATAACTGTACGCCAACTCATGTCACATGGTGCAGGCGTAATTCGTGACGGACTGAATGCAGACTACTGGCAGCTAGAACGACCATTCCCAACTGAGGAAGAGCTTAAGAAAGAAATCCTGGAAGCAGACGTAGTCATTGATAACAATACAAAGCTTAAGTATTCAAATTACGGGTACTCATTACTCGGTATGGTTATTGAATCAGTATCGGGGAAAACATATAACGACTATGTCACAGAACATATAGTGAATGCTCTAGGTCTGAAGAGTACTGGACCCGAATACACAACTGATATTGATGGACGTTTGGTCACTGGCTATACGAGACTAGAATCAAATAGAACAAGATTGCCTATTGCACAGATTGATACTAAATCAATGGCGGCAGCCACGGGTTTTTATTCCACCACAGAAGACTTATGCACTTATTTTGCAGCACAGTTTGTTGGCTCAGGTAAGCTACTCGATGATGAGTCGAAAAAAGAGATGCAACGAGTACAGTGGCACGCAAAGACACCAGGACAAGATAATCACGAAGACTACGGACTTGGCCTTGAAATTGAGTACCTCAAGGATCGTGTAACAATCAGTCACGGCGGTGGTTTCCCTGGACATATCACTAAATCCATCGCTGATCCAAAAGATGAGCTAGTGGTCATAGTGCTGACTAACTGCTTGGGCGGACCAGCTAGCGAGATTGCTAAGAGTATTTTTAGCATTGTTGATTATTTCCAGAACAATACACCAAAAGAAAAGCCAAAGCATGATATGAGTAAGTTTCAGGGTCGCTATATCAACCTATGGTCTATGGCAGATGTTATTGTTACGGGCGATAAGGTTGTTGCTACATACCCAGATACATGGCAACCATTGAATCACCCCGAGAATTTAGAAAACCTTGAATACGTTAATGACACTACACTTAAGGTAACCAGCACAGACAGTTTTTACTCCGAGGGTGAGCTAGTCCATTTCAACATGAAAGATGGCAAGGTTGAGACAGTCACATATAACGGTACGACTATGTGGCCTGCAGAAGCATGGTTTCAAAAACAGCAACAACGCAAGCAAGTCGGGTAATTTACCATCATTGTATAATATGTAAAATAACAGGGGTGGGCGAAAAATAACCAGGGCTTGACATTGGGTTATATCGTTAAAAAATTGACGCTACCCCTGTTAGGGTAGTCCGCACAATCTTTATTGTGCGACACTAGAACTAGATTATGGTTTGCCCCGTTTGATAAGTTCAAGCAACGCTTCGATTAGTTGGGCCGTTAATACGGGGTTGTCATTAGTTTTTGATTTAGAGGAAGTGGCGACAAGCTCATTTTTGCCAAATAGTCTATCTGCAATCTTTACAAGTAACTCATCTCTTTTTACCTTTTCGTCTACATCACTCAAATATGGCTTGATGGCTGTTAGCTGAAGCGCCATTCTTTCAGCATTACGTTGTGCAGTTCGATGTTCAGAAGATTGTTTGGCTGTATACCCAGCTAGTCCACCAAATGAAGCGACGATAACGACCTTTGATAATACGTGCTGCCAAGAGGTGGTGTCATTAACACTGGCAGCGAGTAATATAGCCGTTATTATGGCACCAGCAATTGAGAGTGTTGCAACTACTCTCCAAGTGTTAGCTGCGTCATATTCCTGCTTGGCATTTTTTGAATAGTCACCCGTTAGTGCTTCGTCGCCAATGATTTCTAGCATTTTTTCTGCACGTTCTTTTGCGTCTGATATTGCCAACTCATCAGCTTGGACTTTTTCATGAATTTCAGTAATCGATTGCTGTGTTTTTTCTTCTAATTTGTCGAGTGATTCCTCTAATTCCTTTTGTTTTTCAGAGAGCAACTTGGTGAACTCACTGCTACGGTCGGCTTCTGCTTTGGTGAACGCTGTTTGTTGTGCGGTTGAAACTTGGGCAGCACTATCTTTTATAGTAACTAGGCTGGTGTCAAGCTGGCTAACATCTTCTTGTAATTTCTCAAATTGCTTTAATACGGCAGTCACTTTTTCATCAATAGACTCATCAGCTGCACTTCCACGCTCCTTGAGCTCGTCGATTAGGTGATCCACGACTTTGCGGTGTTGAGCAACCGACCTCCTAAGACTGGAGACGGCTTTTTGAGCTTCGGGTACGTCTTGTGTTGGAGCTAGGGCGGGTAGGAACTGTAGGGCACTGTCAATTTCTGCCTGGGCACTGCTCTCTAAGTGTGATAATTCACCACTGTTTGACCAGTTCTCAAAATGCGTTGCTGCGTTTGTAAGAGCGGTTCCAATATTTGTAAGAGCGGTCTTGTTTATAAGTCGGGGGTCACTATTTTCTAGTTTAAGAATAACCTCATCCGCTACCATGACAATACGTTCAATATAGTCTTGTTCTTCGTTTGAAATTTTCTTTAGGTCAATACTGTCGGCAATTTCTTTCAGCTTACCTGCCATTAGGTTAGCTGCACTCTGTGTAATTGTTTCTTGCCAAGACTCCACGGACGTTCCTCTCTTTGTAACGCCCACCCTCGTTTGGGGGTTATTATAACACCGTCGCTTCGAAGATTCCTAGAGAGAGCAGCAATAGACCTATTTATAATATGGGTGTATACCCTCAGGGGTTATGTACATCAGTTGAGCGTTTTTCACGGTATTTATAGTCTAGGTAATCGTCCCAGAGTAAATCACGCCAGCGACGTACTTCTTCGATAATGAGGGGTGAACTATTTTCGAGGTGCTCCACCAAGACATAAGCACTTTAACAGTGCTTATTTTTTGTTAAGCTATAAATATGAGCGAACAGCCAACCAATCCAAACAGTAATTCAGGACTTAATACATTTCCAGATAAGGAGCGTCTCGCCGGCTGTTTACAATTGCGTGCTGATCCTGAATTTGATCTAACATATTTCGATCTCGTAAATAGCGGTATGCTTGATCCACGAACTAGTGGTGAGCTTCCTGATACCCCCGAAGAAGCTGGTGAAGATAGACGACTAACTATAGACCAGGCCTCAGCAATTCTTGGTATGTCTCCGCCGTTTCTTCGCAAGCTTATGCAAGAAGGAAGTATGCCTCATCATGAATTTGAACTTCAAAAGCAACTTATGTTATCTGATGTAGAAGCTTATTTAAGAAAGAGGATTGAAGTAACAGAAGACTTTAATCGAGGACAGTAACCAAACGAGGGCGAATACCCTCAGGGGATAGCTAACATCTTATTACGTTCTTTTCCCCTTTTGTAGTTTATCCAATCGTCCCAGAGTAATTCGCGCCAGCGACGTACTTCTTCGACAATGAGGGGTGAACTTTTTTCGAGGTGCTCCACCAAAAACGCATCAGCAAATGCTGGTGCTTTTTTGTTGAGGGACACTCCGCCTATACTTGCGTCAAGTATTGTTTCCTGTGATTATGGTCCTCATATGATTTCTATAGAACATGGCGAATACCGTTTTTTTAGCGGTGATAATGTTGAATATCGCAACTCCGACCCAAACTATTTATTCGAGCAAGCAGCCACGGCAACGTCTGCTGATATGAGAAGATATGCTGCGGCCGGGATAGTTAGGGGTTTAATGAACGTCCGTTCAGAAGAACGGGCAGGACAAGATTACTTTGATGCGATTAATTGGGGTGTGCGTGTAATACTGGACGTTTTACGAGATAGCCCCGTTGATGAGCCCTCTGAAGCTACCCAATCAGTTCTGGATGATTTAGCCCCGGTCAACGGTGTGCTCGATGCTACATCGATCAAGGCGACTGAAACAGCCCTAAGGGCCGATAACTCCCTCTTGACAAGGACAGCAATAGAGAGACGTTCGCCCCCCGATCGTCCAAAGCTATTTGTTGCACTTGGACATGGAGGAATCGTATCAAGTTTGGCCACCTATTCGCAGTTCCCTGAGGGTTCTTTAGTTTACCCGGTGAGATTTAGCAGACATAAAGCTCATGACGCCACTCCGGCCGTAAGCGATGACGAAATGCAGTTGTTGCAAGATTTTGCTAATGGAAGAGATTTGATCGTGCATGATGAAGATCGGAACTTTGGTGAGACTATGGACAATGCAGTTAAGTACTTTATGAAAGAGATCTCTCCGACGGTGTATGGCGTCACGCCGACGCATGGACGACATCCAAGTGCATATAGCCCTCAGATTTTTTGGTATGACGAAACGGGACGAAAGAATGACACATACAGTTCATGGTCAGAAAAAATGATTCAGCTGAAAGCAGAAGCAGGGTTGGCAGCAAAAATACCTAATATAACTTAGTAAAGTGAATATTTTTACATATTAAATAGTATTGGCCTTTTATGCTAGAAACGGAGGGAGAAGATATCATGGGACACAAACTAACTCCACGGTATTACATTCGCGACAGCGAAACAAATGAGCTGTGGTGTTTTGACTCACGACTTCTGGCTGGGTAGCTATGGATTTTTTCGTAGCATGAGCCGTAAGTTTGACAGGTAGTGCTCCGGCTCAGTTTTCGGGTGGAGCTTGAGATAAGCCAAATGACTATCGACGAAGGATATGGTATTGCCTGGCCATTTTTCGGTATTGGCTCGAAAAGCAGGTTCTGTAACAAGTGAAGGGTTATCTTCCATCTTCTGCAGAGCGATAATGATTTCTGCTTCGTCCATACTAAGCCTTCACCTGTTTCGGCTTCTTTTTTTCTTTCTTTCCTTTGTCTTTTGGCATAATGAACTCCTCTTTCTGTTTATCAGTATGCACCTATTGGGTGTATAAGCCTAATGTAACGCAATTAATATATACAGATATGCACGATTTTGCATTCGCGTTTGCCGCTGGGTCATGGTCCAAAACACCACGAAGGTCTTGATGGATATTCTACTTAAAACCAGTCAATGTAGAATGCATATTTTTATCCCTCGCCTTGCTGTAAGAAAACTTACATCATGCCTTTGTTCAAGCCCATATACTGGCGGGCATGACAATTACAAGCACAGCATTTCAAGACAATGATTTCATTCCTACGGAATACAGCTATGACGGGAGTAACATCAACCCGCCGTTAACTTTCTCTGAAGTGTCACCGGAGGCGAAAAGTTTGGCTCTGATTGTCGAAGATCCGGATGCACCAACCGGCACGTTTACTCACTGGATTCTTTATAATATTTCACCCGCAACGCTGCAGATTATGGAAGGTGAGCTGCCCATAGGCGCCAAACAAGCGACAAATGATTTCGAGACGAGAGAATATGGCGGGCCGAGACCACCGGACGGCACACACCGCTACTTTTTTAAGCTGTTTGCGCTCGACGCAATGCTTGAGGATATCCATCCGGAAGATAAGCGGGAAGAAGTCTATGCGGCTATGGATGGGCATATTATAGACCAGGCTGAACTGGTGGGGTTGTACGCAGCCTGATTGACGCTTACGCTCAGACATGCTACAATAAACTCTCATTGTTCTAAAAAGTGAATCCAGAGTTGGGAATAGTTTTACTTTAGGTTTCATTTAGTGACAATCGAAGTAATACTAAAAAGAGCTCATTTTTTTTCGGCTCTATCAACACAAGGATTCTATTTTTATGCCTTCATCTTACAAAAAAACCACGAATCAGCGGTCAGCTTTTGGCGGGCGTCGACGAACGTATCGTACGGCACCACGACAAAATAAGCGCCGACAGGGTCAGTACATAGACCCAATAAAGTTCGTCAAAGCAGCCCGCCCGGTCGAGGCTGAACAGTATATAGCCACACATCAGTTTGATGATTTCGACATCCACGATCTGTTAAAAACAAATCTGGCCGCGAAAGGTTATCAGACACCATCACCAATTCAGGATCAGACTATACCTGTCGCGCTTTGTGGCAGCGACGTCATCGGTATAGCCAACACCGGAACCGGCAAAACGGCGGCCTTTGCGCTTCCTGTTTTGCATCAATTAATGTGTGACTCGAAAGCGAAAGCGCTCATCATTGCACCGACACGTGAGCTTGCTCAACAAATTGAGGCTGAGATGAAATCGATCGCAAAGGGAAGCGGACTATTTGGCGTGCTGCTCATAGGCGGCACCAATATCGGTCCGCAACTACGTGACTTGCGGTTAAAGCCACGAGTCGTTATCGGTACTCCTGGGCGAATCAAAGATCATATGGAGCGTGGTACTCTGCGGCTGGATACCTTTAAGTTTGTGGTATTGGATGAGGTTGACCGAATGCTTGATATGGGATTTTTGCCAGACGTAACGACAATCATGCAGCAACTTCCCGGACAGCGTCAGTCATTGTTTTTCTCGGCTACCATGGACAATAAAGTGCAGATGTTGATCGAGAATTTTTCGAATGAGCCCGTAGCTATCGAGCATAAAACGAGCGCTACGAGTGATAACGTGCATCAAGATATCGTCAGAATAACTACATCACACGAGAAAATAGATAAGCTGCATGACATTCTCATTCGTGAAGAAGTCGAAAAAATTATTATCTTTGACGAAACGCAGCGTAGTGTTGAGCGGTTGAGTAACGAGCTAATTGCGCGTGGCTTTAAGGCCGACGCCATTCATGGTGGAAAAAATCAAAGCCAGCGTCAGCGTGCTCTGAATAGGTTCAAAAAGAGTGAAGTCACTATACTCGTTGCAACAGATGTTGCAGCTCGTGGTATTGACGTCAAAGACATTACGCATGTTATCAATTACACCATTCCGCAGACATACGACGATTACACGCACCGTATTGGCCGCGCTGGCCGCGCTGGCCGTATTGGCTATGCACTAACTTTCGTAAGCCATTAATCCAGAAATACTATGAGCAACACTGTCCAAGAACCATCAAAAATCAGAAATATCGCGATTATCGCTCATGTGGACCACGGCAAGACAACGCTTGTCGATGGTCTGCTGAAGCAATCGCATACCTTTCGTGACAACCAGGCTGAAATGGGGCAGGAGCTCATCATGGACAGCGGCGATCAGGAGCGCGAGCGCGGCATCACGATCACTGCCAAAGTTACAGCTGTGCAGCATAGTGACTACCGCATTAATATTATCGATACACCCGGCCATGCTGACTTTTCCGGTGAAGTAGAACGGACGCTCAACATGGCCGATGGTTGCATCCTCATCGTCGACGCCCAGGAGGGTCCGATGCCGCAGACCAAATTTGTGCTTGGCAAGGCACTCGCAGCTGAACTCAAGCCAATAGTCATTATCAACAAGATTGACAAATCTGGCCGACGTATCAAAGAGGTTGAGGATGAACTGGCGGATCTGTTCCTGGAGCTTGCGGTCCACGAAGATCAACTGTATTACCCGGTATATTATGCGATTGGTCGAGCCGGTAAAGCGTGGCCAAAGGTGCCCGACGACACCGATGCGGATGCGTCGTTCGATCCGATTTTTGATGCCATCATTGAGCATGTACCAGCACCAGCAGTAGAAAGTGATAAGCCGTTTCAAATGCTTGTTACCGCCTTGTCATGGGACTCATACAAGGGTAAATATGCGGTCGGACGTATTACGAGGGGGCGGGTGGAGTCTGGTCAGTCAGTTGTTGTCTGCAAGAAAGACGGCGCCTTCAAGAAGTCCAAAGTAGACACTGTATTTATGAGTCACGGAGTAACGAAGTTCGAAGTACCAGGTGGTATAGCCGGTGATATCGTGCAGTTGACAGGCATAAGCGATGTGCAGATCGGTGAAACAATTGCTGATGCTGAGGAGCCTGAGGCTTTGCCGGTGCTCGAAGTAGAAGCGCCGACACTCAAGGTATACTTAGGGCCTAATACGTCGCCCTTCAAGGGTACTGAAGGTGAGTTCAGTACATCGCGTCAAATCGGTGAACGGCTGCAAAAAGAGCTCGAGACGAATGTCGGCTTGCGCGTCGAGGAAGAAGGTATTGGCTTTCTGGTATCCGGTCGCGGCGAGTTGCATTTGAGTGTACTGATCGAGACGATGCGGCGCGAAGGGTACGAGTTCGAAGTTGGCCGACCGCAGGTCGTAACCAGGGATAATAATGGCGTCACGGAAGAGCCACTTGAAGAGCTAATTGTAGAAGTAGCAGCTGACTACGTCGGAGCGGTTCAGATGGAGCTCGGTGCTCGCAAAGCAGAGCTGCTTGAACAATTCGCGAGCCCTAAGGGCGTAACAAAGTTGGTATATAAACTTCCAACTCGGGCGCTCCTTGGTCTGCGAAATGTGCTGGTCACGAAAACCAAAGGGACGATTATTATGAATAGCCTGATGATCGGCTATCAGCCACTCGGAACGGCATTGCAACAAATTCGCAACGGTGTGTTGATTGCCTATGAGACGGGTGTTACGACTCCTTACGCACTGCAAATGGTCGAAGAGCGCGGTGAAGTTTTTGTTGGTCCGGCCGAAAAAGTCTATGCTGGGCAGATTGTTGGATTGAACAAGCGACAGGAAGATATGGAGATGAATGTCTGCAAGACCAAGCATCTAACAAACATGCGCAGCTCGTCGAGTGACGGGGTTGTGCAACTAACGCCGCCGACTATCTTTAGCTTGGAGCAGTGTTTGGATTTTATTGAAAATGACGAGCTTCTGGAAGTTACGCCGCAAAACTTGCGTTTGAGGAAGAAAGAACTCGACCCGCATAAACGCAAGCGCCAGAACAAATAAAGCACATATGCTTATAATGGATGCATGGCGAATTACAAAGGACATGTTGCGGGCGGCGCAGTAGCCGGAATCGTTTACATCGTGTCGCTGCATTATTTGCCAGGCGATTTGTTGGAGAAAACTGGTGGGGTACTAAATGACTGGCAGACGCTAGCTGGTTTGATGGTTTTGGCAATGCTTTTTGCGCTGTGGCCGGATATCGATACCAATTCCAAGGGGCAGGACATATTCTTTGGTGCGGCATTTGTGCTGGATGTACTATTGATTGCTAATGGCTATTTGGAGGCAGCGGCGTATTTTGGACTCATCTGTATGTTCCCGATACTTGGCAAGCACCGTGGCTGGACACATAGCAAGTGGGCTATGCTGCTCGTACCGGCACCGTTAGTACTGGTGCCGTATCTAAATAAATCAGCACTCCTCACTACGTATATGCTCTATTACGGCGCAGCAGTCACTGGTTACTTCAGTCATTTGCTTTTGGATGGTCGCATTGTCAGATGGTTTCGCATCAAAGGCGGGCGCTGGTAAAGTAGACAAAGCTTGAAAAACGTGATATAATAAAATGATGAGAGTATGTTTATTGCTGTTACTGATCATGTTAGCCATGATTGTTGGCACGCCTCGAGTCGTTTTTGCTGCTGACGAGGGATTTACACCTCAAACATCATCAACGAGAACAGATGTACCGAGTCCCTCGGTGTTGCCTGCGACTGGTACGAAACATGTCTTGTTGGCTTTTGTGGGTGTTTCTGGACTTGGTTATCTTTGCCACCGTCGTCTAAGGCGCAACTACTTGTCGGCCACGAAAGACTTATAAAAACTCCAGCTACGCTAGGTAGCTGGAGTAGTCTTTTGGACGGGCTGTGCTAGTTATTTTTCAGCAAACTGACAACTAATAGGCGTATGTCATGCGTTCGCCGTAGTCTTTTTCATACGATTTGTAAGATTCGTGCTCGTCATCGTAATGAGAGTCCTTGTCTTTTCGGTCATGGTCGTACTCGTGATCGTAGTCGTCGTATGACTTGTCGTAGTTGGAATATTTGGTACGGCGATGATCCGACGTATCTTTATGATACTTGCGCAACTTTTCGCAGTCGTTGTCCTTGCGCTGGTGCTGAGTGTGCTCGTAAGACGACTGTTTCCAGTCGTAGGATCGATCTTTTGCATAGTCTTTCTTATGCTCAGACTTCTTATAGACTGCGTGCTTAGCTTTCGGATAATCTTTCTTGTGGTATTCCTTGTCGTTATCTCGATAGTCTTTTTTGTAGTCATACTTCTTGTGAGAGTACGTCACCGGTTTCTTGTGGTAGCCCTTCCGGTAGTCTTTCTTATGTTCGTGCTCCTTCTCATGGTGTTTTACGTACTTATTCTTATGATCATGTTTTTTCCAGTTATTCCAGTTGTACTTATGGTTGTAGTCTTTCTTATGCTCAGAAGACTTCTTGTGCTTGTAAGAATAAGACCTGTGTTGCTTCCAGTCATTATTCACGTGGTACGGCTTCCGATCTTTTTTGTACTTATTGCCGTAGGAGTGGGAATGCTTTTTGTACGAATCGTAGTTTGCTGATTTCATATTCACGCCCGGAATGTATGCCATTCCGATAACGAGGGCGCTGACGCAGGTTGCTACAAAGTAATACATACTTGCTACGTACCTCCTTGAAGATTATGTTTAAAAATTACGATACGTTACCTCCTTTCATTGTCACTTTTTCCATTTGTACCAAGAGAGAGTACGCGGTGCCATGAGTATTCTCTCACTACTTCTCGTCCAAAACTGTTTGTAATATTTATTACTTACGAGAGGAGTAAAATATATACATAGGGTAAGTGAGGGGATGCATTATGAATATACGAAAAGTAACAGGGGTGTTACTCCTATTTATTGTGCCGATTATCGGATGGGTGGGATTGGCGAATGCCCAGTCATTCCGTTCGGGAGATACCACGACGGTGGACGCGAATGAAACGGTCAATAGTTCACTGTTTGCCAGCGGTAGAACAGTTGATATAGCCGGAACAGTTGACGGTGATCTGTATTGTGCCGGCGTAAACGTGTTTGTAAGTGGTACTGTGCGTGGCGATGTGTTATGCGCTGGGCAAACGGTAACGTTATCGGGTAAAGTCGAGGGTGATGTTCGACTTGCTGGGCAAACGGTAACGTTAAGCGGACAGGTTGGCGGAAGCGCCTCAGTTGCGACGTCAGCGTTCTCACTAGACAGCCAGGCACGAATAGATCGTGATCTGAGCGCGGCTAGCAGTGATATGACACTCAATGGCGAGGTAGGGCGTGATATAGCGCTTGCTGGTGCTAGCGTGGTACTAAACAACAAAGTCGGTCGGAATGTGAATGCAAGCGTAGAGAATTTGCGCCTCAATGGCCAGACTGACATTGGTGGAGGGCTTTTTTATACCAGTAATCGCGATGCTGTCATTGCGGCAGGCGCAAACATAGCCGGCGATACAAAACGAACGCAACCGCAGCAGACTAAGGGAACGCTCGAGACTCCGTTTGTGACAGGAATGAGCTTTGTTTTTTATCTTATTTTTGCACTGTTATTGCTCTCGCTGGCGCTGGTGCTGCTTTTCCCCGCAGCTATACATGCCATAAGTGGCCAAGCGGTTGCGAGTCCTCTGAAGACTCTACTGGTAGGCTTTATCGCTGGCTTGGCTGTGCCGGTGCTGATCATTGTTCTTATGATTACGGTTATCGGTATTCCGTTGGCGCTACTGCTGCTTGGTATCTGGATACTAATATTATGGCTGGCGGGTCCGGTATTCAGCTACTACGTAGGCCGCTTATTGCTGAGCAGACAAACTAATCAGATATTTATAATGGCGTTTGGTGCATTGGTAGTGCTCGTATTGTTGTTTGTGCCAATACTCGGATTTTTGGTTTGGCTGGCAGCGATGTGGATGGGGTCAGGTATGATTCTGCTTGAGGCGTTCCGTCGGACACCACGCCCAGGTTACGAAATACAGCCGAATGCATCGAAGTAAGAACTTAGCCAGCCAGGACATGCTATGCTATAGCTAGCAATAGCAAGGCTAATAAAACATACAGGGCATAAAATGAAACTGCGAAAAACCAAACTGCCGTCCATTCCTTCAGTTCCGCCGGCTATTTCTAATCTGGCAACCATGCCGATAAACACACTCAATCCAAAAATACTGACTGATGTATTGTTCAAGAAAGACAAACGCACCCAGCTATTTCTAGATTTGTCGCCACAAAAAAGATTGCTTCTGTTGCGCTCGCTGACGCCAAATGTGCGCAAAGACATTCTATTACACGTACCTGATGAAGAGTTCGTGGAGCTGTTGCATATGGTCGATCCCGATGAGGCGACCGACATGTTGCAGCTACTTTCATCGAAGCGCCGTGAAAGAATTCTACAAAAAGTGAGTGTAGAGCTAAAGGATTCGCTCAGCACGTTGTTGGAGTTTGATGCGGAAACTGCAGCCGGACTCATGACCCTGGACTACATACATGTCAGCCCCGGGGATACAATTGTCGAAGTGGCTAAAAAGTTCAAAGCTCATGAAAAATCAACAGGGCGACCACCGGTAATTTTGGTCATGAAAGATGACGGCAAGCTCGCTGGTTTTTTGCCGGGACATGAGCTTGGCTTCAGTCGGACAACCGAAAAAATTGGCAAATACGTAAAGCGGCTGCCAGCAATTTCCTATGCCGCTACTCACGATGAAGTGGTCCAGCTTTTCCATACCCACCCACATTCAAAGGTGGCGGTAAAAAACGACGCAGGTAATGTGATCGGCATCATTTATTCCGACGATGTTTTGAATTTGCTGCAGGAAAGAGAAGCCTCATCACTGTATGATTTTGCCGGTATTCGCCAGGAAGAAAGCATAGCCGACAGTACTCAGCGCAAAGTAAGAAACCGCTATCAGTGGCTGATTATCAACCTAGCCACAGCCTTCTTGGCCGCCTTTACGATTGGACAGTTCGAGGACATACTGAACGAGTTTGTGCTGCTGGCAGTCTACATGCCAATAGTTGCAGGTATGGGCGGCAACGCGGCTACGCAAACACTGGCTGTTTTGGTGCGGGGAATTTCTTTGGGGCAAATTGATCTAAAGACTGCCGGCCGAACGCTACGAAATGAACTCGGTGCTGGTTTCATCAACGGTTTCATAAATGCGGTTCTCGTAGCAGCAGTAGTGATTGTCATTAATGGTGACTTCAAGATTGCACTTGTTTTGGCACTGGCGATGGTTATCAATCTCGTGGTTGCTGCATTCTTTGGCACGTTAGTGCCGCTTATCATGACAAGACTTGGTAAAGACCCGGCAGCGTCGGCAACGATTTTTATTACGACGGCGACAGATGTGCTCGGATTTTTGGCGTTCTTGGGTCTTGCAACGGTGATTTTGAAGTAAGCAGAGAAATAACAAGCGGATGACAGAGCTCAAGACTACACCCAATGACTCCGACGTTGAGTTGTTCCTAGAGACTATTTCTGATGAACAAAAACGCAATGATAGCCGAGTGCTTTGTAAGCTCCTGGAAGAAATTACCGGTGCTCCGGCGAAGATGTGGGGCAGTAGTGTTATCGGATTCGATACATATCACTATAAGTACAAGTCTGGTCGCGAAGGTGACTGGATGGTTGTTGGTTTTTCGCCACGAAAATCCCAGATTACGATTTACATCATGGATGGCTTTGAGTCTTACAAAGGCTTACTGGCGAAACTTGGTAAACACACGACCGCGAAATCATGTCTGTACATTAAGCGACTTGACGACGTTGACCAGTCAGTACTAGAAGAGCTTATTCGTCTTTCAGTAGGGCACATTCGCTCTAGCGAGTTCCTGCTATAGAAGAGTCGTTTGATTAAAAAAGTTTGACGCCCAGAGTGACTGTCTATACTCTGGAAATAAGATGCTAGAGCGAGCAACCAAAACGATTAAAAAAACAATAAGAAAACTCAATCCGTTGGGTACGCATTTTGATTTGCAGTCAGAAGACGTCCGTTTGGCATCGCAGTACATCGAAGATTATTGGCCGAGGTTGGAGCGATATCATCCAAAAGACGATGAGAGCTTGCTTGGCCTGCCAAATAAGTATCTTGTTCCAGCATATGACGAGGGTCACGAGTTTGATTTTAACGAGATGTATTACTGGGACAGTTATTTTATGGTGCAGGGTATGATGAATGCCAAAAACAAGGACCTGGTAATTGGCATTCTCGAAAACCTGGTCAGTATGTTTGAGCGCTTTCGAGTGATTCCAAATGCATCACGGATGTACTTGATGGGTCGTAGTCAGCCACCCTTTCTGACAACGTTTATCTGGGAGGTGTACGACACGTATGATATGGACAAACGATGGCTAAAGCGCATGATAAAAACAGCCGAAGCCGAATACGCCACCGTATGGATGGGTACAAAAAAGCCAAACGCTAGACAGGTCTACAAAGGCCTGAGTCGCTACTATGATATCAACCATCTGCACGATCTGGCAGAAGCGGAGAGCGGCTGGGATATGACTACACGTTTCGGGCGAAAGGCTCTAGACTATGTACCTGTTGATCTAAATGCTCTCCTCTATAAGTACGAGATGGATTTCGCACGTTATTATCGGCTGATTGATGACAAGCGTACCGCTGCTAAGTGGGAGGTTGCCGCTAAATATCGTAAAAATGTCATGAACGGCTTGATGTGGAGTAATTTGCGCGGCATATACTTTGATTATAATTTTGCCAAAGAAAAGCGTGGAACGGTTAGTTCCCTTGCAACCTATTATCCAATGTGGGCTGGGATGGTCACTAAAGCACAAGCCGAGGAGCTCGTCAAAGCGTTGCGGCGATTTGAACATCGTGGTGGGCTAGCCACGACTGATGGACAAGCACTAAACCAGATGGTTCCTGGAGTGATAGCGCCGGGCGTTATGCCGACACAATGGGCGTTTCCCAATGGCTGGGCACCCTTGCAGTACATTGTTATCAAAGGTTTGCAACGATATGGCTATGACGAAGACGCTCGTCGCATAGCGATGAAGTGGCTCAAAACAAATCTCGACTGGTTCAACAAGCACGGTGTATTCTTGGAAAAATACAATGTCGTCTCTCCTGATAAACCTCCTGCAAAAGGTGTGTATCCATCACAGACCGGCTTTGGCTGGACAAATGCGGTCTTTGAGCGGCTCTGCCAAGAATATATACATGAAAAATGACGAAGAAATAAAGCTACCGTGCGCAGACAAAATGGTCTTTGACACCCGTAAGCAAGCTCTAGCATCGGCGCTAGTTGTAGAGCATCAGCGTGGTACAAAGCTCAAAGCTTATCGATGTAAGCACTGCGAATTGTGGCATCTCGCGAGTTACTATAACTGATTTTGCCTACGGTATTGTTGAATTTCGTCTACTTGAGCTGGTGTAATGTATCCGGCGGTGATGCCGTGGCCAAGTAGATC
>CAZNIN010000002.1:31809-38544 GCA_964573155.1 uncultured Candidatus Saccharibacteria bacterium | reverse complement strand
CGTTTTGCTCGCAGATTTCATAAAACTCTTCACCTATGTGCTCGTATAGTTCGGGTAGTAAGTCGCTGCCAGGTTCGTTTTCTTTCGGGTAGTGCATATACCATGGAGACGGTGGCAATGAAGGGTTGTCTCTGTGTACAGACAGCATGAATTCACCAAATTGGATTGTGTTGCTGCGGTAATAGAGGTCGGCAATTTCCGCTTGTTGGCGTGTCATGGCTGCTGTTTCCTGGTGTTCATATCTTATCTAAAATGATACCATTGATTATGTTATGACAAGTATTTACTACCAGGCAGCAACAGTGATAATGCCCGAGCGGGCTGCATAAATACTTCTATTACTCTTTGATTTTCTCTTATTACTCTAAACAGGTTACACTTTATATCGTATGAACTATTACATCACTACCTCTATTCCGTATGTAAACGCTGAACCGCACATTGGCTTTGCGTTGGAATTGATCATGGCTGACGTGTTGGCTCGCAGTGCGCGCGCTCAGGGCAGAAAGGTCATTTTCAGCACCGGTACGGATGAGCATGGGGGCAAAATAGCCGAAAAGGCTGAAGCAAATAAGCAGGCACCAAAAGAATTTACCGACGGCATCAGTCAGCAGTTCCGCGACCTGGCCAAGTCACTAAATATTAGCAATGATCGCTTCATCAGAACAACCGATCCAGGTCACGAGCAGCGTGCACAACTGATTTGGAAAGCGCTAGAAAAAGATATCTATAAAGGCAACTATAGCGGGTTGTACTGTACAGGCTGTGAGGCCTTCGTAACTGAAGCGGTTGCCAAGGAAAACGGCGGTGTGTGTCCGATCCATAACAAGCCATACGAAACGATCGAGGAAGAGAATTACTTCTTCCGATTGAGCAGCTATGCAGACAAAATCAAGCAGGCGATTACAGACGGTAGTTTTTTGATTGTTCCAGCCACACGCAAGCGCGAAATCTTGAACGTCATCAATGATGGGTTGGATGATATCAGCATCAGCCGGCCAAAAGATCAGATTGCATGGGGTATACCAGTCCCAGGCGACAAAACTCAGGTCATGTATGTTTGGTTCGAGGCACTCATGAACTACCTGACGGTGCTGGGGTACCCGGAACATGATGATTTCAAGAAGTTCTGGCCAGCTAATGTGCAAGTGATTGGCAAGGATATAATCCGTTTTCATGCGGCGATATGGCCTGGCATGCTGCTAGCTTTGGGAATACCGCTGCCAAAAACACTCTATGTTCATGGCTTTATCAACGCGGAGGGCGGTGTCAAGATGAGTAAGTCGCTTGGCAATGTTGTTCTGCCAAAGGATGTACTGGCCGAATACAGTGTTGATACGCTGCGCTACTACTTACTTCGGCATATACCTTCCTACAATGATGGTGAGTTTAGCTGGAACCGCTTGCGAGAGGTCTATAATGCCGAGCTTGCTAATGAGCTTGGCAATACTGTTCAACGAACCGCCGCAATGATTAAGGCGTATCAGAACGGCTTGATTGGAAATATTCCACCGGCGACTCATGATATTGCACCGTACATTGAGGCGCTTGAAAAGTGTCGCTTTGACAGAGCACTTGACGAAGTATGGGATTTGATCCGTGGCCTAAACAAGTACATTGACGAGCAGAAGCCCTGGGAAATCAATAAGCGGGGCGAAAAGGACCACTTGCAGGAAGTGTTGGCATACCAGGTTAGCTGTTTGTTGCAGGTTGCGGAATTGTTGCAGCCATTTCTACCGGAGACAGCACTCAAGATTCGTCATGTGTTCGAAGAGGGAGTTATTCAGCCTCTCGATGGCACTCTTTTCCCCCGGAAAGAAGCGGCTCTAAACGCTACTGGCGAAGCGCCCGCTCAATAAGCAAACAGTGAGAACCGAATAATTGCGTATCCAGTGTATCGCAAGCAAACCAGCCTGCTTGTGATGCATCATCGTTCCCTTGCACCGTGTCCAGGAAGCGAGATTCTGCATGCGCAGGTATGTCTAATCGGTAGGCTGTCGTCTCTATCCACGCATTTGCGGTCATGCGTAAATCAGCCACCGGTCCACGGTATACCGTCTGCATGTGTTCGTGCGCGGTAATGTCCAGACCTGTTTCTTCTCGTACTTCCCGAATCGCGGCCTCATTGCTTGTTTCTCCGGCATCAACGAACCCTCCGGGGAGTGCCAGGCTGCCGGTATCGTGACGTGTTATGAGGAGGATGTGTGGCACATCAAGATCATGTCTAATGATGATGGAATCAGCGGCATGATTTGGCCCCCAGTGCCACAGTGCGCCTTTGCCGGTTACAATACCGAGCGACGCATCGTACGCCATGTCACTAAACCAAGGATGAAGCGGACGGCCTCTGTGGTCAAAACGAGTGACTTCGCCTTTGGCGGTGAGCATGGTATGTTCAAACATTGACGGAGTTTGGTATCCGCTGGTTTCCCACGGTCCGTCAGGAAGATAGGTAGGTGTGACAGGGGAGTCAGTCGGGTGCAGCCGCAGACGTTCGGAAAAATCCGGATAGCCGGGATACGATTGTCGACAAACTATCGGCTTGAGCTGCGCGAGACTTTCTTGTTTGAACTGCTGGTCGCTATATGGCTCGCTATCATGTTGTAACGGCAACTCTGCCGAAAATTTGTTTGTATGCATCTATTTTCTCCTCGGGGCCGGTGTGTTTGCCAGGATTATCGCTAAGCTTTACAGTATCGGCTCCGTTTACGTTGGTTGCTTTCATGACTATGTTGAGCGGCCTTAGACCAACGTCGTTTGACAGATTTGTTCCTATACCGAACAAGTGGCCTACCCGACCCTTGAACGCTTGATGGATGCGGTCCGTCGTGGGTACATCAAGTCCGTCACTGAACACAATGACCTTATCCCGAGGGTCGATGTCATTTGCTTCGTAGAAGGCTATGCCTTTTTCGCCGTAAGCTATCGGATCACCCGAATCGTGACGTGTCCCGCGCCAGGCTTGAGCACGTTGTGTGCCAAAATCCTCAAAGAAGAAGTCAGAACCAAACGTATCGCTTAGGGCAATAGCTAAATCGTCGCCATACGTATCGAACCAATCGTCAAGCATTTCTCCGTGTGAAGCACGAATATCCTCACCACGCGCATCGGCCAGTCCGGCGTACACCATAGGCATTTCGTGCGCAAAGGTACCAATAGGTTTTAGGCCCAAACTTGCTGCCAGCTGCACGTTACTGGTGCCAATAAAATTGTCCGGACATTCTGCGGCTAAGCGTTCAACTACGTGTTTATGCCACCGCCATGAGAAGTGTCGTCTGGTGCCAAAGTCTGCGAACTTTACATCGGGATTTTGCTGAAAGTAGGCAATTTTTTCGGAAAGACGACGATCACCCTCCTCGTACAGATCCATGATAGCAATCCCCTTATTCCGGATTTGGCCTTCAAAGTACATCTCGTTGATCTCGCACATGATCACCGTTTCCCAAAAGGTAACCATAGGCCATGGTCCAGTCGTGCGTATCGCTAAATCATCCTCTTCCAGAGTGACATGTACTTCGGGCAGCTCGTGTGTTCGCAGATATTCCAGATATATATCATTGAAAACGCGCTCGCCGTCGTTATTTGTGACGCCTGCCAGATACTGTAATTCGCTTTCCTGAAATCCACGGGCGCGGATAGATTCGAATCGTTCAGTCAGCGCTTGGTCGGTCACAAAGTCTGCCAGCCTTTGTTCACCACGATTTTTGAAGGTGAAAGTAACCTCGGCATCTGGTTCGACATTGTGAGCGAGTTGGCTCATAGTGGGCTTGTAGTAATCAAGCCCGGCCGTTACCAATGTTTCTCCGAGTTCTGGGCCGTATGTAAGTGGTGCAGTTTCCACCTTAGCGCTCCTTTATGCTGCTGTTGCAGTTAGCTTTCTTAGTATTTCGTCTGTGGTTTCGATCTGTACGCCGCTTGCCTCCAGTTCGTCAATTGCCTGCAAGCCAGTTTCTTGGGCTACAGGTGCGGTAGTATCTGCTATGACAATGACGTCGAGCCCCATTTTTTGGCGTAAATCTAGTGCTGTTGCTTTGACGCAGTAATCAAGCGCGAGGCCGCCAAGCGCCACAGTAGTGACTTGTTTTCTCTCAAGCCAAACAGGAAGCTCAAGATCATCAGAGAACCGAATAGCGTTGAATCCGCTATAGCTGGTGTCGTCCTCGCCGCGCTCGAGTTTTTCTCGGCCTTTATAAAAAGCAGTACTGTTTTCGGGCAAGTTAATGCCAGGATGAATTTTTGCGCCTTCGGTGTAAGCTACGCAGTGAACGGGCCATGAAGTGTTAAAGTTTGGCTCGTCGGCAAAATGCGCAGTGTCCACTGGGTGCCAATCCTGGGTCGTGAAGGTGGGTAAATTGCGTACCGCAAAAGCACCAAGCAGGGCATTTATTTTTGGTACAATACGTTCTCCATTGTTTACTCCGAGCTCACCAAAACCAGGGAGTCCTAAACGTTCGCCTTCTTCGGCAGGCATGAAGCCGCGCTGGGCGTCTATGATTCCTAGTGCTATTGTTTCCATAACAAGGCTCCTTTTTACTTAGTGTTTAACATACACTATGTATGTTGCAAAGAAGTGTATGGCAAAGAAAGTGTATTGTCAACACTAATTGTGTTTGTTATCCTTTTTATAGAGGCGTACTCTAAAATTCAGACGTTTCACTCGAATAACTACAGGAGGTAGTCATGGGAATGCCAAGAGATCTTGTGTTTGTCAGGCACGGAGAATCGGAAGGAAATCTTGTGCAGCGAGCGTTTAAGTACGGAGAAGGCATAGAGATCCCCCCGCGCTTCATGGAGACGCATGACTGGCAGTATCGATTATCGCCGAAAGGTGTGGAGCAGGCTCAGGCGGCGGGTCAATGGTTGAGCGAGCAATTTGGCGAGGTTAGTGAAGCCTTTGATGAGCGATATGTCTCACCATATATTCGGACGCGTGAGACTGCTCTACATATAGGCGGTGCTGCGTGTCAATGGTTGAGCGATGATCGCTTGCCCGAGCGCGACTGGGGGGTGTATAACAGCGTATTGCCAAGTGAGCGTGCTAAACATTTCCCTCATTCTGAACGGATGCGATCCCTGTCTTCGCTGCGGTGGCGGCCGGATGGCGGTGAAGCACTCATGAGCGAGGTGCTTTTGAGATATCGTGACTGGCAAGAAACACTACATAGAGAGCAGGAAGATAACCGCGTGATTGCCGTGACCCATGGCGAGTTTATGTGGGTCGCCCGCTACGTTATTGAGCGTATGTTGCCCGAAGAGTGGGAAGAGGCAGATGAAGACAAAGCTCAAAGACTCACTAACTGCAGTATCTTGTGGTACAGCCGTGCAAATCCCGATGACCCTGAAGATGTGTCAAAATCACTAACGTGGCGCAAGATAATTCGACCGGATGATATAGATTCGTCACCGTTTGGCGGCGAGTGGGTCAAGCTTCAGGGTAAGCGGCGTTTCTCCGGGGATGATTTGTCTGCACAAGTAGAGGCGGTACCTCGTATATTTTCTGATGATGAAAGTGCGCGGGAACATCATAGGGCGTAGTGAATGGCCGCTGCGTTTGTCAAACGGTTAGTCAAAGCTGCGAGATAAGGCTTCTAATTTTTGACTATTGAACGTGTAGAGTCGGGCTGGCCGATGGGCGCCTGATTTGAAGTATTCGTTTGTGGCGCGAATGAGTCCCAGGCTCAAGAACTTTTTACGAAAATTGCGCTTGTCGAGCGAATGACAGAGGATAGCTTCGTAGGCTGCTTGCAGCTGGGATAGTGTAAAGAGAGGATCAAGTAAAGCAAATACGGCGTTCGTATAGGTGATTTTGGACTGGAGCCGTTCGTGCGCGTAGCGAATGATGTCTTCATGATCATAGGCCAACTCGGGCAATTCGTTGACCGGGAAAAACTGCGGTGTTTGGGTAGTCTTGCTGCCTTCCGGGATAAGATCCTTGCCCATGCCCATATAGGTGACTGATACGGCGTGCCCTCTCGGATCGCGTGCGATAGTGTCGAAGGTGTACAGTTGTTCCACGAGCTTAAGATCTTGTACTTCAATGCCAGCCTTGGTTTTGAGTACACGCTCCATGGCGTCGCCTGTCGTTTCGCCAGCTGCGTTATAGCCACCAGGTAATGCCCAAGTGTTTTGGAACGGTTCGGCAGAGCGTTTGATGAGCAGCACAAACAGCTCATCATCGATCAACTGAAAAATCACCGTATCAACAGTCAGTATCGGAGGGATATATTCGTTCGCGTAGTCCATACAATAAGTTTATGTGTTTTAGGATGATTTTACCAACCGGTACCTATGACGGGGTGTAAGCGACTGGCATAGCCCTTTTGTGCCTGGTGGCTTGGTACCGTTGTTCAATTGTAGCTGCCACGTCATCGTTTACCGGCCGTCCTTCGAGATAGTCATCTATTTCTTCATAGGTGATTCCCAGTTCGTGCTCATCAGTCTGGCCAGGGCGACCGTCTAACAGATCGGCTGTCGGTTGCTTGGTGACGAAAATATCAGGTACGCCAACTGCGCTGAGTATCTGGCGGCCTTGACGTTTTGATAATCCGGCAAGCGGCAAAATATCAGCACCTCCGTCACCGTACTTGGTGTAGAACCCTGTAACAGCTTCAGCGGCGTGATCGGTACCCAGAACAAGTAGCTGGTTAGCGCCGGCAATGGCATAATGCGCGATCATACGCATTCTGGCTTTTACGTTACCTTTATCAAAATCTGTCAGCTCGGAGGCTTCACTTT
>CAZNIN010000002.1:0-31709 GCA_964573155.1 uncultured Candidatus Saccharibacteria bacterium | reverse complement strand
ATTCTGGCTTTTACGTTACCTTTATCAAAATCTGTCAGCTCGGAGGCTTCACTTTTGGCAAATGTAGCGGCAAAGGCATCGGTTCCCGCCTGTATGTCCAAGTCATGGATGACATCAGGCCGAATAAAGTCACAGGCTAGGAGTGCATCATCTCGGTCGGCCTGCTGACCGTAAGGCAGCAGCAGAGCATGAAAGGCTACTTCATGCCCCCGTGATTGCTGCAAGGTGACAGCACGTTGGCCCAGCCAGCCCGCTAATAAAGAATCTTGCCCTCCGGAGATACCAAGTGCATACCCGCGTAATCCGGACTCTGCCAGATAGTCCGCAAGGAAAGCGGTACGCTGAGCTATTTCTTGCGCTAGGTTAATGGTTGGCTTGACGCCCAACTCGGTGATAATTTCCTGACGTAGTGCGTTCATGTATTACTCCCTTGTGTTATTAGGCCGAGGACAAATCCACTATGCCGATAGTGTTGTGATTACACTATTTACTAAAAATATACGACACTATATAATTAGTGTCAATATAACACTATGTAAAAAGGAGTCACGGATGGAAGTTGCAGTTTTTGGCGGAACATTCGACCCTCCTACGCTGGCCCATGAAGGAATTGTCAGGGCTTGTCTACAGCGCAAGGATATAGATGAGGTTTGGCTTATGCCTTCAGGGGTGCGGCGTGATAAGCCAGGGATGGAGTCTGACCAAGCGCGTCTGGCGATGCTGGGGCTCTTGCAGCAAGAAGTTTTTCACAATCATCACAAGTTGACGATCAGTGATTTTGAATTACGTTTGCCCCAACCAACCATGACATACACAACGGTCAAGGCTCTTAGCGAGGCGTATCCTGAGAAAAAGTTTTGGTTTGTGTTCGGGGCAGATAGCTATGCCAATATGCACACATGGGAAAACGGCGAGAAGCTTCGTATGACGCTCGGTATGCTGGTAGTGGCACGACAGGGGTATAGCTTACCGCCAGAGACTGAAAACGTACGCCACCTTGAGGTTGCTGAGTCCAAAAAGGGAATTTCATCATCCAAAGTCAGAGAAGCCATACGGGAAAAGCATCCAATTAGTCATTACGTAAGTGATCCTATTGCGCAGTTTGTAACTAAGCAGGGCTTGTATGCAGCTGTACAATAGGATTAATGACAGAATTTATTGACACTCATTGCCACATTCATTTTCCTGACTACCAACTCGACCCAGATGAAGTGCGTGCTACGGCAGCCGATGAGGGTGTGAATCGTTTGATTTGCGTTGGCTGCACACTAAAAGATAGTACGCTGGCTATAGAATATGCCGCTCGGCATGAAGACGTGTGGGCGACTATTGGATTGCATCCGCACGAAGCGGATCGGTATGTGCATGATCATGAGGCGTTGCAAAAATTCCGCAGCCTTGCCAATAAGCCAAAAGTAGTTGCTATCGGTGAAATTGGGTTGGATTATTACTACGAACATTCGCTGCGTGAGAACCAGCAAAAATTACTGCGTTTTCAGCTCGACTTGGCAAAAGAACACAACTTACCAGTGATCTTCCATATTCGCGATGCGTTCGATGACATGTGGCCGATAATTGATGAATATCCTGACATTCGCGGGGTTGTGCATAGCTTCACGGCTACCGAGAGAGAATTGGATCAGGCAGTAAAGCGCGGGCTGTATATTGGACTGAATGGCATCATGACATTTACGAAAGACAGATTGCAACTGGCGGCCGCCAAAAAAGTACCGTTGGATAGATTGTTGCTGGAAACCGATGCGCCGTTCTTGACCCCTGTTCCATTTCGTGGTAAAGTGTGCGAGCCAAGGCATGTCGTGTTGACGGCCACATTCTTGAGCGATTTACGAGGGGAGTCGTTGGAAGAAATAGCTGCAGCAACGACACAAAATGCCCGCAACTTATTTGATATTTAGGAGTATTATGTTCGGCAACCACAGCACGAATCAGCAAGGATTTGATTCTAGAGAAGCGCTACGAGACACCAACCCCGAAATGGGCGGTGCTTTTGAGGTTGCTCGGCAGCGACAAGAGATTACCCGAAGAGGTGTCGAAAATATATACCGCGCTATGGGGCTCGTGTCGCCTTCATTGGAAGTGCAGCAGTACGCTACCGCCCAGGAAATGACACCAAGCAGCTATAGCCCAGTTGCTGAGGCTGAGGCGATTGCTCGTCAGGCGGCTGAACAACAGGCTGCGATGGGCGCTGGCGCTCGTGAGCAATTGCAGACGATCACAGACAATAGTCCTGTCATTGAAGACAGAAACCCGAGGTCTCCTGCAGTGCCGCCGCCAACTGAGGTTCAAAGCCACGTGTCTTATATAACCCAAATCGCTGATAATCGATATAACGGCAACTTATCAGGAATGAGATAAAGTGCTACTCAAGAAAGTCATCACCAATTTATCAGCCCAGAAAGATGCGCAGCGTAAGGCTGATCTGTATCGTAAATTACTGCGCCACGAAGCCAAGATCGGCGGGGAAGTTTTCGGTCCGGTACAAGCTGGTGGCCGTCGTGAGTTTTTTTGCCTTGATGAACATACGTGGGTATGGCACGAAGAATGGATTGATCAGAATGGGCAGCATCAATATGCAACGACGCGCTATGATGTACGGCCAAACGGTTTGGTAAAGTCTCAAAACGGTCAGTATAAGCCAGTATCCGAACAGGAAGCGCGCAATCTCTTGAACGCAGCCGAACTATATAAGCGACGCATCAACGACGAGCTCTATTCTTTTGTTGCCTAACATGATCTCTGATATCTGTTAGTCTTGAGTATATGAAACAACCGATTTACATGGATTATGCTGCAGCAACGCCGGTGTCATCGAGCGTTCTTTCGGTAATGATGCCATATTTTTCTGATACGTATTATAATCCTTCATCTTTGTATCTGGGCGCCAAGGATGTTGCCAGGGATGTGGCTAACGCGCGAAAACGTGTCGCGGGTCATTTCGGAGCCCGTCCAGCGGAAGTCATATTCACTGCCGGGGGTACAGAAGCGAATAATATGGCAGTTCATGGAATCATGCGCAAGTACCCAGATGCCAATGTGATCGTGAGTGCAATTGAGCATGAGTCGGTGCTTGGTCCTGCTCATCAATATGAATGCCGCGAAGCAAGTGTGTTGGGGGATGGGCGAATAGATATTGAAGCACTTGGGAGAATTATTGATGACAAAACGGTGCTTATTAGTGTGATGTACGCCAATAATGAAATCGGTACCATTCAACCAATAAGACAAGTTGCGGCATTAATCCAGCAAATGCGACAACGTCGCAAAGACCAAGGCAATAAGCGGCCTCTATTTTTTCATACAGATGCATGTCAAGCTCCGCTTTACTTGGATCTGCACGCTGCGCGCCTCGGGGTTGATATGATGAGTATAAACGGCGGCAAGATGTATGGCCCGAAGCAGAGCGGTGCGCTCTATGTTCGATCGATTGTTCAGCTTGCGCCGCAATTACAGGGCGGAGGTCAGGAAATGGGGATGAGAAGTGGCACAGAGAATGTGCCTGGCATCATTGGTCTGGCGGCGGCACTTGATGATGCCCAATCACGACGGATCGATGAAAGTATTCGCATCGCCGCCCTTCAGAAGACATTTTTTCATGAGGTGAACACAAAACTGCCTCAAGCGCATGTGAATGGATCTATGAAATATCGTCTGCCTAACAACGTGCATATCACGATCCCGAATACTGACAATGAACGACTGATTATGGCACTTGATGAAGCGGGCGTTCAGGCTGCAGCTGGATCAGCATGCAGTGCAAGCAGTGATGAGCCGTCGCATGTCCTTAAGGCAATCGGACTTTCGGAGACCCAGGCGCAAAGCTCGCTTCGATTTACGATGGGTAGCCAGACGCAAGCGTCTGATATACATACCACGGTAGACATCCTGGCTCGTCTCGTCGTATAATGCTTGTCGTAAATAGTCATGAAAACAAAAATTAAACAAAAGATTACTACTCCTCGAATCATGGCGCTAATGGCCCTCGTCGTGCTTGTTGTTTTAAGTGTCTCCGGGCCTTTTTACTTTTTGTAGCAAGTGCTTAAGTCGTCATCGTGTTTTATTTTCTTGCCTTACAGCCCATCACTATGTGAAGTTCCACTTTCATATTAGCCATATTTGCGTTATAGTTTTACCAAAGTATAAGCATGAGCAATAAGGTGGGAGACGCGCGCAAGTGGAATTCTGGCAACTAATCCTCATTGTCGGTAGCTTGATAGCGAGTACTGCTGCATTTGTTTGGATGGCGTTGCAAGGTGGTGGTGGGGGTAAAAAAAGCAAAAAAGGCCAAGATCCGTATACGGAGATGGCTGAGCGTGATGTTGAGCACCTGTTTAGCGAGACCTTTCGCGAGGAGCTGCGAAACCGTGGCCGACTGCACTTCGAAAAAATCATCGGCGAGAACGCCATGTTTCTGCAGCAGGATCTACGACTAACGACCTCACAACTTAATGAATTCCTCAAAGAAGAAGTTACCAAAAAACTGCAGCAAGAGTTTGCAAAGTACGAAGAATCCATTACGGACGCAAAAGACTTAGCCGTCGAGGCAATCACGAGAACACAAGACGCCATAGAGCAACAGCACAAAGTTATGAGTCAGCAGCTCGCAGATGAGTTTGCAGAGGAGAAGGCTCGAATGACGAAACACTTTGAAGAGAATATGGCAGATATCGTCAACCACTATGTTTTGGCGGCGGTTGGTGATCAGATTGATCTGAACAATCAACTTGAATTTATACTCTCTAATCTAGAAGAGAACAAAGAAGCTATTATTAAAGATATATCCAGCGGGGCTTAAGGGGAGCGTCGTGCAGCAAGAGAATATTACGTTACCAATCCAGGTTACGAGCCGAGTGGATGTCGCACGGTTGCTTCGGGAGGTAGAGCAGGTAGATGGTTTCCTGAAGCAAGCAGCGATACGCGAACCAGGCACTTCCGTAAAACTGCCCAAGACCTCACGTCAATTAGAGGAGTTGGCAAGCGGCAATAAGCTCAACCTCCTTCTCGATGCGGACCGTTTGCGTCTCGTCGGTTTTTTGACGGCCATCAAGTCAAAGGCACCTTTGCTGCATATTAGCTTTAGCGCGGAGCCGGCACCCGTGTTTATACAAAAAATATTGACATGGCTGCGGAGGGAGATTCATCCTTTAATGCTTCTGCATGTAGGACTGCAGCCGAGTATTGGGGCGGGATGTACGATTCGTGGCAACAGCTTATATCTCGATTTAAGCCTTCGGCAGTATTTTCAGAAGCAACGTCCACTGTTGCTGAATAAGCTTCACGAAGGGATAGGGCAGGCCGTTGCTGGTAGCATAGAGGCTACGGAGCAAAGCACTATGGGGGGAACAGACGAACACGTTGACGCTCAGTCAAATTCGCAATCAGAAATTCCCGTAAGTGATGAACATGATGAGGCTACGCAGCTGGGAGATAAAGGTGGAGAGTAACACAAAGTCAGACACGCAAGCTTCACGAACGGGTAATCAGCATTTTGATACGCTTGTCACCTCTGGCAACCCCGTGGGCGAGGTCATCGCTGTGGAGAAGTTTCTTGTGCGTGCTACTGGCCTTCAGCCGTGTTCCATGCATACGCTCATTATGTTCGAGGACGGTAGCAAAGGTTTTGTCCACCAGATAGCCGAAGACCATGTAGTTATTCTGCATTTAGGTGGAGTACCAGTGAGTGTGGGCATGATTGCAGTTGTTCAGCATCAGGAGTTGGTATGTAAGGTTGGTAAAAGTTTTCTTGGTCGTGTTGTTTCTGTCACCGGAGAGCCCCTGGATGGTAAGGGGCCGATCGCTGCAGACAGTACGTGGCCGGTGTTTAACGCAGCTCCTCCGCTTCATGAGCGAAAGTTGCTGTCGGAGCAGCTGGAAAGCGGAATAGTGACTATTGACTCATTGTTTCCGTTAGTTCGCGGTCAGCGCATGGCACTTCTCGGTGATAGCAAGTCAGGCAAGAGTACGCTTGTCACTCAGCTGACGATGAACCAAAAACACACTGATCAAGTCGTAGTCTATGTTCTGATTGCCAAGCGACGTAGCGACGTCGAAGCACTGATCACCAAGCTAGAGACATCTGGTGGTATGGAAAAGGCCATAGTAGTTGTTGCCACCATGTTCGAGTCACTGATTATGAGTTATATTGCGCCGTATGTCGGGTGTGCAATAGCGGAGTATCTCTGGCAAAAATGTGACCAAGACACGATCATTATCTATGACGATTTGACCTCACATGCGCATGCGTATCGTGAAGTGGCGCTTCTTTCTGGGGTGAGCCCAGGCCGGGATTCGTATCCGGGGGATATGTTCTATGCACACTCAAGCCTCCTCGAACGTGCTGGTCGATTAGAAAAGAACAGCAAGCATTTAACAAGCATTCCTCTCGTAAATGCTGCCGGCGGGGATATTACTGCCTATCTGCCAACAAATATAATGTCAATTACCGATGGACAGTGGATTTTGGATATGAATATTTTTCGAGATGGCGTTCGTCCCGCAATCAACATGGGGCTGAGTGTGACACGAGCAGGGGGTATCGGTCACAACAAGCGGCAAAAAACACTTGCATCTCAAACGTTGAAATTACTGGCGGATTATCGACAAGCGGCGGAATACTCGCATTTCGGTACAGAGCTAGCCGCCGAAGCAAAGCACGCACTGGGGGTGGGGAAGCAAATTTTCGAAATTGTCAGTCAAGCACCAGCAGATTCCTATTCTCTCCTGGCACAGCAGCTCATGCTTGACATTATTCTCAATGCTGACAATCCTGATTTACTTGATTTGGCGACCTTAAAACTAAAATCTCCGGAATTTGCCGCCAAAATATCCAAAGAAGAAGATTATGCAACGGTAAGGCAAGAGCTGCTATCTCAGGTTGTTCGAGGCGGTGTACCTCCATCACAATCAGTTGCAGTACAGAAGCCTTCATCAGCAAACTCCGATTCTCGTTTGGCAAAGGCAGGCGTACAGCAAGAGGCCAAAAAATCGGGAGATTTGAAATGAGGCGACCGAAGGAAATCGAGAAGCACCAGCAGGCGATGGGTACGCTCGCGGATTTAACGGGAGTTTTTGAAGGTATTGCGAGTATGCGGATTGCTCAAATCAAGAGTCAGGTTCTCGAGTCGACAAATTTCTTTCACGAATTGTGGCATATCTATTCACAGCTCCGCGTTGGTACGCAATTTGGATTTGGCCGCTCGCAGGAAGAATACGAAGTAATAGATAAAGAACTATACATTATCATTACTGCCGAAGGTGGCTTTTCTGGTGATATTGATCAAAAACTTATTCACTTGATGCTCAAAACGTATGACAAGAGCAAACATGAAATCATTGTAATCGGTCATCACGGTGCGCTGCAGTTAGCTCAGCGTGGTATTTCCTATAAGAAGTATTTTAAGCTGCCAGTTCGTGACCAAAATATAAACGTCACGCCGATCATACATGAAGTTCAGAAGTATCGATCGACCACTATGTTTTATCAGCAATATGTCTCGTTAATGAGCCAGGACGCACATAAGATTGAGCTCTCTACGGCAGTGCAAAGTGAAGGAAGCGCTTATGATAGTGAGAAAGAAGTTATTTCCGAATCTAACTATATTTTCGAGCCTAGTACATATGATGTGGTAGATCATCTTGAGCGATCCATGATGCAGATCGCGATCAGTCAGCTTATCCTGGAATCGAAGCTTGCGCAATATGCTTCTCGCTTTAGGGCGATGTCCGCATCCCACCAACGGGCTGGCGAAGTCAAAGAGGATCTTACCTTGGAGTACAACAGGGCGCGCCGCGCTTATAAAGACGAACGTCTCAAGGAAATTGTGAATGGCTTGAAAAAATCGAAAAGAATGATGAGTATATCAATATGATGGCCGGACAAGTTATCTCAATAAAAGACATTGTAGTCTTTGTGCAATTCGATGATGAAACTCCAGAAGTAGGCGAGATAGTCATCGTCGATAATGGCTATGATACAGCGTTGCTGGTTGATCATATAGAACCCAATGGAAGAGCGGTTTGTCTTAATGTTCGTACAGATCGGCGCATACAAAAAGGAATGAGCGCTAAGCGCACTGGCAAAGGCATAGAAATTCCAGTAGGTGATGCAACTGTCGGGCGAATTTTCAATGCACTTGGTGATCCTTTGGACGGTCAGCCGCCATTGTCCGGTGAGGATATTGTGAAGAAAGACATCACAAAACTGCCACCAAGGTCGACGAAATTTACGACCCAACAGCCAGAGATTTTGGAAACTGGTATCAAGGTGATCGACTTCTTTACGCCATTTGTAAAGGGACGAAAAATCGGCATTATTGGTGGTGCTGGCGTCGGAAAAACGGTGCTCACCATGGAACTCGTTAATAACATTGCTCGATCTGGAGCGGGTCTGTCCTTTTTTGCGGGCATTGGTGAGCGTATTCGAGAGGGTCATGAGCTCTGGGATACTCTTCGCGAAGACGACTTACTAAAAAACACCTGTATGCTTCTTGCGCAAATGAACGAAAATCCAGTGCAACGTTCACTCGTGGCTATTTCTTCGGTTGCGATGGCGGAGCATTTTCGAGATGAGCAAAATAAAGACATATTGTTTTTCGCAGATAATATGTATCGCTATGTTCAGGCGCGGAACGAGCTGTCAACGATTATGGACCAGACACCGAACGAGGGCGGCTATGAGCCGACTGTATTCTCGGACATAAAAGTTCTGCAGGATCGTCTGAGCTCCAATGAAAACGGTTCAATCACCTCTGTGCAGACTATCTATGTGCCTGCTGATGATTTGTCTGACCCAGCGGTGCAGATGATCCAGCATGAGCTTGATTCGGTGCTGGTGCTGTCACGTCGAGTAGCCGAGCAAGGAGTCCGACCGGCTGTAGATATTGGAAGTACAACATCATCCTTGCTTACGCCAGAGATTGTCGGTGATCGTCATTATGTGCTGAGTGTTCGGGTGCAGAATCTTCTGCAGAAATATGACTCGCTCAAGAATATCATCGCGATTATTGGCGAGAACGAACTTTCGGCATCTGATAGAGCCGATTATGCCAAGGCTAAGCGCCTTATACAGAATTTCACGCAGAACATGAATGTAATGACCAAACACACTGGTGTTGCTGGCGACTTCTTTACACGTGAGCAAACCCTACAGTCTGTAGAAGAGATAATTGCATAAGCGACCATATGTTCGAGGATAGATCTGATACCAAACAGCCGGAACTTATAGTGCCTGATGGCAAGATGCACGTTAAAGTATATGCGCCGTTCAAAACGTACTTTAATGGGATAGCCAACAGCATATCTGCGGTAAACGAAACAGGGCCATTTGATATCTTGCCCAAGCATCATAATTTCATGACGCTTCTTATTCCATGCGACATTATTGTGAGATCAGATCAGGGCGACGAAAAAATTGCGATTTCGCGGGGCATTATGCATGTCAAAGCAAATAGAGTTATTGTATTTCTCGATGTGTGAGAGACGACAAAGGTGCATGTTTGCACAGACTCGAAAAATATGAGCTAAACTGTTAAAATAGATAGGTTATGGCAGCAACTGTATACGTTGGTTTAAGTGGTGGCGTTGATTCGTCGGTAACGGCAGCTCTTTTGAAAGAACAGGGCTATACTGTCGTGGGCGTATACATGAAAAACTGGAGTCAGGACCTGCCTGGTTTGCCGTGTCCGTGGAAAGATGATTATCAAGACGCCAAACGGGTGGCGGTACAGCTTGGCATTGATTTCAAGATGTATGACTTCGAGTCCGAGTACCGTCAAAAGGTCGTTGACTATATGATCGACGAATACAAAGCCGGGCGCACTCCGAATCCTGACATTATGTGCAATCAGGAAGTGAAGTTCAGGTTGTTCTTGGACGCGGCCCTGGAGGATGGCGCCGACATGATTGCTACCGGACACTATGCTCGTGTCAAAGACGGACAATTATGGACCGCGGCAAATAAGGAAAAGGATCAGACGTATTTTTTGTACCGTGTGACACAGTCAGCCCTCGAAAAAAGTCTGATGCCAATAGGCAACTTCGCAACAAAAGATGATGTGCGCGCCATGGCCAAGAAGCTTGGCTTGGCGACTGCCGAGAAGAAAGACAGCCAAGGAATATGCTTTGTCGGTAAAGTTGGCATCCGAGATTTCCTAAGTCAGTACGTCACAACTGATCCAGGGCCCATAATCGAGCAACACGGTGTGACGATTGGAGAGCACGACGGTGCGATTTTCTATACCATAGGCCAACGGCACGGGCTGAACATTGGTGGCGGATTGCCGTACTATGTCATCGGCAAGGATATGGAAAAAAACGAGGTTTACGTCACGACGAATCTGGATGACGAAAATCTCTGGAAGCAAGAATTGGATCTGACGGACGTGCACTGGATAAATGGCACGCCTGATTTCAAGCGAAGTTATCATGTCCGTACACGATACCGGGCACCTCTTGTGATAGGGTCACTAAATAAGCCAGTAAGCACCGCTACAAATAGCGTACCTACACTACATGTAGCGTTAGAGGACAAAATACGAGCGATTACCCCAGGTCAGTCAGCGGTTATATATGATGGTGATCGAGTGGTAGGCGGCGGAATCGTAGTCTAGCCGTACAGCGGTTGTTTGTATTATGCTAGAGCTATGAAAAGACGAGCGGTAATTATTTTTGGTGTCTTGGGGCTGTTAGCGCTCGGCTTTGCGCTTTTCGTCATTTTGAGCGTGCAGCGAAATCTGGCTCCGGCACCCGATAATGCTCCGGTTGTCCAACAAGGGCGCGGTGGCATACCTGATTTGCGTGAAGAAATAGTACTGGACGGACTTACGCACGTATGGGACATCGGCTTTTTGCCGGACGGTACGGCACTATTTACTGAGCGGAGCGGAATAATTAGTAAACTGGCAGATGGCAAAAAGGAGACAATACATACTTTGCCTGACGTCTATGCTCGCGGTGAGGGCGGTTTGCTGGGTCTTGCCATCGATCCAGTATTTAGCGAAAACAGATTTATTTATGCATGTTACGCAACCGAAAAAGATGTTCGAGTAAGCCGCTGGAGGGTTAGTGAGCAGATAAGCGAATTGACTGAAAAGACTGATATAGTGACAGGCATACCGGTCAATACAACTTTTTACCCCGGTAGACACTCCGGGTGTCGGTTGCGTTTTGGTGCGGACAAGTTCTTATGGATAGGTACCGGTGATGCTGCCGATGGTACAAATCCGCAAGACCCGAAATCTCTGGGCGGCAAGATACTTAGGGTTGATCGCACAGGGAAGGCGGCTTCTGGCAATCTTGGCGGTGATTTTGATGCTCGGATTTATAGTTACGGGCACCGTAATGTACAGGGTTTGGCGATGTACGAACAAGCTCGAAACGGCTCATATGGTTTTAGCGTGGAGCATGGTCCAGACAAAGATGACGAGATCAATCCGCTAAATTCGGGCAACATGGGCTGGAACCCAGTACCTTTGTATAACGAGTTGGTGCCGATGACCGATAAGGAAGAATACCCTTTGGCGATTGACCCGATTTGGGTGTCAGGGAAGTCAACTATCGCACCATCCGGGATGACGTTTATTCGTGGCAATAAGTGGCGCGATCTTGATGGCAGGTTAGCTGTAGCCGTACTCAAAAACAAACACGTACGTATCTTGAAGCTAGGGAATAATAACGACGTTGTGTCTCAGGAGTTACTCTTTACCAACAAGTATGGTCGCATACGTAGCGTCGTGATGGGTCCGAACCAGGCACTGTATCTAACGACTGATAACGGAGAAGGCCAAGATAAAATAATCAAAGTCTCACCACGTTAGAGGTTATTTGACAAATCCAAGGCGTAATCGGTCCCGATCTGGTACAATAACAGAGATGAATGCACAACAAATCCGTAAGGCTTACTTAGAGTTTTTTGAAAACCGTGGTCATAAAGCAATTCCGCGAGCTCTTCTCGTGCCGTACAACGACCCAACAACTTTGTTTACCGGTTCAGGTATGCAGCCACTTATTCCTTATTTGTTAGGAGAGTCGCACCCGGAAGGTGTCCGTTTGGTCAATAGCCAGACGTGCTTGCGTGCACAGGATATTGATGACATTGGTGATAATCGACATACTACATTTTTCGAGATGCTTGGCAACTGGTCACTCGGTGATTACTTTAAAGAGCAGCAGATTCGCTGGTTCTTTGAGTTTTTGACAGATGTTGTGGGGCTTGATCCGCATAAAATCTACGTAACCTGTTTTATCGGTAGCAAGAAAGACGGAATACCGCGCGATGACGAGGCTGCTCGTATTTGGCAGCAACTCTTCAAAGAAAAAGGCATCGATGCGGGTATTGTCGAAATCGGCAGCCAGACGGATGGTGACAGGCGGGGCATCAAAGATGGCGAGCGCATCTTTTTCTATGATGACGGCGAGAACTGGTGGAGTCGCGGTGGCGGCCTGGACAAAACGCCGATAGGCGATCCATGCGGTCCAGACAGCGAGGTATTTTATGACTTTGGGGAGCAAAACCATGCTGAAGGCTATGGTGAAGCTCATCCGGCTAGTGATTCAGGCCGTTTTATGGAGATTGGAAATCAGGTCTTTATGCAGTATCGTCGAACCGAAAATGGTTTTGAGCCTCTTGCCAAGCCAAACGTCGACTTTGGTGGTGGCTTGGAGCGTATCGCTGCAGCCGCAATCGACAGTCCTGATGTATTTAAGATTAGTGTCATGTGGCCAATCATTGATACATTGCAAGCAATCAGTGGTAAAAAGTACGAAAGCCATACCGAAAGTATGCGGGTGATAGCAGACCACTTAAGGGCAGCGACTTTTCTGGCTGTTGATGGCGTTAAGCCAAGTAACAAAGAGCAGGGCTATGTCATGCGTCGGCTGGTTCGTCGGGCTATTCGCTTTGCTTTTGACCTTGGCGTAGAGCAAAATTTTCTGGAAAATGTTGTGCCGGTCATAGCTGATATGTATCACGATGATTTTCCGGAAGTCGCCGAGAAGCGTCAGCAGATTATTGAGGTATTGGTACGCGAAGAAAAAGCTTTCCGACAAACACTTCGAAAAGGTATTCGTGAGTTTAGCAAGCTAACAGAAGACGGCCTGACTGGCAAAGAAATATTCACCCTGTATGACACGTACGGCTTCCCGGTTGAGCTCAGTGTCGAAGAAGCCTTCAAGCAGGAGGTCAAAGTTTCCGATAACTGGCGTCAGGAATTCGAGCAATTAATGCAAGAACAACGGCAGCGAAGTCAGACCGCAGCTAAAGGTACTTTTAAAGGCGGTCTGGGCGGCCAGACTTTGCAGCACAAGAAATATCACACTGCGACGCACCTGATGTACCAAGCATTGCGCGACGTGCTTGGCGATCACGTTATACAGCGCGGCAGTAATATTACCGAAGAACGTTTGCGGTTTGACTTTTCTCATCCCGAAAAAGTTACTCGCGAGCAGCTTGATGAGGTCGAGAAGATTGTCAACGAACAAATCGCCAAAGATTTACAAGTTAGTTGGAAAGAATATCCGACCGAAGAAGCAACCGGACCACTCGGTGCGCTCGGCCAGTTTGGCGATCGTTATGGAGATACTGTGAAAGTCTACTCTATGAAAGATCCTCAGTCACCATCTGATGAGCGACCTTTCAGTTTCGAAATTTGTGGCGGTCCACACGTAGATCATACTCTACAACTATTTGAAGACGATAAGCGCTTCAAGATTATCAAAGAAGAAGCTTCATCTGCCGGTATACGTCGCATCAAAGCTGTTCTGCAGTAGCAAGCTTCACTGGCCGTCGTGATATAATTATTCTGATTATGCTTAATAAACTCTCGGGGCTTTCCCGCTCGGCAAAAAAGAAGGTTACATCGTCAAAAACGTCTGATAGCAGTCAGTACGTAGTCGGTCTGGATATTGGAACCGAGTATGTGAAAGCACTTGTTGCCAAAGTGATCGGCGAGGAGCTGGAGATTATCGGTGTTGGCAGGAAGCACCAGGAGCTTACAGATATGCAAGCCGGTGCAATTGCTGATATTGGTGCTGTTGTCGCAAATTGTGATGCAGCATTGTCGCAAGCTGAGCAGCAGGCGGGCGTCAGTGCAAGAACGGCAGTTCTTGGTATTGCGGGTGAATTGGTAAAAGGCACTACAACCACTGTTAGGTGTACGCGGAAAAATGCCAGTAAGCCGCTGGATGTTGCTGAATTGGAGCGTATAATCGGGCTGGTGCAGGAGCGTGCCGAGAAAAAGGCCAAACAAGAATTGGCCTGGGAAATGGGTGGCAAAGAAGTTGAAATCCGATTGGTCAATAGTGCACTTGTCGGTATAGATATTGATGGTTATAAAGTCACGAACCCTGTCGGTTTCCAGGGCAAAGATGTTATTGTGCAGCTTTATACAGCATTCGCGCCATTGGTGCACATTGGTGCGCTGGAGCGTACGGCACAGGAGCTGGACCTCGACTTGCTAGCGGTGGCGGCTGAACCATTCGCGGTTTCTCGTTCCGTAATTGGTAATGATCCAAATGCTAATATGAGCGCTATACTTATGGACGTCGGTGGCGGCACGACAGATATTGCTGTCATAAATGAGGGCGGCGTACAGGGTACCAAGATGTTTGGTATTGGCGGACGGGCGTTTACACGAACACTCGAACGTGAGCTAAGTGTCGATTTTGATCGAGCAGAAGAGCTGAAACTGAATCTAAGCACTAACCGTCTGCCGCAAAATAAGAAAGCCGCAGCGGAAAAGATTCTCGGTAAGACAGTAGATGTATGGACGAGCGGTGTTGAGCTGGCGCTCAGCGAGTTCACTAAACTAGATAGCTTGCCAAATCGCATCCTGCTTTGCGGCGGCGGCTCTAGCCTTGATATTCTTACTGATTCACTCGGTAAGTCTAGCTGGTACAAAGATCTGCCGTTTACTCGAAAACCGGTGATTCAGCACATTAAGCCGGAACAAGTAGTGGGTATTTTTGATAAGACCGGCAATGTGGCTGACCATACATTTGTGACAGCTATGGGGCTACTGCGGGTCGGCATGGATACGCTTCAGCAGGAAATGCGACCAGCAAATTCGGTGAAAGAAAAAATTGATAGAATGTTACGAATATAGAGAATCATAAGTTATGACACAAGACCCTAAGGACACCATTTATATAGATATCGATGATGAAATCACATCTATCATCGATAAAGTACAAAATTCACCCAAGAAGATAGTTGCGCTTGTATTGCCCAAACGGGCTGGGGTATTTCAGAGCATCGTTAATATGAAGCTACTCAAGCGCACAGCCGACACCGAAAAAAAGAACGTAGTTCTGATAACTTCCGAATCTGCACTGATGCCTTTGGCCGGTGCAGTCGGTCTACATGTTGCTAAGACGCCGCAGAGCAAGCCGGCGATACCACCTGCGCCAATGGCGGCACGAGCAGCGGCCAATGCCCCAGAAGATGAAAATGCCGAATTAGATAAAGCTGCCTCTGTTGGATCATTATCCGGTGTAGCTGACGACGAAGCGATTGAAGTTGATAACACGGAAATGACAGCTGAATCCGGCGGAGCTGGAGGGTCAGGTGCTGCTGCCGGAGCAGCTGCCGCCGGCAAGAAGGGTAAGAAAGGCAAGGGTGCTGCGTCCAAGAAAAAATTCAAAATCCCTAACTTCGAAAAATTCCGCAGCAAACTGTTTCTCGGCATTGCAGCGGTGCTGCTACTGGTAGTTGGTTATGTTATGGCATTTATGGTCCTGCCGAAAGCGAAAGTTACTCTCAAAACGGATACGAGTAATCTGGATACAAATCTCACGATTATTGCCGATACGAATGCACAGCGAATCGATAAGGAAGGCGGCATCATTCCTGCGATCAACAAAGAATTTCGCAAAACGGACACCGAGAAGGTTGCTGCAACCGGGGAGAAGAATTTAGGCAAAAAAGCAACAGGCTCGGTTACTCTGTCTCTTTCAAACTGTTCATCACAGCAATTATCTATATCCGCAGGTACCACGGTAAGTACAGGAAATATTTCATATGTAACCCAAGAATCGGCTACGTTACAAAGCGTAGAGATTGGTGGTGATTGCCGGAATGAGGATTTCCCTAATATTTCTAGCAGGACTGTGGACGTAGTCGCCCAAAGTCCGGGAGAACGTTACAACGTTGACAGTAATAAATCCTTCACTGTAGCGGGTTACTCTGCTGTCTCTGCTACGAATGATGACGCTATGTCGGGTGGAACCGACAAGATTGTCAAGATAGTGACCCAAGACGATGTCAACAAGGCTAAGGACGCTATCACCAAACGAGTGGGCGATGAAGCGCCAAAAGAACTAAAGGAAGACATCCAAGATGAAGGCTATATGCCAATTGAGGAAACGCTTAAAGCAGGGACACCGACCGTCACGAGCTCTCCAGAAGTAGGTGCTGAAGCAAACGAAGTGACCATAACGTCGACCACTGTGTTCACCATGCTTGGCGTAAAAGAAAACGACCTAAAGACCTTGGTCGAAGAAGACGCCAAAGAAAAGATTGATCCTGAAACCCAGGTTATCCGTGACAATGGATTGAGCAAGGCGAATATTCGCGTTGAACAGGTTAATCCGAGCGGTCAGACAACCCTTGCACTTCAAACAATCGTTGTGGCAGGACCGGAGTTAAATGAAGATTCGCTGAAAAAAGAAATTGCGGGTAAGAAACGTGGAGAGATCCAGGATATGCTCAGGAAGCGTCCTGGCGTGAATGATGTTGAGGTAGCTTACAGTCCGTTCTGGGTTCAGTCCACGCCGAAGAGTGCTGATAAGATTACTATCATAATTGAGGGTAAAGATTCGGGCGAAAATGCAGACAACCGAAATCCATAATATTATTGCTCTTGATGTTGGTGACAAGCGAGTTGGTGTTGCAATGACGAATACTCTTGCGCGCTTGCCAGGCCCTTTTACGACCTTAGTTCGCGACGAATCGTTCTGGCAGAAGCTGGAGTTGCTGATACGTGAAAACGATGTAACACAGGTTGTCGTTGGGTTGCCCCGCAACTTGCGTGGCGAGAATACTGCTCAGACAGAGCGAACAAAACAGTTCATATCTGAGATGAAGATACGTTTAGAAATCGAGGCCGAGGTTCAGGATGAAGCCCTGACTTCCCGGCAGGCAGAAGAAGAGCTTCGAGCTCGCGGTAAGCAGTTTGCCAAGGGTGATGTTGACTCGCTCGCTGCAGCTTATATACTGGAAGATTATTTAAACGCACGGAGCAATTAACTGGGTATGGTGTTCAACCGGAAACGAAAGCAAAAAGATTGGCCCAAAATAATCACGGGTGGTTTGCTCATACTCGTGTTAGTTGTAGTAGGAAGCGTCTTTTTGATACGTCGTGAGTATAGTCGCAACCTTAGGCCTGTTAGTGCTTCCCAGAAAAATATCACCTTTACGGTACAAAAAGGGGCTTCTGTGCAAGAAGTGGGGAAATCACTCGAAGAGTCCGGGCTTATACGCTCGTCGTGGGCATTTGAGTGGTATTTCCGGACAAATAAGTTAGGTGATTACCTAAAGGCAGGCACGTACACACTACGGCCGAACTTAGCCATTCCAGAAATTGCTGATGTGATTACTCAGGGTCGTGTTGCGACAGACTTGGTTACGATTATTCCTGGTCTCAGACTAGACCAAATTCGTAGCACTCTTATTGATAAATACGGCTATAGCGCGCAAGCTGTAGACGATGCTCTGAAGCCGTCTCACTATGTGAACCACCCAGCACTTGTCGATAAGCCAAAAGGAGCCAATCTGGAAGGATATCTTTACCCCGAATCTTTTCAGAAGACTGCCGACACGACGCCACAGACAATCATTCGTTCTTCGCTTGACCAGATGCAAAAATATCTGACGCCAGATCTTCGAGCCGGGATTGTACGACAGGGTCTAACGGTTCATCAAGGCGTCATACTCGCCTCGATTATTGAGCAAGAAGTAAGCGATGGTTCTGATAAAAAAACAGTTGCCCAAGTGTTTTTGAAGCGACTGAAAGAAGGTCGAGAATTACAATCTGACGCCACTGCTACTTATGGCGCCGTTTTGAGTGGTGCTGCCGATGAGTTGACAAGAAAACAAATTCTTACGTATGAATCGAAATACAATACATATTTACATAAAGGCCTTACGCCAACACCAATCAGCAATGTTAGTATCTCTTCGCTGGAAGCTGTGGCGAGTCCCTCTAAGACTAGCTACTTATATTTTGTGTCTGGCGATGACGGAAAAACATATTTTTCGCGCACTCTCGAAGATCATGAGGCTCTTACAAAACGCCACTGCACCCTTCTGTGTCAATAGACATCCCGAGAGTGATAGTAACAGGGGTGCAACAGGGGTCGGAGCTATTGCCCGATGTGTATTTTTTGATATAATCAGATACGCAACCAAAAAAGTGCTAGATAGCAATACCTAGTATTCACAAGGTTGCCTATCTGATTGATTATGACATTAAAACAGAGCTGATCCGTATGCTCAGTGGCAATATTATATAAGAACCAATCAGGCAGTACGTTTCGTAAAAAAACGAAACGGGAGACAGTTATTCGTATTCTCTCGCAAACCTTAAGCCAAGGCACTCGAAGCAAGACAGCAGCAAAGCCGCAACGACGGTTGTTTGGTCGAGCTATAAAAAAATATCGCAAGCGTATTATTCGATATTCCCTCATAGCCGCAAACGCAGCGCTGCTTGTTGCTGTAATTAGTTTTGTAACCAAAAGTCCAAATACAAGCCAGGCAATAAAGCAGAGTGCACTTTCGAGTGATGTGGTTGCAGCAAGTCCGCTTGATCAGCTCTCTTCTTCTGATATTGCGGTACATTTAGCCCGTATGGCAAGTTTGCCAGAATCCACAGCTGTCGTGAACCAAGCGGATACGATAAGTGGACAAATGGCTATTACGTCAGCCGACAGTCGAATTGTTGCGAAGCCACAAATTGTCAGTACTTCGGCGAAATCCTACAAAGACATACAGGTATATGTAGTGAAGTCAGGCGATACTCTCGCCACAGTAGCTGCAAAGTTTGGAGTTACATCGGATAGCATCCGCTGGTCAAATAACATAGAAAGTGCTGATTTGCCGGTGGGTCGTGAGCTTTACATCCCGCCCGTAAACGGCATCGTTTATCTGGTGAAAGCCGGCGATACGGCCGACAAGCTAGCTCGTGAATACAATGCCAGCAAGGCGGCAATTGAATCATTTAATGATGCAGAAGTTTTAGGACTTGTTGTTGGGCGCCGTATTGTTATTCCTGATGGCACCAAGGCTACTGCTACGTATAATGTTGCTTCATCGTATAGCAGTTATGGAGCTACGGCTTGGGGAAGCACCCCGATTTATGGATACAATGGATATGACTATGGCTGGTGTACATGGTATGTGGCAAATAAAGTGGCGGTTCCAGCAAACTGGGGGAATGCTAATACTTGGGATAACTATGCTGCCGGAAGTGGCTGGATAGTGAGTGGCGTGCCTCGACCAGGTGCAGTGGCTCAAACCGATGCTGGTGGGCTTGGCCACGTTGGGGTGGTTGAGGCAGTATCGCCTGATGGCACGATGATCAAATATTCGGACATGAACGGCTTAGCTGGATGGGGTGCAACCGGATACAGCGATTGGGTGCCCGTGCACTCGAAATTCCAAAAATTCATCTATCGTTAATTTACCTCTGTAAAAATTACACCACCTCTGTTATAATGCCTTTGTATGTTTGTGGACAAGGTGAAGGTTTCGGTTAAGGCTGGCGATGGCGGCAATGGTGTCGTGAGTTTCCGCAAGGAAAAATTCGTTGACAAAGGCGGCCCTGACGGTGGCGATGGCGGCAATGGCGGCAACGTGTTGTTTGAGGCTAGCCTAAGTCAGAACACGCTTGCAACTTTTCGCTTTCAGAAACAGTTGATTGCCGAAAGCGGCCAAGCCGGCTCCAAGCGTAAGCGCCATGGCAGAAGCGGCGGCGATCTGATTGTGAAGGTGCCTGTAGGCACTGTCGTTAACGATATAGAGGGCAAGTTTTTAGCAGATCTGACACATAATAGACAGCGAGTGCTTATTGCAGAGGGCGGTAAAGGTGGTTTTGGAAATGCTCATTTTACGAGCAGTACCCGACAGACACCACGTGTAGCCGAAAAAGGTGAGCCAGGTGAGGAAATGGAACTCGTTTTGGAGCTCAAGATGATCGCCGATGTCGGTTTGGTTGGCCTACCAAATGCCGGCAAGTCCACCCTACTGAGTGTCATTAGCAATGCCCGACCTGAAATCGCAAATTATCCGTTCACTACGCTTACCCCTAACCTCGGTGTAGTAGATATTGATAATACGGCGTTATTATTTGCCGATATACCTGGCCTGATAGAGGGTGCCAGCGAGGGGAAGGGTCTGGGCGATGAATTCCTGAGGCATGTCGAGCGCACTCAGGTGTTAGTGCATCTTATTGACGCATATCAAGATGATATCAAGGGTGCGTATACAACTATCCAAGAAGAACTGAAGGCATATAAGACGGATATGTCTAACAAGCCGCAGGTCGTAGCTCTCAGTAAGATTGATGGACTAGACGAAGAAATTGTTCGTGAACGAATCCATGAAATTGAGCCGCTCCTACCCGAGGGAGCAAAAATACTGGCAATATCATCGAAAAGCGGTGAGGGGGTTACGGAGCTGTTGCGCGAAGTGAAGCGAGAGGTGCTCGGGGCTCAAGCGCAACTTGCGGAAGTCGAAGCGGATAAAGAAAATGATCTACCAACTTTGACGATAAAGAGCAATGACGCTTGGAATATTGAAAAGACCAAAGAAGGATTTCGTGTCTCAGGCCGAAAGATTGAGCGATTTGCCTTGCGCACTGACTTTGAAAACTACCATGCAGTTGCTCGGCTACGTGACATTATGAAGAAAATGGGTATTACCCATGCGTTAGTTCGGCAGGGGATTGAGCCTGGTGACAAAATCTTGATTAAGGATCATTCTATAGAATATTAGCGTGCGGCTAAGGTAGCTAGAGAGTGATAGACTAATAAGGTATGACGCAGACACTTTATTTTTATGATTTAGAAACCTCTGGCTTTAACCCAAAAGAAGCAAGGATAATGCAGTTTGCAGGTCAACGGACTGATCTGCAGCTGCAGCCAGTTGGTGAGCCTCATAATGTATTGATACGGCTTTCTGATGATGTTTTGCCGGAACCGGATGCAGTGCTAGTGACTGGGATTACTCCCCAGCAAACGATCGCCGATGGCCTTCACGAGGCCGAGTTTCTAAAAATCTTTTCCGAGGAAATTGCTTTGCCCGACACAATATTTGTTGGCTATAACACGGTAAGGTTTGACGATGAGTTCATGCGGTACACAATGTATCGTAACTTTTATGACCCATACGAATGGCAGTGGCAAAACGGTCGGTCGCGTTGGGATATTCTAGACGTTGTGCGCATGACGCGTGCGTTACGGCCAGAGGGCATCGAATGGCCGTTTGACGCCAAGGGTACTCCTACAAATCGTTTGGAGCTGCTCTCGTCTTTAAACAAATTAGATCATGCCAATGCTCACGACGCTTTGAGCGATGTCAACGCAACTATTGCTGTCGCACAGCTCATTAGGGAAAAACAGCCGAAGCTTTTTGATTTTTTGCTCAAGATGCGTGATAAAAAAGAAGTTGCAAAATTAACCATGGGTGGTCAGCCCTTTGTGTACACGTCTGGCAAATACGCCAACGAGTTCGAAAAAACAACAGTCGTGAGTACGTTGGCGGAGCATCCACAGGGTCAGGGTGCCTTAGTTTTTGATTTGCGTTATGACCCTTCGCCATTTCTTGAGCTCGATCCGCCAGCATTAGCAGAAGCGATGCGGCGGAGAAAAGATGATCCGGGTCCTCGTCTGCCGGTAAAATCGCTCAAGTTTAACCGATGTCCAGCCGTGGCGCCGCTCAGTGTTCTTGACGAAGCTAGCCAAGAACGATTAAAACTTCTCCCTGAAACCTATATGATCAATTTTGAGAAACTACAAAAAGTTCAACATGAGCTAACTCAGGGTGTAGTGGAAGCATTACGAATTATGGACAAAAAGCTCCAAGTTCGCCTACTCGAAATGGATAGTGATGCTGATGCGCGGATGTATGATGGCTTTTTTGCTCAAGAAGACAAAGCTTCTATGCAGTCGGTACGAACTGCAGATGTTGATGCGTTAAAAAGCTTGGATCCAAAGTTCAAAGATGACAGATTGAACGCATTGCTACCCCTCTATAAGGCACGTAACTATCCGAAATCTCTAAGTGAGGCGGACCGTGCTGAATGGGAGCGTTTTCGCGAGAGAAAACTACTTGGCGGAGGAGAGGCGAGTCGAGCTGCGAAGTATTTTGCCCGCTTGGCTGAACTTGCTAAAAACAATAATTTGACCAGAGAACAGCAGTATATCCTAGAAGAGCTTCAGCTTTACGGCCAGAGCGTTTTGCCAGCGAGCGAAGGGTGATTTATGTCTAAATCTCAATGAGACATAAATGAGCAACATCTCTGCTTCGGTTGAAAGGGTATTTTTTATTTTGCGCCCTTTCATCCGTAACAGTACTGTGATCACAAATCCCAGCCACAGTACGATCGTATGGCCAAAAGTAAGTTGAAACTGACTTCCGGGTATTTGGCCTAAAACAATGAGCTCTAACATATGCCACCTCTGACTGTGAGTATATAATTTTAAGGTGGATTTTACACTAAATTGTAAATAAAGCAAATATGTTATATTACGCTAACGCTTTTTCTTGACCTTCTGCTTAAGTCGTTTCCATCGATTTCGATTGCCAAAAAAGACAAGTACTCCCATACTTATCATAAACACCCCGACTGCCTTGGTCCAAGGTTGAAGCATGTCTAGTACTATGTAGGCTCCCCATATTAACAGCGTCGGGGCAAGAAGATCAAAGAAGACACGAAGCCTTGGTGTAAAAATAAGATCGCCAAGCTTATCTGCGTATTCACGAAGCATGTCTATGTAGCGCTCTGCCCATTCATGATTTATAGCCAACAAACCAAGTCCGATGATGAATAACGGAATACCACCAGGTCCCGGGAGCCACCCGGTGAGGATTGCGCCGATCATACAGATAACAGCCAAGGTATCAAAAATAATTAGCTGTATGTAGTGTTTGACTCGTGCCATACCCATAAAGTATAGCCTAGACGACTGTCATATAGCTACCGAGTACCGTTATGTGACAACCTTGGGCACGTAGTTTTTCAAAGACTTCACGTTCTGTTTGTTCATCTAGTTTTGCTTCGAAATCTATATAAAAAGCATAGTGACGCTTGTCGTTTGCAATAGGATGGCTATCGAGCTTGGATAGGTTAATGTCTGCGTCAGCGAAGATGCCCAGGGCGTTATATAGGGCGGCTGGCTGGTGATTAGTTTCGAGGATAATGCTGGTTTTTGTAGCGTTATTGTGAGTGTGCCGGTCTCTTCCAATTAGAAAAAAACGCGTGTAGTTATGTTCATCGTCATTGATTGGCCCAGCAATGATCGTGCCCCCATACAGTTCGGCTGCCTTTTTGCCGGCGATCGCCGCTAGTGGTTGGTCGCTCTGTTGCGTGACATAACGGACACTTTCGGCAGTATCATGCGTTTCTTCGATCCGCGCGTGAGGCATGTGATTTTCCAGCCATAATTCACACTGCGCAATTGCTGGCGCCTGAGAAAGAACTGTTCCGATTGCGTCAGTTGCAATGTCTTGTGCAGCTATCAAATACTGATGTATATGCAGTACTGTTTCTTTACTGACCCATAGGGAATTACGCGCCAGCAACCTATATACGGCGTTTATTGAGCCATGCAGACTATTTTCAATCGCAACCACACCTTGTTGTGCGTCACCGGTCGCAACTGATTCAAACACCTGCTGAAATGTAGCGCACTGAATAAGTTCAATGTCAGTATTGAGCATTTTTATGGCTGCTTGATGATGAAAGGAGCCTGCAATACCTTGAATAGCTATTTTCACCATAAAACCCTAGCATCTCCAAGTAGTTTTTACAACCAGCTTGTAGTCGCATAAGCACAAAGACTACAATAAAAATAGTAAAGTTCTCTCACGCAATAGGAGATTTTGTGAGAAAAAATCATAATGCTCAGGCAGCTCGCAAAAACAAACAGTACTCGCGAAGAGAACTAAGAGTGGCCGCCAAAGCAGAGAGCTTTGTGCCGTTTGGCATACGAAGAAGGGTGGCGTATGAATCGGCGGCTCCTATCATAGAAGCTTTCGGCGCATTGAGGGATGATGGTGTCATTGATGAAAGGTTGGAGCCACGCCGAGCTCTTCACGTAACTGAAATGCCACTCACCAGTATCCAGAAACAAGTCAGTCGCGGCATAGTTGTTGGCTATGAGTTAGGGAGAAGGAGTGTCAAAGAAAAACAACGCATAACTTCAGTTTTCTCGAATCCAATAGATGTGACTATTGGCGAAGCGGACCTTTTCAGGGGTAGGCACCTCGGCTATCGAGTACATAGTGAAGAGTTAGAAGAAGAGTATCGTGACATCCGACTATCTTTAGGCGGCATTGGTATAAAAGGAACGATGCGCGATGTAGTGCCTCTCCACCTTACGTGTGGTACAGCACAGGATCATGTAAGGAAATCTGACCTTCGTAGAGCAATCGAGGCAATGAACGATTTACGAAGTGATGAACCTATTCAGCTGGGAAGTGAGGAAGGCGGGGCGTTGCAAGTGCCGCTTTGTGTGACGCTTGAGCCTGTAGAGTTCTATCCCGGTGAATATTAATCACAAGCTTTGGTCACTGGAAAAATTGTGTGAAATAACGTATAATTCCTAGCCGTTTAGAGTGAGGAATTGATGAGCGAGAAGATTATCGTCAAGGGTGCTCGCGAGCATAATCTGAAAAATATCAATGTCGAGCTACCGCGCAACAAGCTAGTGGTGATTACTGGACTATCTGGTTCTGGTAAGTCGTCACTTGCTTTCGATACGATTTACGCAGAAGGACAGCGCAGATATGTAGAATCCCTCAGCTCATATGCTCGTCAATTTCTGGGGCTCATGGAAAAACCCGATGTTGATCAAATTGATGGGTTGAGCCCGGCAATATCAATCGACCAAAAGTCAACCAGCCGAAATCCCCGAAGTACAGTCGCTACGGTGACGGAAATTTACGATTATTTACGTTTATTATTCGCTCGTATTGGTATTCCGCATTGTCCTGTGTGTGGGCGGCCTGTGGAGCGTCAGACTACGCAGGCGATCGTTGACAAGGTCGCTAGTCTACCCGAAAAATCCCGTCTGATGATTTTGGCGCCAGTCGTTACCGACAAGAAAGGCGCTTTCGAGCACATTCCTGAGCAATACCAACGTGCCGGTTTTGCAAGGGCACGAATCGACGGTGTTGTGTACGCATTGGATGAATTTCCTGAGCTCGATAAAAACTACAAGCATACCATCGAAATTGTTGTCGACCGCTTAGTAAACGATGAGGATAGCAGAGGGCGGTTGGCGCAAAGTGTCGAACAGGCGATTGAAGTGGCAGACGGTAAGCTAAAAGTACTTAATGCTGATAGCCAAGAAGATTTCGATTATAGTTTGATGTATGCCTGTATTGATCATCCGGACGTGGTTATACCCGAACTTGAACCACGGACATTTAGTTTTAATAGCCCGCACGGTGCTTGTCCTGTCTGTACCGGTCTAGGGTCCCGACTCGAGGTAGATCCTGAACTAGTGATACCGAATGGTCGATTGACTATTGCCGAAGGCGCCATACGGCCATTCAATCGTATTAACACGGACGCATGGTATACCAAGAAAATGCAAGCAGTTGCTGATCGTTATGGTTTTTCTTTGCACGTACCCACCGGTGAGCTAAAAAAAGATCAATTGGACAAAATATTATATGGCACTGGCAATGAGAAATATAAGGTATCGCTCGGTATAGGTCGAACGTTTGAGACTACATATGAAGGTGTGATTCCAAATCTAGAACGTCGACATAAAGAAACCGAAAGTGATTTCATGCGTCGTGACATAGAGCGGTTTATGCGTGAACGACCATGTCATGTCTGTGAGGGCCGTCGTCTTCGTCCGGAAGTGCTGGCAGTGACAGTTGCTAAGCATTCCATCATGGATATTTGTGAATTATCAATCGACGAAGCCATTGAGTTTTTTAACAGCATCAAACTAAGTAATAAAGAGTCTCAGATTGCGCAGCAGGTGATCAAGGAGATTTGCGCCCGGCTACAATTTATGCAAGACGTAGGCCTTAATTATTTGAATTTGTTACGGAGTGCAGTGACGCTTTCTGGTGGTGAAGCACAACGAATTCGTCTGGCAACTCAGATTGGCTCAGGCCTTCAGGGTGTCCTGTATGTGCTTGATGAGCCGAGCATAGGACTGCACCAGCGCGATAATGAGCGGCTTATTAATACTCTCAAACATCTCCGCGATCTTGGGAATACAGTTATCGTAGTCGAGCATGACGAAGATACAATTAGGACAGCTGACTACTTGTTGGATATTGGTCCCGGCGCAGGTATCCACGGTGGTAAAGTAGTCGCTGCCGGTGCTCCGGAAGAGGTTGCCGCGGATGAAAAAAGTATCACTGGCAAATATCTGAACGGTGTAAAAAAGATAGCTACACCGAAAAAGCGACGCAAGGGTAATGACAAATCGCTGAGTATCAAAGGGGCAAAAGAAAACAACCTTAATAACATTGATGTAGAGATTCCACTCGGCCAATTAGTAGTGGTTAGTGGTGTATCTGGCTCCGGAAAATCAAGTCTCATTAACGATATTCTGGCAAAAGAACTGTCGGCCCGTCTCATGCGAGCTAATGCCGTGCCTGGCCGGCATGATGATATTGAAGGTATAGAGCACCTCGATAAGGCAATTATCATTGATCAATCACCAATAGGCAGGACACCGCGTTCTAATCCAGCTACCTATACGGGCTTGTTTACACCTATCCGTGAGTTGTTTGCTAGTACGCCGGAGGCCAAACTGCGTGGGTATGGCCCTGGACGTTTTAGTTTCAATGTTCGCGGAGGAAGATGCGAAAATTGTGCCGGCGATGGCATCATCAAAATCGAGATGCATTTTCTACCTGATGTATATGTGCCGTGCGAGGTCTGTAAGGGCAAACGCTACAATCGCGAAGCTTTGGAGATCCATTACAAAGGCAAAACGATTAGTGACGTGTTAGACATGACTTGCGAAACGGCTTTGGGTTTTTTTGAAAACATTCCATCGATTGCGAGAAAGTTGCAGACGATGGTAAACGTCGGTCTGGGCTACATAAAACTTGGCCAACCGGCCACGACCCTTTCCGGTGGTGAAGCTCAGCGGGTGAAGCTCGCAACAGAGTTGTCGCGACGAGCAACGGGTCGTACGTTGTACATCCTAGACGAACCGACAACTGGTTTGCATATGGATGACGTCAATAGGCTACTCGATGTACTGCATGCTTTAGTCGATACTGGTAATAGTATGATTATTATTGAACACAACCTCGATGTTATTAAGAATGCTGACTGGGTGATTGATATGGGGCCGGAAGGTGGTGCGGGCGGTGGCCAGGTGGTAGCAGAAGGTACGCCTGAGCAAATTGCAAAACATCATAGTTCTCATACCGGTAGGTTTTTATCACAAATGCTGAAATGATGGCAAATCCCAGGTGGTCTTTTGAAGCTCACGGTCGAAATGCATTAGTACTTGCTCGCGAAAACTTGGCGAATGTAACATTATTCAGGTTGGAAACTGGGTACGCTAGGGTTGACGTGCGCAATATGTGGCATCTTGTTGGGAATTTAGCGATAGCTTCTTGTGCAAGTTCCGAAAAAAATACATCGCCGGTAGAAAATATGGCAGAAGCAATGCAGGGTGTTGGACGTGATTATAACCGAAGCCTTTGTTTCTTTAGCGAGCTACTTACGCGGGATGACCTGCGATCCATCTTTGCGCTAGAGCATATCCCAGAAGGGGCACCAGAACTTCGCCAAACAAAACGTAGTCGTGAGCTGCTCGTGACCGAGTTCATTCGGCAGGCCCATCTGTTGGATCCTAATACAACTGCACCTACTGTCCACCAAGGTAATGGCAACCACTTATTTCTGGGTCAATATCAGCGAAGTTTATCCTGATTAATCGATCTTTTTGTTAAGAGCAATATTGCTTAAGACGAGTCGAAACTTTGCAGCTAGTATTTTGCGATTGTCTTTTTCCCGCAGAATGTGAAGGGCGGCAAGAGTAATGCTAGCAGCGATAATGACCAGAAGTACATGTGAGACATAGTCGGCAAGCCAGGGCATACGAGCTCCAAACCAGTATCCAAGAAGAGTAACGCCCGCTCCCCACAATACTCCCCCGATTACATTAAATAAGAGAAATCGCCCGCGCGGCATTTTACCGATACCTGCGACCATTGGTGCAAAGGTTCGTACCACAGGGACGAAACGTGCCAGTATAATAGTTTTGCCACCATGGAGCTCATAGAACTTTTCGGCACGTTCGAGATGTTCCTGTTTGAATAGAATGCTTTCCTTTTTCCTAAAAAGTCTTTTTCCTGTACGACGACCGATGCTATATCCGACGTTATCTCCGACAATTGCCGATACAACTACCACGATAATAAGAAGCTCTAGAGGAAAAATACCCTGTGAGGCAAGTAGGCCTGCGCCGAACAGAAGTGTGTCTCCTGGCAAAAAGAATCCGATAAGCAATCCGGATTCTGCGAAAACCGTTGCGCCAATTGCTATCAGGCCGCCGCCAAGAATCATCTTGTCCAGTGCAATCATCCTATATAGCCTAGCAGGCAACGTGATAACAGTCCAGATTAATGTTAGAATAGAAAAACAAATACAGATTATCGGAGGGTTACATGTCGAATGACACCATAGGGGTGGAACTGCATAAACGAGAAGTGCTTGGAAAAGGTCTTGGTAAACTGCGCGCGGAAGGCCGGGTACCAGCTGTCGTCCACAATCACGGCAAGGAATCGCTCCATGTTATGGGCGATTTTCTGAAGCTGTCAAAAGTATTCAATCAAGCAGGAAAGCATCATCCAGTAGAGCTTAATATCGATGGCAAACAGCAACTTGCATTGATCAAAGACGCAGATTTCGATCCAAGAAAGCATCAATTGAGGCATATTGTTTTCCAGTCGATTAAGCAGAACGAAAAGACGACCGCCGAAATTCCGGTGGTGCTTGAGGGCGAAGAAATACCGGCAGAAAAGAAGAGCTTGTTGGTATTGACTCAACTTGATGTCGTGCAGGTCGAAGCACTGCCCCGTGATCTACCGAACGAATTGAGCGTAGATGCAACCAAATTGGAAGACGTCGGTGATCGCCTGTACGTATCTGACATAAAGGTGCCCAAAGGAGTTACGATTTTGACTGATGCCGAGGCTTCACTAGCTGTAGTCGAGATGCCAAAAGACCAAATTGCTGAAGCTGACGCGGCAGCGGCTGCTCTAGCCGAAGATCAGGAATCTGTTGAAGCAGAATCGGCACCAGCAGATGAGGGCGCTGAATCTGCGACCGAAGAGTCGACTGAAAAATAGACCTACATACGTAATCAGCTACATTAACCCACGCTATCTTATGAGGTGTGGGTTTTTGGTGCGGCCTGCAGTAGAATATGGTCATAATGGAACGTAATCCTTTTGATGGCTTGTATTCTGATGACGACCGCCTGACTGACGACCAGGAAGACTTTAAAAAATCCAAAAAGAAGAAAAAACGTTTCTTGTTCGACGTAGAGGCTAAATCTACCGATAAAAAACAGGAGAAAAATGAAACTGACGACGGGCAGACAGGAGCGAAGGAGCGTCGACCTGACCTGTCTTCATTGTTTGAAATAAATAAAGTGGATAAGCCGAAAACAGATGCAGAACATTCAGAAAGGCTTGGTGATGAGACTGAAATCACACAGAACCCGGAAGAATTATCAGAAGAAGAACTTCGTCTCATTACACGGCAGATTATAGATGACCGTGATAAGGAGCTAGAGGGCGAGCTTGCCTCTGTGGAGCCGGATAGCTCTGAAGAAACAGAGGTGTTGAGCAGTGCGCTTTTTGTCGAAAGCCTGGCAGAAGAGGTTGATAAGGGTAAGTCTATTGATGATGAACTCCTGGACGCTGTCGTTGGAGAGGTGGCGCGCGATCTTGACATAGCGTCGGCTGACCATGAACCGACCGAGGAGTCGACGGCTGAGCCGGACGAAGAGGGTTCAGATGATGACGATTCGTCACTGTCGTTCCCGGCTGCTTCATCTACGGGCAAACCAACCGTCTCTCGCTCAACCACTGTCGCTCCATCTATTTCTCCTGTTTTGCCTATTCCTCCGGCTCCTCCGCGTCCACCAGTTCCCCCAAGTGGTGGCGGTCCGTCTGGTTCACCTTCTGCGCCTAGCGGCACTAACCCGAATACCTCTTTCTCACGTCCGGTCGTTATCGAAAAATCTGGAAATCGTCATCAGCGTGGCGCAGATTTACTGGTGGGTGGTATCGTTGGCTATCTCATTGGTCGCCGCCGTGGTCGAATCAAGACCGAAGCACGATTACTGCCCATTCAGAAATCACTCGAGAAACAGGTGCGAGACCTGCATGAAAAAATTGCCATACGGGAAAAAACAGTCCGCTCACTGACTGCCGAAAAAATAGCTCGCGAGGGTGAAGATATGCGTCGTGTCGTCGCTGAAAAGGTAGAGGCAAGAGCGCGGGCTAAGTCAGAAATGAAACAGCTATCAGTAGAGCGAAGCGGATTGCGACCAGTATCAACAGAAGAACAATTAGCCACTACCCACAGCGAGGCAGTTAGGCTTGAACGACAAGAAGCTCCAGCGCACGTCCATCGACACGAAAAGCTGGCGGGTGCTGTTATTTCCCAGATAGAAACTCGACCGGCAGTCACTAAAGAAGCAGTTAACCGGATGTCAGAAGTAGAATTGTTGAAGATGGCCGCCATAATTGAGGTTGATGGCCAAAGCGCCAAGCAACTATACGAACAAGGGCGTATCAACAAAGAAGATTTACGTGCAGTTGTGACCGAGCAGCTGATTGGTCAGGGTAAGGCAGAGCGAATATTGCGCGAACGCCGGCAGCCGATCGAGTCCGACGCCGGTACGCACGAGCGGCTTACCGGACAGCAAAACGCATCACAGGCTACACCCCAGCCTTTGCCGGTAAGTGCTTCCACTCAGGATATCCGATCTGATAAGCGCCAAAAAGTAGATGTATCTGCGGCTTCGGATGCTTTGATAGCGCAATATGCTGCCCGTGAACACGAGGCGGGAAGTCATGCCTACACCTACCTGTGGATTATTGTAGGTATTGTTGTGGCGCTGTTTATCCTGAGTCTATTCCTGTTCTAGGAAGCCGCCGGATTGGTGGTTCCACAGGCTGGCGTAAATGCCGCGCTGTCGCAACAACTCTTTGTGCGAACCCTCTTCAACAATCTTTCCTTTGTCCATGACCAGGATACGGTCCATTTTTTGGATAGTGCTTAGTCGGTGAGCAATCACTATAGCGGTGCGGCCTTCCATGAGCTTCCATAGAGCGTCCTGAATAAGCACTTCGCTCTCGCTGTCTAGGGCAGACGTAGCTTCGTCTAGCACCAGTATAGGCGCGTTCTTCAGCATGGCGCGTGCAATCGCGATACGTTGGCGCTGTCCGCCGGAAAGCTTGACACCCCGTTCACCAA
>CAZNIN010000001.1:77407-80598 GCA_964573155.1 uncultured Candidatus Saccharibacteria bacterium | reverse complement strand
ACCAACTTGATTTCGTTACACCAGGGATTTCTCCCTTGCTTGCATGCTCGCGGAAACTAATACGGCTCAGGCCAAACTGACGCATATACGCGTGCGGTCGACCAGTTTCAGCGCATCGGTTCTTTCTGCGACTTGGCGCACTGTTACGTGGGAGCAAGTGGAGGCCTTCGCGGTCGCCCATTGCCTTTAATTCTGCACGCTTCTTGGCGTACTTCTGAATCATCTTTTGGCGCTTGAGATCACGAGCAATGTTTGATTTTCTAGCCATTACTTCTTCTCCTTTTCGAACGGCATGCCAAGTTTTTCAAGCAATGCTCGCGCATGTGCAGGTTCCTGACATTTGATTACAAAAACCACCTGAATTCCGTGAGGATTGGTTGTTTCTTCGAAGCTCAGCTCCGGAAATACTGACTGATCGGTCAAACCGAGCGAGTAGTTCCCAGACTTATCGAAAGCTTTTGTGCTCACACCATGGAAGTCACGAAGACGTGGCATGACAATGTTGAGCAATCTGTCCATGAACTCATACATTCTTTCATCACGAAGTGTAAGCTTGAGGCCAATTTTATTGCCTTCCCGTAGCTTAAAGCCGGCAATAGAATTTTTGGCAACAGTTTCAATCGGTTGTTGACCGGTTATTTTACGAAGCGTGTTTGCGGCAACTTCCATGATCTTCTTGTCGTCTTTTGCCTTGCCTAGGCCGACGTTTAAAACGACTTTCTCTAGCTTTGGAACCTGATTTGCGTTGTCTAGTCCAAGCTCTTTCTGCAATTCAGCTGCCACCTGAGTGTTATAGAGAACTTTCAGGCGAGCAGTAGTAGCAACTGTCTTAGTCGCGGTCTTTGTCTCTGCCATTACTTTATCTCCTTTCCACTCTTTTTAGCGATGCGGGTTTTGTTGCCCTTGTCGTCTATCTTGTAGCCCACACGAGACGGCTTACCGCCATCACTAATACCAACCTTGTTCACTGCGATCGGCTTGGTAATCTCTATAATCCCGCCTTGTGGATGAGCCTTATTTGGCTTCTGATGCTTTTTGACGATATTAATTCCTTCGACAGTCACTGCGTTCAGATTGGGGTGTACAGAGAGAACCTTGCCACTCTTGCCTTTATATTTGCCAGAGCGAACCACAACCGTATCACCCTTTTTTAGTCGGATCTTATATACTTGTTCGCTCATTATAGTACCTCCGGTGCAAGGCTGATGATCTTACTGTAGCCCATATCACGCAATTCTCGTGGAACAGGTCCAAAGATACGTGTGGCCTTAGGGTTCTTGTCGTCCCCAATTATGACAGCTGCGTTATCGTCGAAACGAATTGTCGAACCATCTTTGCGCTTGATAGCGTCGCGTGTGCGAACGACTACTGCGCGGACGACTGTTTTTTTCTTTACGTTACCCGTCGGGCTCGCCTGTTTGACTGTAGCGGTAATAATATCTCCCACACGCGCGTAACGACGACGTGTGCCACCAAGTACTCGGATGCAGAGAATTTCTTTTGCGCCACTGTTGTCACAGACAATGAGGCGGGATTCCTGTTGAATCATACTATTTCTCCTCCTCCGCGTCTTCCTTCTTTTCGCCGACAACTTCAGCGATTTCTGGAGCGAGTTCTTCAACATGACTTATGGCAGCGCGCTCAAGAACCTTGTCGAGAGTAAATCGTTTGCGGGCACTGAGTGGCTTTGTCTCACTGATAATAACTTTGTCGCCGATATGAGCGTTATTCTGCTCGTCATGCGCCATAAACTTCTTGGTTGAAGTGTACTGTTTCTTATATATCGGGTGTGTCTTCCGTGTAGCGACCTTGACGACAATGGTCTTGTCAGCCTTATCAGAAGACACCACACCTACGAATGTCTTTGCCATTACACGGTCTCCTTAGTTAACTGTTCGCTCAGGACTGTCAACATACGCGCCAAGTCTTTTCGCTTTTCGCGAATGACACGTACATTTTGAACTTCGCCCATGTGCAAACGGCGCTTTAATTCTGCAATCTCCTCACGAAGCTTGGTGCTCTCAGTTGTCAGCTCGGCGGTAGATTTCTTTCGAATATCAACAATCTTCATGATCTTAAGCCTCCTCCTTAACCAAGAACTTAGTCTTGACTGGCAGCTTGTGCGCAGCCAATCGCATTGCTTCACGAGCAACTTCTTCGGGCACTCCCTGCATTTCGAACATGATGGTTCCAGGACGTACTTTGGCTACGAAAAACTCGGGATTACCTTTTCCACTACCCATTTTGGTACCCAGCGCCTTGCGGCTCACCGGTGTATGAGGAAAAATACGGATCCAAATCTTACCACCACGTTTGACATAGCGTGTCATTGCCTGACGAGCAGACTCGATCTGGCGTGAGGTAATTCTTTCGTGACCCTGAGCCTGGAGGGCGTACTGCCCGAAAGCGATGTAGTTGCCGCTTGTAGCTGGCCCACGCACACGTCCCTTGAAAACTTTGCGGTGTTTAGTTCGGTTTGGTAGCAACATGTTAGTTTACCTCCCCTTTATAAATCCACACCTTGATGCCGATGATACCAGATCCCGGGTATTTAGCACGGGCAGCATGGTAGTCAACATCCGCACGTAGTGTATGCAATGGCACGGATCCCTCCACGGTCTTTTCTTTGCGACTCATTTCAGCGCCGCCAAGACGTCCAGAAACCTCGATACGAATACCTTTTGCACCTGATCGCATAGTTGCCGCTGCCGCCTGTTTCATAGCACGCCGAAAAGCTATACGGCGTTCCAGTTGATGAGCGATGTTTTCTGCGACAAGCTTGGCATATAGCTCAGGCTTCTTGATTTCCTCGATATTAACGCGAACTGGAATTCCATAAATCTTTTCAATAGAAGCCTTTAGTTCTTGAGCGCCCGCACCACCGCGGCCAATGACGACACCAGCTTTGGCAGTCGTAATCGTAACCGATACTAGATTTGGCGAACGTTCAATGTCTACTTGATTGATAGCACCACGGCTACCAACTTTGTCTTGAATTAGCTTGCGAACTTCCAGGTCTTGGTTCAGGAACTTGGCGTAGTCCTGCTTGTTCGCAAACCACTTGCTGCGCCAGTTCTTGTTTACCTGGAGACGCATGCTAATTGGATTGACTTTTTGTCCCATTACTTGCTCTCCTCCTTGGCTGCAGTCTTAGTTGTCGACTTTGCCGGTTTCTTTGGTGCGCGTTTCTC
>CAZNIN010000001.1:45898-77307 GCA_964573155.1 uncultured Candidatus Saccharibacteria bacterium | reverse complement strand
AATGCTGCAACAACGCTAACTTTACGGGGGCTCATGCGTACACCTTTGGCAGCTGCTTTGACGCCAGTAGAGATATTCGTGTCAGCCATTACTTCTTACCTTTCGCAAGCTTACCGCCATGACTGCGGAATTTGCGCGTCGGCGAGAATTCACCAAGCTTATGCCCAACCATGTTCTCTGTAACGAACACTGGCACGTGAACCTTACCGTTATGGACAGCGATGGTACGGCCAACAAATTCCGGGCTGATTGTACTCGCACGCGCCCAAGTTTTGATAATCGTGCGGTCGTCTGTTCCGAGAGCAGCCACTTTCTTGGCGAGCTTCGGATCAATAAACGGCCCTTTCTTCAATGAACGACTCATATCTATAGGCTCCTTTATTTCCTCTTCGCCGCGTGACGTGTGCGGACGATGAACTTAGTTGTACTCTTACGACGGCGTGTCTTGAATCCAAGCGTCTTCTGCCCCCAAGGGGTAACTGGCGCTCGTGCCATTCGGTGACGACCACCATCACCACCACCGTGCGGATGATCTGCCGCATTCATAACGACACCACGGACAGTTGGGCGAATGCCTTTATGGCGTGATCGGCCAGCCTTACCTACCTTGATGTTCTGGTGCTGTACATTACCAACAACACCGAGGCTAGCAGTGCACGTGAGATGTATCATACGGACCTCGCCGCTTGGCAAACGAACCTGCGCATAGTCGCCCTCTTTTGCCATCAGCTGCGCACTTGCGCCGGCTGATCGAACAATCTGAGCACCGCGGCTAGGTTGCAGTTCGATGGCATGGATGACACTACCAACTGGAATATTCTTAAGTGGTAAGCGATTGCCATTTTCAATAGCCACTTCTTCGCCACTCGTAATTTTCTGACCGACTTTCATGCCACTTGCCGCTAGGATGTAGTGGTACTGGTTGCTCTGGTCTTTGATACGAGCAATGCGTGCGCTGCGATTTGGATCATATTCGATATGCTCTACGACAGCTTCTGTGCCAGCAGGTAGATTGAAGTTGATAAGACGATAAAATTTGCGTGTACCGCCACCACGATGACGTGTCGTGATGCGACCCTGGTTATTACGTCCAGAGTTCTTTTTCTTGATGATAGTTAGACTCTTGAGCGGCTTCTTTGTGGTGATTGCACTCATGTCTTGAGTCGTCATACCACGCCGGCCAGGAGTTGTTGGCTTGTATTGCTTGATAGCCATTACTTGCTCTCCTTCTTGGCTGGCTTGTCAGCCTTCTTGTCTTCTTCGTCACTGGCAAAGAGTGAGATAGAATCGCCTTCTTTTAGTGTTACGTATGCCTTTTTAAAATCACTAGTTCTACCAGCAACTGGACGGCCACCTTTGCGGACAGTGCGTTTGGCCTTGCCCTTCGAAACAATAGTATTTACAGCCTGGACGGTGACGCCAAACTGTGCCTCGACAGCACGGGCAATTGATAGTTTGTCAGCACGCTTATCAACGCTAAAGACGTATACGCTACCTTGGCTTTGGGCATAAGCCTTTTCGCTGACACGTGGCTTGAGTACGAGTGTCTTGCTCATTACTTCTTACCTCCTAGCCAATCACTTACAACACTCAGAGCATCGTTCGTGAAGACAATATTATCGGCATTCATCACATCATACACATTGACATAACGGGCCTGCACAAGCTTAACATTTACGAGGTTACGCATCGCTCGAACAAGCTCATCAGTTTTGTCGGCTACTACAACAAGTGTGTTGCGATTCGCGCCTACCTTAGCAAGCAGCTTAGCGGCCTCTGCAGTCTTACCATCTTTTATCTTGAGGTCTTCAATGACGATTAGCTTGCCTGCATCTGCAGCAACACTGAGCGCCTGGCGAATTGCTTGTCTTTTGGCATTTTTATGCATGCTGTGGGTGTAGTTCTCTTCCCCAGTCGGGCCGAAAACGACACCACCACCACGCCATACAGGCGTACGGCTAGATCCTACGCGAGCACGTCCGGTGCCCTTCTGTTTCCACGGCTTCTTGCCACCACCACTCACAAGACCACGGGTCTTTGTTTTGGCCAAATTCTCACGACCGTTAGCCAGGTATGCGACATACGCCTCCTTGATTAGTTCGTGTGTCTCTGGTTTTACGGCAAAGACTGATTTGTCTAATTTTACGGCAGTTGTTGCTTTCGTGCCTGATTTCGTATAAGTAGCTACAGCCATTATTTCGCCTCCTTGATCAGCACGATGCCTTTACGAGGGCCAGGGACTGCGCCGGTCACGCCGATTACTCCGAGTTCGGTATCGACAAATGCAACCTTCAGGTTTCTCACTGTCACTTGTTCGGCACCCATCTGTCCGGCCATTTTAGTACCCTTGAAGATATGTTGCGGGTACATTGAACCAATTGATCCTGGCTTACGAGTGTTGCCCTTGCCACCGTGGGTTTTGCGTTGACGATGAAAATTATGACGCTTGATGGTACCGGCAAAACCTTTACCTTTGCTCGTACCCGTAACAGAAATAACATCACCCGGTTCAAATACATCGGGATTGACTGCTTCACCGATCTTGATAGATTCGTCGATGTCGTCAACACGGAATTCTCGAACAATCTTAGGTTGTACTTTTGATGGTTTGAAATGACCAGCCTGGGCCTTGCCCATGTTTTTGGCCGTCTCTAGACCGAGCTGCACAGCGGTATACCCGTCTGTATCGTCGGTTTTGACTTGCGTAATGACGCAAGGACTAGCGGAAAGCAAAGTAACAGCCTGAACCGTACCATCTTCACCGATAGTACTCGTCATGCCGACCTTTCTCGTGATAAGAGCTTTCATAGTGACCCTTTACTTATTTATTCTTCACCTTCAATGTCAGTAAGACATGACACAAAAATTCTTGGTGTTTTCTGGTTTCTACCCCTGTATGAAGTAGACCTAAGGAAACTCACCAAGTGCGAAGTCGTTTGATATACCGGTACAGATTAGCACAGAAAGCTAACACTAGTCAATATGTTGTACATACTACATGCATTAGAGGACGTAATATACGCCAAAAGGCGCCCAGAAACCAACAAACATTGCTACCAAAAGTACGCTATACATAATCTTGCGGTCATTTTTTAGTCGTTCATTACGGATAAAGAACAGTCCTGCGATCATCCCGAACGGGAGAGGCAACTGCCATGATTGCCCATCACCTATCTTTAACCAAGCTGAACCGAGTATTAGCACAACAACAAGTTTTAAAAAATATATAGCATCGAGTTCATTTTGTGTTTTTTTGCGTATCAAGTTGTGTTTTTTAACCATTAGCGTCCATTATAGCAAACCCGGCTTTTTATGGGTCTGCCGTAGTTCTGGCTTATTGTACTTCACAGCCGTTGTCTATCAATATCTGATTGGTGATTTTATCTCTTGCGACTAGAGTCGCATCGGCAACAGAATATGTGAATTGGATCGAAGGTAGATCGTCGTTCGAGGGTTGAACTATTAACACATTTCCGAATTCGACTAGCTTTGCCGCAGGAGCGTCGGATTCTCTGCGCATACTCCATTCGGGACGTACTATGTCATACGAGCTTTCTGTCAGACATAGTTCACCTATTCGATGTGATAATTTAGCGATACTGTCTCCCCGGAAAAATGTATCAATTTTTCCAAGTATTCCATTGCCACCCTCGAGTGTACCCACCTTTATAACTTTGTCCCATCCTTCAGGACGAAGATATGCTAGCTCGTACTTTTCGGCGCTATCCGCAGCCTCATACAATTTTCTGGTCGATCTTTCGACTTCAATCTCGATTTCGGTTGGCGTACGCCGACGGTGCAAATCACCAGCTAGATCCCAACTATTTTCTTTGCAGAGGTATCCAACACAAAGACCAGCGACCACAAATGACAGTCGTCTCAAATTCATGCGCACGAAGCCAGGCTCATGGACAACTTTCATAGATTCAATAGGCATCACACCATCCATCACTTACTTTATGTAAGCGATATGATATATCTCCCTAGGTCGACAAAAAAGTAAAAATTCCGCTAATGTATACATATAGCGGAATTTTTTCTATCACCAGCAAGTTACATTTTGATTTCAGCGTCGCAACCGGCTGGCAGACTCAAATTCATTAAAGAATCAATAGTCTTTGGTGTCGGCTCGAGAACATCGATTAGCCGCTTATGGACACGCATTTCAAATTGTTCTCGGCCCTTTTTGTACACATGTGGGCTTTTAACCACTGTGTAGAGAGTTTTTTTCGTTGGCAGTGGAATTGGTCCAGCTACTGTTGCGCCAGTGCGAAGCGCTGTTTCGATAATCTGTTTTGCAGACTGATCGATTACTTTGTGGTCGTATGCCTTTAGGCGAATACGAATACGCTGCTTTCCAGCAGGCGCGTCTGTTTTCTTGGCGGCAGGTTTCTTGGCCTCAGCCATGATTTTATCTCCTTTGCGATGTAACATCTCTGCAGATTTATTGAGAAATCCTGCAGCGACTTTTAGTCACCGCGATTAATGTACGGTGGTATTCTACAACATATCGTGTATTTTTAAAAGAGCATTTGCATGCTGTATGATACATGCATGGCTGATCCGAACAAAACGAGCAATGAAATAAAAAATGTTGAGCAAAAAGTCGTAAATGGTCTCGCCCGCTCTAGAAATAGCGCTTATGCCAGATTTCCCTTGTTATTCACAATGCTTGGCACCTTTGGTGTTGTCGCAACCTTTTACGGGTTTGAGCACTTAATCGACAGACTTCCCTTTGTGGCCGACAACCCAATCATCCTTCTGGCTGTCGGTATATTAACGCTGGCCTTAACCGGCACCTTATACAAAAAACTCGGGTAGTACAGTAGCTCTGCGCCCAAAATCAAAAGGCTCTCATATTGAGAGCCTTTTGCAGTCTGAATTGTAGACTATTTGTTGATCTTGGTGACGACACCAGCGCCAACAGTACGGCCACCTTCACGGATCGCAAAGTTCAGGCCCTGCTCCATAGCAATAGGTGCAAGCAGCTTAACCTTAAATGTTACGGTATCGCCTGGCATAACCATTTCTTTGTCAGCTGGAAGCTCAACTTCGCCGGTTACGTCAGTCGTTCGGAAATAGAACTGCGGCTTGTAACCCTTAAAGAATGGCGTGTGACGTCCACCCTCTTCTTTGGTGAGGATATAAACTTCTGCGTCAAACTCTGTGTGTGGAGTAATAGAACCCGGCTTGGCCAAAACCTGACCACGCTCGATGTCATCTCGCTCAACACCACGTAGCAAGATACCAACATTGTCACCAGCCTGGCCTTGGTCAAGATTCTTCTTGAACATTTCAACACCAGTAACAACTGTCTTGCGAGGTTCGCGAATACCAACGATTTCTACTTCATCGTTAACCTTGACAATACCTTGTTCTACACGTCCAGTAGCAACTGTACCACGTCCCTTGATTGAGAAGACGTCTTCGATTGGCATCAGGAAAGGTTTATCAAGTTCACGAGTTGGCTCAGGGATGAAGTCATCCATAGCCTTAACAAGTTCCATGATCGCATCTTCATTAGCTGCATCACCCTCAAGAGCCTTAGTAGCAGAACCCTTGATGATAGGTGCGTCTTCGTCAAAACCGTTCTTCGCGAGCAGTTCACGAATATCCATTTCAACGAGTTCAACAAGCTCTGGATCAGCAAGGTCCATCTTGTTCATGAACACGAGAATCTTAGGCACGCCCACTTGCTTTGCAAGAAGCACGTGCTCGCGAGTCTGAGGCAATGGACCATCGTTAGCGCCAACTACAAGAATAGCGCCATCAATCTGAGCCGCACCAGTGATCATGTTCTTGACATAGTCGGCGTGTCCGGGCATGTCGACGTGCGCGTAGTGACGCTTTTCAGATTCATATTCCTGATGAGAGGTAGCAATGGTAATACCACGCTGTTTTTCTTCTGGTGCGTTGTCAATCTGGTCGTAAGCAATTGGCTTGTTGACATCAGATGGCAACTTCTTTGCTAGTACTGCGGTGATAGCTGCAGTCAGCGTAGTCTTACCGTGGTCAACGTGACCCATGGTACCTACGTTTACATGCGGCTTGCTGCGGTCAAAATCTGCCATGTAGATTTATCTCCTAATATTATTAATTAACATTTTATCGCGGTCCATATTGCATATTACAGCAACGCCCTCTCGCGAGTTACCATAATATCTTATCTGATAATCTATATAATGTAAAGAGGTTAGCGGCCTGGCATATCAGTCGACATCGCACTCTTGTTCTTGATAACTTTGTATGGATATTTTGGGTACTTGGCTGCGAGAGTCCAGGGACTTAACAACTTGTTAATATGCGGAATATATCTAAGGACGTCTCGCTCGACTTTCACTTGCCACTGTTTACGTCCAGTTGAGTGCGTACGTCTCATTTTGCTGGATAGACGATCGGACACAATCGCATATAGCGCTGAAACCGTCCATGCCTGAGTTGTTTCAGGATTGTTTGTACTGTCAACGATAATATAATCTCCGTGTTCGTGTGATTCTGGAGCACTCGCAAGTACCCTACCCCATTCATCAACATATACAAATTCCGGATAGCTGTTGCTGCGAAGTACAAGATTGAGCAGTCGATTCTCTAATTGCTTGGCAAGCGTTGGGAAACCCTGTCTACGCAGCCCCTTTGCTATGTCGTATGTTTCTTTTGGCCAAGTTACAAAGCTACCATGGTAGTCCCAGTAGTCTATCAGGTGCCTTTCGCTTAGGCTTCGACTTCGTATGCCCGCATCAGTCAGAAAGTCCGGACTCATTATATTTTTGACAATACCAGTAATGTAGAGTTCCTGCTCAGCCTCAGCCATGTCATCAAAGAAGCATGTATCTAGTAGCGCTGCTGGATTTGCAGTTGACGTACGCAAAAGACGAAGCTCGCCCGAAGAAGAGTAGTCTGTGCCGAGAGCAAAGTAGCTTTTCTCTGGTAACCAAAGTTTTCTTAGGACCTGTTCTTTCAGCTTTTCGGCTAACTTTAAGAGTTCATCTTTTTTGTCCGGGTTTTTGGTGAGTTGAGCTGCGGCAAAAAGTGCGTCATATGCGAGACCTTGGACTTCAATTGAAGCTATCGGTGCACTGTGATTTGCGAGTTGCCCGTCTGCGTGAATATAAAATTCACGCGAATCTTTCCATACCTGATTCTCAATCCCATGTGGATTAACCCGATTATACTCAATCATGCCCGAATCAGTAGTTGCGAGCTTATTGCATATCCAATCAGCCGCGTTATCCATGACAAGCTGAAGACTCAAGGTGTGACCGCTACGGAGTGTAACTCGACTATTCATAACGTCAGTGCCGTGTCTCTGGGTGTAGGCGCCGAGCAATCTGAGGAAATGCGGAGTAGCATCCACCGATCCATAGTAAGCAAGTTCTTCACTGTTCCCACCCCAGCGCATACCCAGTTCATCAAAAATATGCTTGGATGAGCCCGTAAGAGGCTTTCCATCCACTATCGCAGTTCTATACTCATGAATAATCTTGCCCGGTTCTTCTTCGTTGATGTTGTTGCTCACTTCACCCTGTAAGCTAGCGAGTGTAAGTATAATGCGCTTTACCAGCCGAGGTTTGAGATGCATGAGATCCTCGGCAACTTCAATAGAGTCTCTGCCGAAAACTGCGCCCTTGAACAGTACGTCGTTGCTAGCGTACACACCTTTCCCTGATTTGGACGTAACTTTTTTAAGTGCAATTCCGGGAAGCAGCAAGGTTTTGGCGTGATTCATAGGTAACTTCTGCATTATTTGGTTTTTCACTAAACCCCCTCGTGCACGTAATTAAGCCATTAGTATTTTCGACCATACCCACACCTTACTAAAAAAGCAAGTAAATATCTCGATGATACTGATTTGCCGAAATTCTATAGTAGTATTTGCCGAAAGTTGTAAAGGAGTACCTTATGCATATTCTCATGGTCGCCGGTCCATATATACCGGTACCTCCACCAAAATATGGCGGTACCGAACTCATTATTAACTATTTGATTCGAGGACTAATGGAATCTGGCCATACTGTGACACTGCTCGCTTCGGGGGACTCCGAGGTGGACTGTAAGCTCGTACCAATAGCTGACAAAGCAATATATTTCCCCAGAACGACTAAGGAAAAACCAGCCTATGACAAACAGGTGGAAAGAATAAACACAACAACCGAAAAACTGTTGCGACAGATGATTCCGAGCGCAGACATCATTCATTCGCATGGGTTTGATCTGCGAAATTTTAGTGATGTACCGAACATCACAACTATTCACGGGCCGATACTGATGGACCAAATAGACTACTATAATCAGCGCAGCAATTTGTTCTATACACCGATTTCCAACAACCAGAAGGAAGCCCTCGCGGGACTAAACTACACCAGGGTCGTGTATAACGGCGAGGATCCAGAGGTATTTCCTGTCATTGAGCAGCCTGAGGATTACCTTTGTTTTATTGGTCGATTCGATCGTGAGAAAAATCCTCACCTGGCAATTCAATTGGCCATCAAACTCGGAATGAAAATAAAGGTTGCTGGCAAGATTGATCTTCAGGGAGAAGGATATTTCGAGGAAGAGGTTGCCAAGTACTTCGATCATCCGCTTGTTGAGTATCTAGGCGAACTGGGATTCAAGGAAAAAGTTGATTTAATCAGTCGAGCACGGTGCAATCTGCACCCTACCGGTTTTCGCGAACCTTTTGGTTTAACCGTACTTGAGGCAGCCTACTGCGGTACGCCAACTCTGGCCATTGCTCGTGGATCTATGCCCGAACTAATCGATGAAGGTTTTACCGGTATGCTGGTGGAAGACTTCGTCGAGGGATATCACGCCATAGAAGAATGCTTGCAGATGGACCGGACATACATTGCCAGCCGCACTCGCAGACTCTTTAACTACCGCAATATGACGAAAGGCTATGTTAATGCCTATAAGCATGTTGTACGGCAACTACAGACTTCGAAGACAATAAGCACTAATGATTCTCTCGAAAAAACAAACAAACCGATTATGAGCCCTGGCGATTTTCTAAAGAATGTACGACCTCTAAAAAGTCATCAGTGAGAATATAAAACAGCCGGTGTTATAAACCGGCTGCTTTGCATGACAAATGCTAGAAACTATTTGCCTGATTTCGCAATGATCGCTTCCGCAACGTTGTTTGGCACGTCTGCATAGTGATCAAGCTCCATGCTACTACTTGCACGACCCTGGGTCATAGAGCGTAAAGTTGTGGTATAACCGAACATCTCACCAAGCGGTACAAAAGCAGTGATTTCTTTTACGTTTGCACTTAAGTCCTCCATGGTCTCGATACGACCACGCTTAGAGTTCAGGTCTCCGATCACATCGCCCATAAACTCATCAGGCGTTACGACAACGACTTTCATCACAGGCTCAAGCAGCGTCGGACTAGCCTTCTTCATACCCTCTTGGAAGCCCATACTACCAGCGATCTTGAAAGCCATCTCGCTTGAGTCAACGTCGTGATAACTTCCGTCGTAAAGCTCGACTTTAACGTCAACAACAGGATAGCCAGCGACGACGCCAGTACTCATTGCTTCTTTGACACCTTCTTGGACCGGCTTGATATACTCGTTCGGCACAACACCGCCCTTAATAGAGTTTATGAACTCAAAGCCAGCGCCTTTTTCGTTTTGCGACATACGAAGCCAGACATGACCATACTGACCACGACCACCACTCTGTCTGACAAACTTACCCTCAGCCTCTACGGCATCTTTGCGGATAGTCTCGCGGTAGGCGACCTGTGGCGCACCAATATTCGCTTCGACATTAAACTCGCGCTTCATGCGATCGACAAGGATCTCAAGGTGGAGCTCACCCATTCCTGAAATAACCGTTTGACCAGTCTCATCATCGACATTAATCCGAAATGTTGGGTCTTCTTCAGCAAGGCGTTGTAGCGCGAGACTCATTTTTTCCTGGTCGGACTTGGTTTTTGGTTCGATAGCTATCGATACTGGCGGCTCTGGGAATGTAATACTTTCCAGCACAACAGGATTATTGCCGTCAGCGAGTGTATTGCCGGTTGTCGTAGCCTTGAGACCAACGATTGCAGCGATATCTCCGGCACCAACTTCAGAAATTTCTTCGCGCTTATCAGCGTGCATACGAACGATACGGCCGACGCGTTCTTTCTCGCCGGTAGAGGTATTCATAACATAAGAGCCAGCGGTCAATTTACCTGAATAAACGCGGAAGTAGGCGAGCTTACCGACAAAGGGATCGCTCGTTATCTTGAATGCCAAACCAGCAAGTGGCTCGGATTCGGATGTCTTGCGTTCGATCTTGTCTCCGCTCTTCGGATGTGTACCCCAGACAGAATCAATGTCTTTCGGAGATGGCAAAATGTCAACAACCAGATCAAGTACCTTTTCTACGATCACACCACGGCCATCACCACCAGTGACAGGATAGAAGTTGCCGCTGATAGTTGCTGTACGTATTGCTTGAATAATTTCTTCGCTAGAAAGACCATCTTCGCCGACTTCAAAGTATTTTTCGAGCAGGGCTTCGTCTTCGGCAACTGCATTCTCAATTAACAGACTGCGGTACTTCTTTGCCTTATCAAGCATGTCCTCTGGTATGTCACCTTCAATAAGCTCCTTATCAGTGAAGTCTTTGTAGGTGTACGCCTTCATGCTCACCAGATCCACGACACCATTGACACCCTGTTCAAATCCAATTGGCAAATGAATCGGGAAAGCCCGCTTGCTCAGACGATTATGGATTGTATCGAGTGATTTATAGAAGTCTCCGCCCGTCTGGTTGATCTTATTAATGAAGCAGATACGAGGAACCAGATATTTATCGGCCTGACGCCATACGGTCTCAGACTGCGACTCAACGCCCATTTTACCGTCAAATACAACTACCGCACCGTCAAGAACGCGCAAGCTGCGCTCAACCTCGACCGTGAAGTCGATATGTCCTGGTGTATCGATAATATTAATCTGGTGGTCTCGCCAAAAACACGTTACAGCAGCAGAAACGATCGTAATACCACGTTCGCGTTCCTGAGCCATCCAGTCGGTGGTTGATTCACCTTCGTGTGTCGTACCAATTTTGTGTTTGATACCGGTACGGTACAGGATACCTTCGGTTGTGGTCGTTTTGCCCGCATCGATGTGGGCAATGATACCTATGTTTCTAATCTTATCTAATGCGTACTTCTTTGCTGCCATTTATGAATCCTTAGCTGATAGCTTCTAGTGATTAGCTTATTAAAATTATTGTCGTTTCATAAAGCTATTAGCTATTTGCTAACAGCTATGAGCTGTTTAGCTTCTTGCGAAGTGAGCAAAGGCACGGTTGGCTTCAGCCATCTTGTGTGTGTCTTCGCGCTTCTTAACTGCCGTACCAGTATTGTTATAGGCGTCAATGAGCTCGAGCTTGATGCGGTCTTCCATGCTCATTCCTTTGCGAGCACGTGCGGCCTGAACAAACCACATCATTGTCAGGTGATTTTGACGCTGCCCCTTAACCTCAAAAGGAATCTGGTAGTTTGCACCACCAACACGGCGAGAACGAGTCTCAAGAACAGGTCGTACATTCTTCATTGCCTGGTCAAATACATCCAACGGATTATCGACCTTAAGTTCAGCAGCTGCCTTCTGCATACCACCATATACGAGCCGTTCAGCTAACTGTTTTTTTCCGTTAAGCATCACACGGTTAATAAGTCGCTGGACCATGACACTGTTATACATGCGATCAGGCTGGATAGGGCGAACAAGAGATTTGGTGACTTTCCTAGGCATTACTTGCTCTCCTTTTTGGCACCGTACTTCGAACGGCCATTTTTGCGGTTCTGAACACCCTGTAGATCGAGTGCGCCGCGCACGATGTGATAACGCACACCAGGAAGGTCCTTGACGCGTCCGCCGCGAACCATCACAACAGCATGCTCTTGTAGGTTGTGGCCTTCTCCACCGATGTATGCCCAGACTTCGTGTCCGTTGTTGAGGCGCACACGAGCAACCTTACGGAGTGCCGAGTTCGGCTTCTTTGGGGTTTTTGTTGTTACCTTAACACAGACGCCACGCTTGAACGGAGATGGCTTTTCGTAGTTAGTCGTTTTGAGGTTATTGACTACGCGATGCAAATGCGGCGAGTCTGATTTGGTCGACTTTGGTTTGCGCGGTTTGCGCACCAATTGATTAATTGTTGGCATTAATTCTCCTTTAGATTTGTGATCTACTGCTGCAGGGCAATGCCTTTCCCCGGCTCAGATCACTTACGTTAACGATGTAATTTTAACAGAATTATCTTTTCTCTGCAATAGACCTAGACGGTAGCTAGACAAAATGTTTCCCATTATGTCAGCACGGACTCTATTCCTAACGAAACTTGGTTTCGTGAAATGTTAACCGAGGGGGAATCACCCCCCTCGTTGCGCTGCCTACAAATTTGCCGGCTCATCGATCACGACAGCATCGATGTCAGAAAAACCGTCGTTATCGAGGTCTGGAAGGTAGCCGGTTCCCACTGGGATACGGCGGCCAAGGATAACGTTTTCCTTCAAGCCATAAAGCTTGTCTACCTTGCCACTGGTAGCTGCAGCGATAAGAACACGTGTCGTGTCCTGGAATGACGCAGCACTCAAGAATGAATCGGTCGATAGGCTTGCTTTAGTGATACCCAGGAGTAACTGAGTAAATACCGCTGGCTGCTTGCCTTCTTTGACGAGTCTCTCGTTGGCCTCTACTACTGCTAGCTTAGATACGATGTCGCCAGTTACAAACTCTGTATCACCGGCTTCTTCGATCTGAACACGACTAAACATCTGGCGAACAATTATTTCCAAATGCTTGTCAGCGATGTTCTGACCCTGGCTTGCAAAGATGCGCAGGATTTCGTTCATGATATAGCGCTGTGTTGCCTCTACACCCTTGAGCCGCATTAGCTCGTGGAGGTTAACAGATCCATTCGTCAGTCGCTGCCCAGCCGTGACGACATCGCCGTCCTTAACTGTAAGCTGCTTGAATCCTGGAATCTCATATCGCACAACGCTGCCATTACCAGGTGTGATTGCGATTTTCTTCTTCGATACATCCACTTTACCAGGCACGGGTGCTACGAGTGGATTAGCCCCATCTTCGCCAGAAGCAAGCACATCACCGATAGCCACATCCGAGCCGCTCGCTACCTGGACGACACGATCACCAATCTCCAGTTCAGTAACGTCTTTCGCGTTAGAAGTAACCTGTACGATATAATGATCACCCTCTTCCCAAGCTGTTACGGTTCCGTCGATTTCGGTCAAATATGCTTGACCCTTAGGCGTCCTTGTCTCGAACAACTCTTCAACACGCGGCAAACCTTGTGTAATGTCATCGGCAGCTGCGGTACCACCTCCGTGGAATGTACGGAGCGTAAGCTGCGTGCCAGGCTCGCCGATTGACTGCGCCGCAATTACCCCTACCGGGTGATGATTGGCGACAAGCTCACCGGTAGCAGGGTCGATGCCATAGGATTTCTGAGGCACACCTTTCACAGAGGTCGCAGATAGTGCGCTCATGATCTTAATGCCATCAAGTGACTTATCGGACTCGATCTTTTCGGCAGTTTCTTTCGTAATGAGGTCACCTCGCTTCAAGAGACTTCCGACTTTTTCGGCTGCAAAACGTCCTTCGAGTCGAGAAGCGTAACTCACGCCAATTTCTTCTGCATCTGATCGGTTCAATGCAAAGCCTGGATCTTCGGCTTCTGATTCATCGTCAATCGTAAATACATCCTGTGACACATCTACTAGACGACGAGTCAAGTAGCCTGAGTCAGCAGTTTTCAGTGCAGTATCGATCATTCCCTTTCGTGCGCCACGAGTCGCGGTAAAGTACTCTAGCGGAGTAAGACCACCTTTATAGTTTGATCGAATTGGAAGCTCAATAGCCTTACCGACAGCATCAATCACGACACCCAACATACCAACGGCGGTTTTAACCTGACCAATATTACCGCGAGCGCCAGAAACAACGGCAATAGACATAGAGCTGTCTTCGCCTGCAAACTGCTCAGTAAGTGCTTTTTGTACTTTGTCGTCAGTGTCCATCCAGGTTTCGACTGTCAATCGATAGCGCTCTTCTTCGGTAATGAATCCCTGTTCGTATTGTTCGCTAATTTCTGTGGCGCGCGTTTCGGCCGCTGCCATGATCTGTGAAAGACTACCCAGGTCACTGAAGTCGCCCATACCAAGGCTGAGACCTGATCGTGTAGCGTAGTCAAAACCAAGGTCTTTCAAATCATCGGCTATTTGCGCGGTCTTTGCCTGGCCGTACTTCTGATATGCCAGCGCCATAACGGCATTGAGTTTTTTCTTGGTCATCGGCTCATCCTGGAAAGGAAAGTCTTCTGGAAAGATTTCATTGAAGAGCAGTCGGCCAAGTGTGGTCTCTCGAACTTCGCCACGGAAAGGAACACGAATGTGGCTCTGGATCTTGATCTTATCAGCATCTCTAGCCATTACTGCTTCAGCAAGACTCATGTAGGATGTTACTTTTTCCTTGCTAATACCTGGCCGATCGTAGGTAAGGTAATAGCAACCGAGTACAATATCCTGCTCAATGTGCAAAATTGGTGAACCATCAGCCGGCTTCAGCAAGTTCATGCTACTTGCCATGATATGACGAGCTTCCTTTTGCGCTTCGTCACTTAGTGGCAAGTGCACTGCCATTTGGTCACCATCAAAGTCAGCATTAAATCCTTTACAGACCAAAGGATGAAGCTGAATAGCTTTACCTTCTATAAGCCTCGGCTGGAATGCCTGAATTGAGAGGCGGTGCAAAGATGGTGCGCGGTTAAGAAGTACATATTTACCCTTGATGACTTCGTCTAATGCATCCCATACTTCAGTCTCACCTGTCTCAATCATACGAGTTGCGCTTCGAATGTTGTGAGCATGATCGTTCTGGATCAGATGTCCGATAACGAACGGCTTAAAGAGCTCGAGCGCCATCATCTTCGGCAAACCACATTCGTTAATTTTCAGCTCTGGACCAGCCACGATAACCGAGCGGCCAGAGTAGTCTACGCGTTTACCAAGCAGGTTCTGACGAAAACGTCCTTGCTTACCTTTGAGCATGTCGCTCAATGACTTCAGACGGCGTCGTTGTCCCGTTGCCGCTACAGCACGACCACTGCGAGCATTGCTGTTGTCAATTAAGGCGTCAACGGCCTCTTGCAACATACGCTGTTCATTGCGGCGAATAACTTCCGGGGCATTGAGTTCGATCAACTTCTTGAGTCGATTGTTTCGGTTGATCACTCGACGGTAAAGGTCATTGAGGTCAGAGGTCGCGAAGCGTCCACCTGTTAACTGCACCATAGGACGCAGATCCGGAGGAATAACAGGCAGAACTGATACACACATGCTGCTCGGTTGAATGCCAGCTCGTTGCATGCTTTCGAGTAGTCTCAAGCGCTTCATGAGTTTTTTCTTGCGCTGTCCTTTTGCTTCTTCCGCTTCTTCTGTCAACTGCGTGATTAACTGGCCGAGGTCAACGTGGTCTAACAGATCTTTGAGAGCAGCGCCGCCCATACCGACGGTAATCATTTCACGTAATTCTGGGCGTAGCGCTCGATAATCAGTTTCGTTGATGAGATTGAACTGTTCGAGGCTTGAAATTTGATTTTTGAGCTGCTCAAATTCTTCAGTTACTTCTTCGATTTCTTTTGTTTGCATTTCTGCTAATGCCTTGACGTTTGCATCTTCGGCCTCGGCCTCTTTTTCGAAACGAGCTTTGATGGCTGTTTGCGCTGCTGCAAATTCAGCCTCTTTGTCCGCAAGGTACTGATCACGCTTTTCGGTATCAACAGTTTTGATGACATAGCTCGCAAAATACGCGATGCGCTCTAGGTTCTTGACCGTCATGCCAAGCAAAAGACCGATAGCAGATGGCGTACCACGAAGAAACCAAATATGTGCGACCGGTGAAGCCAACTGAATATGACCCATGCGTTCGCGACGAACAATGCTTTTGGTTACGATTTCACCATTTTTGTCGACGGCAGCCTCGCGTGAACGTACACCCTTGTATTTCGCATCGTGAGGATTGATGTCTTTGACCGGTCCGAAAATTCTTTCACAAAACAAACCGTCTCGTTCTGGTTTTTGGGTTCGATAATTTATCGTCTCTGGCTTTGTTACCTCGCCATGACTCCAGTCAAGAATGTCAGTTGGGCTTGCCACCGCCAAGCGCACTGCGTCAAAGTCGGCAATATTTGTACCTGTATTATAGCGTCTCATTATTTTGCCTCCTTTTCTTCTTCATCGGTAACGACAACAGCCACATCATCATCGTCATCGTCTGCTGCAATTGTAGTTGTTGCCGGCACGTCATCTTCGAGCTCCATGACAATGTACTCGTCAGAAGGCGGTGCATCTTGCGTCAGATCGACATCTGAAATACTTGGCGCAGGAACATCTACTTCGGATTGATTTGCTGCTTCATCCTTGATGTTCTCGGCCAGAACTGCCTCAGCATCAATCATCTTATGTCCCTGTTCTATGAGATCAACCTTAAGGCCAAGACCTTGCAGTTCCTTGACAAGCACATTGAAGCTTTCTGGAACTTTTGGTCCGACAATTTCTGTCCCCTTGATGATTGATTCATAGGCTTTACTGCGTCCGTATACATCATCGGACTTGATCGTGAGCATTTCCTGCAACGTGTTGCTTGCGCCGTACGCCTCAAGAGCCCAAACTTCCATCTCGCCAAACCGCTGACCACCGTTTTGAGCCTTACCGCCGAGTGGTTGCTGGGTGACCATGGTGTATGGACCTGTTGAGCGAGCATGAATCTTATCTGCGATCATGTGGTTCAGCTTGATCATGTACATAGAACCGACCGTGGTGCGCTCCTTGAATGCTTCACCAGTTCGACCGTCATACAGCTGCTGCTTGCCATCTTCTGGCAGACCAGCCTGCTTAAGTAACTCTTGGATTTTCTCAGTAGGCACACCGTTAAACGACGGGCTGGCAACTTTCATGCCAAGAGATCGCGCAGCCATACCCAAGTGCGTTTCAAACAACTGACCGATATTCATACGACTCGGAACGCCGAGTGGGTTCAGAATAATATCTACTGGTGTTCCGTCTTCCGTAAATGGCATATCTTCAGCCGGCAATATTCGTGCAATAACACCCTTGTTACCGTGACGTCCTCCAAGTTTGTCACCGACTGCGATCTTACGCATCTGGGCAACAAAAACCTGGATTTGCATAATGACTCCAGCCTTTAGCTCGTGTCCATTTGCGCGAGAAAACACCTTTACCCCGACGACCTTACCGTGCTTACCATTCGGCATACGCTGTGAGGTGTCACGAACCTCTTTGGCCTTTTCGCCGAAAATAGCACGCAAAAGACGTTCTTCCGAGCTCAGCTCCTGCTCACCTTTCGGCGTAATCTTACCTACCAGAATATCTCCAGGGTGAACCTCTGCGCCGATGCGAACAATTCCATCTTCGTCTAAGTGCCGTAATGCATCTTCAGATACGTTCGGAATATCACGCGTGACAATCTCTGGACCAAGCTTGGTTTCGCGAACTTCGACCATAAAGTCGACAATATGGACAGATGTCAGCGTATCGTCTTGCACCAGTTTACGGCTCAAAATAATTGCATCCTCAAAGTTATATCCACGCCATGGCATAAAAGCTACAATCAAATCTTTTCCGAGCGCCAATTCACCATCAGCGATAGACATACCTTCAATGATAGGATCACCCGCCTTGAGCTTGTCGCCAGTCTTAACAACAACTTTTTGGTTGATCGAGCTACCTTCGTTAGAACGAATGAAATGCAGCGGGTCATACGTAACAGTATTGTCCTTATATTTGACAATGACTTCATCTCCAGAAGCTTTAATGACCTCGCCATCCGCTTCTGCAACTATAAGCTGCCCACTGTTATATGCAGCGGTTGCTTCCATACCGGTACCGACAATTGGTGATTCTGGCTTTACCAGAGGTACAGCTTGTCGTTGCTGGTTGCTACCCATGAGTGACCGGTACACGTAGTTCTTTTCAATAAACGGAATCAAGCCCGCCGAAGAACCAATAATCTGCTTTCTGGCGGCATCCATATGAGTAACATCGTTTGCGTCAACTTCGCCGGACTTCAGGTTTGCTCGCGCCGACACACGCTCGTTGACGAAATAACCCTCATCATCGATTTCTTCGCCGGTACTAGCGATGGTTGCCTGCTCTTCTTCGGAAGCATCAAGATAGACAACATCGTTTGTGACAACGGCTTTGACGGGCCAGGTCACTTGATTTTTGACGGTCGCGAGCTTCTTAGCGTCTGCTGCTGTGATTTTTGCACCTGCCTTGACGACAATCTTGCCATCTACTTCCAAATTGACGGCAGCAATATGTCCTTGAGCATCCTTTGCAGAGACAGCATTGATAACCTTACGATACGGCGTCTCAATAAATCCGTAGTCGTTTATTCTTGCATAGGTTGCGAGGTTAAGTACCAAACCGATGTTGGCACCTTCTGGTGTTTCGACTGCGCAGATACGGCCATAGTGGGTTGCATGTGCATCTCGAACTTCGAAACCTGCTCGTTCACGACTCAAACCACCGGGACCCATTGAACTCAGGCGCCGTTTATGTGCCAGTTCTGACAATGGGTTAATTTGGTCCATGAACTGGCTAAGCTGCGAGCTTGCGAAGAACTCACGAACAGCAGCAACAATTGGACGTGCATTAATGAGCTGAGCCGGTGTAACTGTTTCGATTTCGTTCATGCTCATGCGGTCTTTGGTATTGCGCTCCATGCGGAGAAGACCGATGCGGAACTGACGCTGAACAAGTTCACCGACAAGTTTTACGCGACGGTTAGCCAAGCTGTCTATATCATCAGCGGGCTCCTGCGTATTGTTCAGACGAATAAGCTCGGCAATAATTGCAACCAGATCCTCTAAACGCATCACGCGGTTTTCGATAGTGTTTGGTATATCTAGGTTCAGTCGTTTGTTTATTTTGTATCGGCCAACCCGCGAAAAGTCGAATCGCTTGTAATTATAAAACATGTTTTCAAGCAAGCTGCGCGCATTATCGACAGTTGCGAGATCACCGGGACGAAGTCGACGATAGACTTCAATCAAAGCGTCGTTTGCGCCGCGACTCGGATCTTTCTCGAGTGTTGCATCAAGGTACTTAAGCTTCCCTTGGTCAACGTGCGCAAATTGCTCCCTCATTTGAGCTTCAGTCATGCGTAGCGCACGAAGCAGTGTGGTTACAGGAATCTTGCGTTTTCGGTCAATCTTTACATACATAGCGCCAGAAGCAGCGGTCTCAAACTCCAGCCATGCACCGCGCCCAGGAATAACTTTTGCACCATACAGATTCTGCGTCCCATGAGAATCAGCAGTAAAGAACACACCGGCCGATCGAATCAGCTGGCTAACGACTACACGCTCAGCACCGTTGATAACAAATGTACCGCGATTAGTCATCCAAGGATAATCACCAAGGTAGATTTCCTGCTCTTTGACTTCGCCCGTGACTTTGTTGGTAAGCTCAACTGTTGCCTTGAGAGGCGCTTCATATGAAACGTTGTTTTCTCTCGCCTCATGTTCGGAAATCTTCGGATCCTCAAAACGATAATCTTTGAATCGCAGAGATAATTTAGTGCCCGTATAGTCGTCTATTGGGCTGATTTCTGCCAATAATTCACCGAGGCCTTCGTCGACAAACCATTGAAAGGAACGATTCTGGTGATCGACCAGATTTGGCATGTCAAGCACATCATCTGCCTTGGTAAAATATGTTCGCTTCGTAAACGCATTCTTTGCGCTCGTTGAGCTTTTCGCCATGTAGTACTCCTGCTTACTAAAATTGGTTATAAATTCAAAAAGACGCCCAGAAACTTTCTGATTGTCTTTGATTTTGTTTTGTCGCCCCTACTCCTTCTCTAGAAAGGATCCAAGTGACTTTAGTTTTGCGCGCAAAGTTTACTACGTACAGAATTTTTGTGAGGACGATTACCTTATAACGCTCCTATACGTACACTACTTCTTAGTATAAGAGTTTGTTCCATTATATACATAATGTCAATAGCAAAGTTTTCTGATTTGCTATCTTTTATTTTGGCGGGGTATTGATCACCTTGTCGACGATACCATATTTGCGCGCCTCTTCGGCCGTTAGCCACTTGTCACGCTCCATATCTTCGTGAATTTTTTCGATCTTTTGTCCGGTATTCTTGGCCATTATCTGTTCTAATAATTTTTTGACACGAAGGCTCTCCCGCAGATCAATTTCCTGGTCAGTAACCTTGCCGCGCGTTCCTGAGCTCGGCTGATGAATCATCACCGTTGCATGAGGCAACAGGAATCGCTTACCCTTGGCGCCAGAACTAAGTAAAAATGCGGCAGCGCTAGCCTGCATACCAATGCCTACAGTCTGAACGTCAGCCTTAACGTATTGCATAGTGTCGTACACCGCAAGTGCGTCGTACACACTGCCACCCGGGCTGTTGATGTAAAGATATATGTCTTTTTTTGTATCTTCTGCGTCTAGAAATAATAGTTGAGCGGTTACAAGATTGGCTGTATGGGGATTTACGTCTTCACCGAGAAAAATAATACGATCACGTAGTAAACGTGAATAAATATCATACGCTCGCTCCAAACGTCCTTCTTGCTCTATTACGGTGGGAATCAGCGGCATAATTTTCTCCTTATGTCACCATAATAGTAAATTAGCACTCCATGGTCAAGAGTGCTAATCTAAATGATTTCGATCGATATTAATTAGATTGCGAAAATTTTGAGATTCTTTCGAGCGCGTCAGGTATATCTTCGGGTACTTCTACACTCTGATACAGAGAATCTACAGCTTCACGAGGAATATTTCCCGTCATTTCTTGATACTCAAGATAAACCCCCCACGCATTGACAGGGTCGCCTTCTGGGTAATCGGTTGGATAAGAACTAATCGGATTTCTTTCGATACTCATATATTTATTATAGCACATTTTTCAGTCTTGCACAATATCCGGAAGCAGCTCAGTCTGGTCGCGACGGAAGAGGTATTGTCCAACTGTTGCTCCGCCAACTGCCAATGTACTCAAAAAGCATACCGCCCCCGACGATACCTCTATTACATCATCCACCCAAGCTACTTCGTGAGCGCCTACAGACCGACATGATACAAGCGAGGCAAGCGCGACCGCAGACATTCCGATTTGGCATTTTCTGGCAGAATCCCTACAAGCCAAATTTTCATAATAGGCTTGAATTTCTTCACTGAAAACTTCCCCGATATTTTTCCCGGGATCACCCTATGAATTGTTCGACATAGTTTTATGTACCTGTGGCGTATTGTACCAGTTTATTGACGGTTTTTTCAGTCAATAATCGAGCGGCAATGTCTCGTCTCGTCTCGGGCTTCTCTAGCTCTTCCTGCATTCCGGCATCTTGATACTGAGCTTTGAGCATCTGCATTCGAATCTCTAGCTCTTCGGGGGTTACTTCAAGCTTTTCCTTTTCGGCTATTTCAGCAAGTACTAGGCTTGCTTTTACGCGATCTATTGCCTGAGGTTTCAGCACGTCTTCACGGTACTCTTCCTCGGTTTTGTCTTCGGCTTCGAGGAATTCTTTTATGGTCTGACCGCGATACATAATGTTTTGCTGCAAGTCAGTCCATAGCCGAGTTACCTGATCACTTATGAGAATCTCAGGAATTTCCAACTTGCTCTTGTCGGAGATATTCTTTACCAGTTCTGATTCAAAATCGCGATCTACTTGGTGTTGTTTTTCATGACCAAGCTGTTTTTTGATATCAGCTTTTAGGTCAGCGAGCGTTTTGACCGGCCCAGACTTGGCGGCGAAAGCATCATCGAGCTTAGGTAACTTGACTTCCTGCACCTTAGTCACCGAAACGGTGAATTCAACTTTACGATTTTGCAGTGCCTTGACGCCATAGTCCTTGGGAAATGTGATTGTAAAGGTTTTTTCGTCGCCGGCTTTCATACCGATGATTTCCGGTTCGAATCCTGGTATGAATGTACCAGAGCCGATAACGAGCGGATAGTCTTTGCCGTCCGCTCCGCTGATCGGGTCCTTTGTCTTAGCATCGACACCCTTAAAATCGATAAAGGCTTGGTCACCGTCCTTGACTGCGCGTGATACGTCTTTCTTTTCGGCTAAACGCTGTCGTAACGATTCTATTACCTCTTTGACATCAGACTCTGTGACTTTTGCATCAGGTTTTTTCATCTTTATATTTTTGTAGTCCGGAAGCTTCACCTCACCTAGTATCTCTACCTGGGCCTCAAATTCAAGCAACGTATACGGCACAAACTTCTTAAGCGCGATCTGCGGTCGATCTACTGGCCTTAGATCCTCACTTTTAGCTGCAGTGACATACAGCTGCTCAATCGCTTCTTCTAAAAATTCCGTCTGTAAAGACGAAGGTGAAATATTCTTTTCGAGTATTTCTGTCGGGACTTTACCAGCACGAAAACCAGGAACTTTTACTCGATCCTTAAAGTGAGTTAGTACGTGTTCCTTGATTGGAGAGAGCTCTTTTTCGTCGGCGATGACGGTCAATGTAACGTTGGTTGGGGATGAATTAGTCTTTTTTACTTGCATGAGTATTCACTGTAACAGATGGACAATTGTTTTTCCACAGATTAGGACGCAGTTGCGATGAAAAAAAGATAAAGGGAAATACACAACCAAACAGCCTCAACCGCATATCCCCAGGGTCGCTCGTACCACTGAATCTTCGCCAGAAACTGTCCGATGCGGTCAAACTTACGTGGCTTACCTTGCAACTCCCATACCCAGTATGGCAACCACCACAGGTCTGGCGCTGCGCCTAGAATGCCGCAAGCTACTAGCAGAGGCCACTCCGGTAACCGCAATAATGCCACAACGAGAAGAAATGAAGCGGATAGCGCAGCATCAATTGCCAATTCAATTTTGAACCATGACGTTTTGTGGCTATCCTTACCACCACCCGAATGCGGAATGACGTCTAATACCAAATGAGAAAGTAGTGCTGCCGGCAAAGCTATCGCTGGATTGCCGAGAGTCGCTCCCACGAGAGCACCCGTTACCGTATGATTAATCGCTCTCATCTACTCTACCGCTCTGACGATAATCTTTGATGATGCTAACTGTTCGTTCGACACCATGACGTTCATCAGCCCCGGTAACAAGGTTTTTTAGTACATACTGTTCATCTGCAAGTTCTTTTTCACCTATAAAAAGCGCATAATGGATACCCTTTTTAACTGCTGTTTTTATTTGTTTGTCGGGTTTGCGACCGGTGGTGTCTATCGCCAGCTTCGCACCCAACTCACGGAATTTCCTGAAAACTGGTTGTGCCCGTTCATAAACATCGCCAATCAATACCACATATGCATCAGTTTCGGGTGGCAGTTGCGGCATCAGTTCGTGGGTTTCTAGAAAATTCTGTAGAGTTACGTCACCCATGCCAAATCCTACGGTTGGCGCAGGTTCAACCCCAAATAATCCTACCAAACCGTCGTACCGTCCGCCTCCAAACATGGCACGATTATTGTCAGGATGTGTATCAAACACCTCGAACACAATGTCAGTATAGTAATCAAAGCCACGCATAAGCGTAGGATCAAACTCGAAGTTGGTGACCCCGGATTTTGCAAGCAAATCCATCAGCACTTGCAGCTCAAGCACCGAGGGGTGCACACGCAACTCACCGGGTAGATCATTGATTGTTTTGAGGCTAAGGAAGTGTAACAATAGCTCATTTTCACCATTTTCGCGTTGATTTGGCTGGAATAGCGCATCCAAAGAAGCAACAAACTCCGCATACTCCATCTTATGCATACGGTCAATCAACTGCGCCATTGTGTGTGATTGCGTGCTGTTAAGCTTTAAGTAATCGGCAAACAACGTGTCCATCAGTTTGCGGCTATTAATCTTGATGGTATACATACTGCGTTTAGCTTTGAATGCTTGCATGATGCTGTCAGCGACTTGAATCGCTTCGTGGTCAGCCTCAATGCCACTGACGCCAAAAATGTCGACGTTCAACTGCCAAAATTCGCGCAAACGACCTCTCTGCGGCCGTTCGTATCTCCAAATATTTGGAATAGAGTACCACCTTGCAGGATAAGCAAGTTCTTGACGGCGAGCCGCTACCATGCGACTGACGCTCGGCGTCATTTCTGTGCGGATGGTTACACTACGTTCGCCGCGATCCTGAAATGTATATGTCTGCTCATTGACTATCTCGTCGCTTGTTTTGCTTGCAAACAGCTCGGTTGGCTCAAGTATCGGCGCATCATACTCTTCGTAGCCAAACTTCTCGACAACTTTGCGCATCGTCGAAAACATATATTTTTGTATGCGCTTGTCCTCGGGATAAAAATCTCGTGCTCCTTTGTAGGGTTGTGTTGAAAGCGCGCTCATAGGGTCCTTTCCTTGCTCAGCAGTGTTGCGTAAAAATCCGTTAGTTTTGAGCCTATAAATATGGGTACAATTGTACCATCAAGTCCCATTTTTAGCTTGGTTAGTTCATCAATTGGCATAAATGGCTCCCAGTTATTTATCTTGAGTTTTCGTTTCTGTTGCCATGTTACGCGTGTCAGAAATTTATACATAGTAATTGGCTGATTGCTATCGGCGTATAGGCTAAGATTCTTGATTTTGTCATACCAATATTCAGGGTCGTCAAGTCTATCTCCCTGGCTTATTTCTATAGACATAACATTGTCATTAAACTTATTAATGCAGTCATACGTGGCTTCAATGCACTTATCGAACCCGAATTGCTTGGCAGCACTCAGAAGTAACGTATTGCACGCCTCGCCTACAAACACGCAATTATTATCAGGCGTTTCTGTATTATGAAAATCCAGCACCAGATCATAGGCTTTGCATTTTTTGTTTATAAATGTAGCTCGCATTGACTCATATGTTCCTGGGAAGTTGCTGCCAAAGCTTCTGTTTAAGTCTGAGTCAACGAAGCGTTTGTGTAAGCAAAAAGCCCACGGATTGGCTAGCAAGACATCCACATCCTGCAAGGGGTTCTTACGCAACAACCTAATAAGCCGCACACCTAATAATTCATTGCCATGCGTTCCGCCCACTACTAAAATTTTCATACTTTTCATAATCTACTCTTTCGTTTGAGTCTCTATTTTTAAAAATGTTCTCTTGTCTGGTACTACTAACTGAACATTGTCTTCTGCTGCCAGAAGCTTTTGTCCAACGTTATTGTCTCCCACATACACGGAGGTGGCTGGTTGCGGAAAGTCTCGCAGAGTAGCAGCTACAACTGCTTCAGAAAGCGTCCTAGTTGCGATCGGCACGCCTCCATAATATTCGGCGATACGTTCAATGGTTTGCCCTCGCTGTCTCAGATTGCCACGCGGCCGAATTTCTCTATCAGCAAAAGTATCTTCGATCCAGGCGAATCTATCAGGCAGCATTGTTTCGATCCAGCCCCTCATAGACTCCACTGACCTATATTTCCGATCAAAAAGCTCATCGGGAGATGTTGGGCGAGCTATTGTTGCTCTTTGTGGCTTATTGTCTACAAATTCGAGCTCCATACATGCATCTTCATTGATTATCATGTTTTGCCAGTTTTCAATGAGCTCATCGGGCTCATAGGCTGTCTGTAATGGCGTAGCGCACTCAGGACAATCACGCTCTTCGCACAATGCCGTAAAATCGGTACTACATTCCTGATTCAAGCAGCGGCTTACTTCGTACCATGGCTCGCCTGCGAATGCTTTTTGATAGGTAGCTGTCAACTCAGGACCAACTTCAATAATTAGCTCCCAGTTTTCTGATGTAATAAATTCCAAACTTCTCATCTTGCTTCTCCAAAATATTCTGCTTTAAATACATGTAAAACAAAAACGCCGGGCGACCCCGGCGTATGACATTTCAGAGAAATAGCAAACTAACCGCGACGCACCGGCTGCCTATGTAGATGATGCCTGTTAGCTAATTGTTGTGCCATATTATTATAATTATATCACGTTTTGGCTATTTTTGTCAATTTGGTGGGCGAGAAAGGACTTGAACCTTCACACCTTGCGGCACATGCTCCTAAGGCATGCGTGTCTACCAATTCCACCACTCGCCCAAATTATTAAACTAGACTTCCCTATGGGGCTCTTATATTAATACCTAAGAACACGCGGCGTGTCTACGAATGACTTGCGTTCGACGCAGGCCACCACTTGACCATTTACAATCTGATATTTCAGATCGATCTAAAACATTTTACCGATAAGTGGCGATATTTTCCAGTATTTGCTCGAAAGCTTCTGCTCGGTTTTGCTTAGAAGTAATCGAGCGACCTACTGCAAGGTATTCGGCGCCCATGGCGAGCGCTTCTGCAGGAGTCGCGACATGGGGATGGTCATCTGGGCCATCCCCGGGCATTCGTATGCCGGCAGCAATAATAATAAAATCTCCCGCTGCCTTAATTCGTTGTATGTCGCCAACGTTACACATGACTTCACGTATCTGCTTGTCCGGACCAAGAGCCTCATTTGCCTCCAATATCTCATCCACTAGTATATCCACCAGTCGATCATTGCCATCCGGCATAGCTGCAAATAATCCACAGCCCGGAGGAACGACCTCGGTTGCACGTATAAGCGCAGCCGTACCTGAGGCCGGGGCGATGCTCACATGCTTAAAACCCTTTTGGAAGGCATCCGACACCAGTGGCGCCATTTGATCGGCATTTTCTTCGTATTTTGCATCGAAATCTACTTCTACACCACGTGATCTCAACATTCTTACAGGAGCCCAAGGATTTGAATGAAGTAACAATTGTTGGCCTAGCTTGAAAGCACGCGCACGTTCTCCCAAATCTTGGGCGATTTTCAATAAGCCGAACATATCTTCTTTGGCGTCAATTGTGACAATAATTCTTTCTTCGGGCCGTCTCTCAACCTTTTGCGCATGTGTCATATATTTTATTCTACTAAGTAACAGTGGCTTTTGCGTTAATATTTCTTTTTATACAACGACCCTCGGTAATAGCCTAGGAATTTTCCCGGGTATATACGACCAGGGTAGCGTTGCCATAAGTTTTATGCCGCTGCACTGTAAATTCTGGTATCTCCGGGATTGGTTCGGTAATCGGCCAGGACAGTACTAATACGCCCGTTCGATTAACATGGCTCGATAACTGAAAGATTAGCGTCTCCAAGACAGCATCATATGGCGGATCACAAAAAACAATATCAAATGTTTTGTCAGAATTATTCTTTGACCAACCCTTTATGTTGCGCATGATAGCGAATGTTCGCTCCTCTAGTCCAAGCGATTCAATATTGCGCTTAATAGTCTTGAAGGCATCTTTATCTAGCTCGATCAGTAAGGCATTTTTTGCACCTCGACTAATAGCTTCGAAGGCCAGCGCTCCGCTGCCTGAAAAAGCATCCAGTACTGTCAGTCCCTTGATATCGCCAAGCATGTTGAATATAGCACCGCGAATTTTGTCACCCATAGGATGTGTGTTGTATGTTCGTGGACTACGGAATGTCCTGCCACCAAGACTGCCAGAAATTATTCTCATTCTACCTCTATAAGACCCGCCTCTACGAGCGCTGCATACCAGGCAAGTGTTACGCAATTTATTATGAGTGGGCCGAGTTTATGCCTGACGTCGTAAGCTAATTTTGGAGTCCATCCCTTGAGCAGATAGCTCGAATACATATCTAAAACAGCTATTTCCCTAGCCGTGCGCTTAAACCACTCATGAACACCAACTTTAAGAATAATTTCGCGATCTTTGGCGCTGGGTACTGTCTCCGAAAAACTCAACGGTGCAATTATGGAAGCAACCCCTATTTCGAAGAGCCCATGAGCGGTCATAAGACCCTTTGGACCCCACATACGCCAGTTATTGCGCACTCGTTCACGCCTTGTTACGCCAGGCATAAGAATCTTGCCCTTGATACTCGTGCGTGTTTCGATACCCTCACCTCCCCGTAGTTCCGAAAGTTTTTGTTCGTATGGATAATGATGTGCGGGTGTCAAGCCATCTACAATCGCATGTGATAGCCAAGCAGCTTCAAACGCTGCCCTTTCGACATTATTGCTTTTTAGCTCTCGAACCAGCAGCTTGAAATGCTCGTCAATGATCTCCACGATCTGAGTGTCGTTGTCGTCAAAAGGGTTGAAATAATGCCATAACTCGTCTTTGGCCGGGCTCTTACGCTTAATGGCGTCAGGTCCGTTCTTGCCTTCAAAGTGCAGAATCGTCCGTATCGCGGGAAACATGTCACTGTCTCCAATCATCCGCGTCAGATGTTTGCGGGCTACTCGATCAATCTTTTGGTGCGCGCCCATTACTCTTCCCGAATATCTTGTGAGTGTAGATCCTGAATACATAGCATTTTTACCTTATGAGTCAAACACTGGTTTTTCTCATTACGCTGACAAAATATAGTATTTTTTGTCTGGCTGTTATCCCCTTATTTGTGCTTCATGGTTAGTTTAGGTTAGTAATTGCACGAAGTTCCCGTACGCGTGCATGAAGTTGCTTATATTCTAGCAGGTCTTCGTTTCGATCAATGAACTGTTGAGCTGACTGGCGGGCTGCTGCGATCAATTTAGTGTCGGTAAGTTTCGCAACACGCAGATCTAATTGACCATGCTGCATTGTGCCATAGATTGCACCGGGACCACGAATCTCCAAATCCAATTCTGCTAGCTTGAAGCCGTCATTTGTCTGCTCCAGCGCTCGGAGACGACGACTCGGCTCAGATGAGTCGCCCATCATGAGATAACAGTACCCCTGGTACTCACTCCGCCCCACACGCCCGCGCAATTGATGTATTTGAGCTAAACCGAAACGCTCCGCGTTCTCAATCAGCATAACGGTCGCATTGGGCACATTCACGCCAACCTCAATGACAGTTGTTGATACCAAGATATCGAATTCATGCCGGACAAATTTTTGCATGACTTTTTCTTTATCTGCAGGCTTCATTTTGCCGTACAATAAACCAATTCGACGATTTTTGAAAAACTTATTTTTCAATTCTTCATATACTTCTTCCGCTGATCGCACCGGTAAACTATCGTTTTCTTTTATAAGCGCTGTCACTACGAACATCTGCCGCCCGTTTGCCAACTCCTTGTCAATTTTTTCATAAAGCTGCTTTCGCGAATTCGGCGATACAATTTCCGTTGCAATCGGTTTTCGTCCAACCGGCTTAGCGTCGAGGATCGTTATGTCCATTTCACCATAAAGGGTTAGCGCCAGGCTTCGCGGAATTGGTGTCGCAGTCATGTTTAGCACATGCGGCATATGGCCGGCTTTCTTTTGCAAAGTCTTTCGTTGCTCGACGCCAAAACGATGCTGTTCATCAACAATAACCAATCCAAGTCGATGCATATCGACATTTTCTTGAATAAGTGCATGTGTGCCGACTATAAGTTTAATTTTCCCAGCTTTTATCTTGGTATGTGCGGATTTTTTCTGAGCGGGCGACAAACCGCCAACCAGCAGACTGAGCGTATCAGACATGCCAAGAGGCGAAAGTAAATCATAAAGCGTCTCAGCATGTTGACGAGCCAAGATCTCAGTAGGTGCCATAAATGCCACCTGGTAATCCTGCTTCATCGCCATAACAGCAGCCATGGCCGCAACGACTGTCTTGCCAGAGCCAACGTCACCTTCAAGCAAACGATTCATAGGCTGTGTCTTTTGCAGGTCCAGATATATCTGCCAAACCGCCTTTTTCTGAGCGGTTGTTAGTTCGAACGGTAGATGGCCTACGAAATCTTTCGCCAGTTTTTCGTTAAAGGGTATTGCAACCGCATCTTCATGGAGAAGCTCATATTTGTTGTAGAGTGATGCAAGCGACAATTCAAATACCTCTTCGAAGCCCAGGCGTTTTCGCGCTTTCTGCAATGCATCACCGCTGGCCGGAAAATGCATCGTCTCAATTGCGCCACTACGGCTCATTAATTTTTGAGCATCAATGATCCATCGCGGCAGCGATTCGGGTATCTCTCGAATATTATGCAGGCATGAACGCAACGTTTTGCGTATTTGTTGAGACTTTAGCCCCTTTGTTTCGCGATACACAGGAACGATTCTTGCTGTGTTTACAGGGAATTCACTCACTAGTTCTACTGACGGGTTCTGAATACTGAGACGCTGTCGACGCAGCGCAAATTCACCGGAAATATAGTATTCAGCATCTTTCTTGAGCGCCGCTGCACGGTAGGGTTGATTAAACCAAACTAATCGTACACTGTCCGTTTCATCACTTGCGATAGCTTCGGTCACATGCATCCCGCGACGCACATAGCGACCCTTGGCCTGTTTGATGGTTGCCCTAATCGTAACCATGCCGGGCGTAATGTCATGGATGGGTTGCACTTGGGAATAATCATCATAACGTCTTGGGTAGTACTGTATGAGGTCCGCGACCGAATGTATCCCAAGCAGCGCAAACTTTTTTGCAAGCTCCGGCCCAATCCCGTGAATCTCAGTAAGCCTGGTAGTGTCTTTCATTACGGTTCAAGTATAGCTTTTTTATATTTCACAGCCGAATACTCACTGGTATTTATTGCGATGAACGGGCCGTTTTTGTTATGCTTAGTACTTGAAAAGGCTTTAAAATACAAAGTCAGTAAATAACAAGGTTGTACATGGCACGACTTCCGATACCAGGACAAGACGACGGTACATGGGGTGATATTCTTAATGACTATCTACGAACGTCCCTCAACCCTGATGGAACCCTAAAAGCTAGTGCCGTAACCGAGGGAAAAATTCCTAATTCAATTGCTCGCGATTCTGATGTTACAGCTGCGATAACTGCGCATAACGCTGATGAAGAAGCGCATCCAGATATACGCGCACTCCTAGGAAGTGCAGATGCGAGCAGTAAAACGTGGATGATCTCCATGTTCCTAGATGGCGGCGCTACCGTCGAAGATATGGTAGCCAATTTCGGGTGGGAAAATATTATTGAAGGCTTCATATGGGATGGGCAACTAAAAAAGCTAGAAAAGACTGGTGCTTCGACAGGCACGATCACTCTCATCCAACCGGATGAAGGTGACATTGCTTTAGTTGCCAATATTATGGATACGAACACATTCCAGATGAAACCAGGTGGTTTCACGAAGTTCGGTGCTGGCGGCGAAATTTCCGCCCCCTCTAGCCTTGACGATGGGTGGATGCTCTGGTCTACGGACAAGGTCTTTGTGAATGCAACTGAGCTAACCGGCAATCTCAGTACACTAAGTGACGCTTCAAATCTTACACAAGCGTTAGCTGCCATCGACAGTTTGGACATTACACCGGAAATCCCCGAAGTAGAAATGCCGGGGGAATTCTTTGATGTGACTTCGTTTGGCGCCACCGGCGACGGAAGTACCGATGACACTCAGGCGTTTGAGGATGCGGTGGCCGC
>CAZNIN010000001.1:38421-45798 GCA_964573155.1 uncultured Candidatus Saccharibacteria bacterium | reverse complement strand
GACAGGAACTACTCAGGCGGCATGAACGATACGCATGAATCAATCGTAGTAAAAGACCTGTCATTAGATCAAAACCGCGATGACAGCATGGATCCTGTACATTCATCGCTGTACGAAGGGGGCCCCTGGACCGCTGATTTCACTGTTGCCCCTGTTCACTGGGAAGGGGTCTACCGCGCCATTGTGGAGCGTGTCAAAATTCTGAATGCAGCCGCAGATGCGTATTCAGACCAAGCTAGGCTCGATGATAACTTCGAAACAAACAACATTATCAGAAATTCAAAAATCATAAATAGCGGACGACATGCTATCCATTTTGGCTCAGCGGCACAAAACGCTTCCGCGATAGGCAATCATATAGATACAGCAAGGGGATTCGGAGTATTCCTCTGTGCCTATGCATTTCACTCTGTTGTTGTTGGCAACACTTTCAGTAATTGCAAGGCAGGCATAGCCGGCGGCGACTCTCGTGATCCCGACGGTAATTCATTTCCAACATCGCCACCAACCGACTATGACGACATACAGGGTGATATTGGAACAGTAGTTGTTGGCAACACTTTTTATGGGGGTCCGTCTAACAATCCGGCCAGCCTTCCAAATGATAGTGGCTATGCCGTTGAGATTGGACCAAAGTCGGTCATAAGCGGCAATATGATAATGAATTATAACGGTGGAATTCGAGTCGTTCGTGCTGCTGTTGACTGTGTTATATCTGGAAATTATATTCGCTTACCCGTGATTTCAACACGAAGTGGTATTCAAGTCGATGCTGACGCTCATCATGCAAACATAAACGGAAACACCATTATCGGATCCAAGCACAGCGACACTGGCGTACATATCGATGCTGCAGATGATGTGCTGGTAACATCCACCGATCTTCGATCTCTGAATACAGGTATTGTCTTAGCTGCTGACTGTGAACGTATATCGATAAAAAACTGTAAGGTTTCCGATATCGTTGATCCGTGGGGACCGATCAGAATTTATGGTTCAACAACCGATGTACGGATTGATATAAACAGTGTGGAAGCCGTGGGTGCTCATGGTATTGTCAGCTTCAATGACGGCGCAGGGGCAGCCGCACAGACTAGACTTCTCCTAAATAACGTTGGCGACAATGGCGCCGACAACCCAACTTCTGCCGGCGACTGGAATCTTAATCCCGCCACACTTGCCAATGCAAAATGGGACGGCACTATGGTTACCTGGGATGATGCCGGAACAAAAAAGCTATGCCTTTTCAAACAAGGAATTGGCTGGATTACACTTAACTAAACTTTTCTAGCGAAAAGTATCAGCAGAACGCATAAAATATTACTTTGCTCTTTTGACTAAGAAAAATACGCTTGGACCAAAGTAAGTTCGTGATAATGTTGGCTGTAGGATACGCTCAACGACTAGCATAGCTTTGCGTGGAGTGATCTTTTTCAAAGCGGGACTGCGCAAATTGGATACAGACAACACTTTTTCAACTTTCAGACCGGCATGAGCAAGCTGCTTTTGTACAGTCTTGGGATTATGGTTAACAAATGGAATTTCGTCTTCTCGACGATTCTCTGCTGACCGTATATCAACCGGCTCAGTAGGCAGTCGTCTGCCTCGAACAAAATGTTTTATACGGTTACGACCGTGTGCATAGTTAGCCACTTCTAAGATTATTATTCCATCATCCGATAAAACACGTGCCAGTTCTTTAAATTCTTTACTTGGATCTGGCAAATGATGCATGACACGAATCATGGTGATTAAATCGAGAGATTTATTTTTAAACTTCAAATCATCAGCCTGAGTGAGTAATCTTTTTACGTCGGGGTAATCTTTTAGATATATTTTTGCTATATCCAGCTGCTGCTGTGATGGTTCGGCAAGTGTTACCTTATCCGCGTATTTACGAAGCAAAACGCACAAACGCCCATAACCACCACCGATATCCGCAGCATTCTTGAAAGTCTTGGCTCCCAGCAACCGCTTGATAGCTAGTTCTTCAGCGGCGTGTTCGTAGTCACGACCGTCCCAATACTCCAGGTAATTGTGGTTTGGATCATTGTATTGGTCTGCTTTCTTGCGCTGAGACAGTGTTGATTTTGCCGATGGCTTTTGCGAAGACCGCGGCTTGCTGACTTTTTTTCTCGATGTTGATGATGATTTTGGCATAAAAACAAGTGTATCTCTTATTTACATTTTAATAAAGCGGTAGAGTTTTTTCCCCGACGGATGACGGCATATGCACTCTTCATGTCATACGAAAACTCTTCGGTGGCCTTCAGTTGCAGATTGTTGATATATATCGCGCCGGACTGAAGAAACCTTCTTGCTTCGGTTTTCGAAGAAGCCAAACTCGTTGTCACTAGTGCTTCTATCAGATCGTCTGATGATACCCGTTCAGGCACTGACGCAACCAAAAAATCCGCGTCAAGGCTAGCTAATTCTTCGTCGCTTAGTTCTATTATATCTTTACCGAAAAGTGCTTCAGCAATCCTTACCTGCTCCTCGGCTGCTTTCTGACCATGTACAAGCTTGGTCACCTCGAATGCAAGCGTTTTTTGTGCGAGCCGGTCCGCTTTGTTTAGATTAAACCGCTTTTCTATATCTTCTATTGTCTGCCTAGGCAGGAGGGTGAATATTTTGAGGTAATCAACCGCACCTTCATCATCCAAATTTAACCAGAACTGATAAAACTTATAAATGCTCGTCTTAGATGGGTCGAGCCATACAGCGCCATCTTCGGACTTGCCGAACTTAACACCAGTAGTCTTGTTAACAACCAAGGGGGCTGACCAAACATGCGCTTCTTCGCCGTTTACGCGCCGAATGAGCTCCACGCCCGCTATGCTATTCCCCCATTGATCAGCACCGCAAAGTTGTAATGTAACACCTTTCTCTCGATTAAGGTGCAGGAAATCATACCCTTGAATAAGTGAGTAGCTAAACTCAGCATATGATATGCCGGCTCCGCCCTCACTCAAACGAGACTGGACGAAATCACGTCCCAGCATCTGGCGCATCGGAACATGTTTGCCAATGTCACGGAGAAATTCTAAGTAATTTATGTTCTTAAACCAGTCATAATTATCCACAATTTCAAATTTCTGACCGGCGAATACCGTTTCGTATTGGCGAGCGATTGCAGCCTTGTTGCTGGCAATTTCCTCCAAAGTCTTGAGGTCTCTTTCTTGTTTTTTTCCGTCAGGATCGCCAATCATACCAGTGGCGCCTCCAACGAGCAAAATTGCTTTGTGTCCGTGATTGATAAAATGACGAACCATCATAGCCGAGGCGAGATTACCAATTTGCATCGAGTCAGCGCTCGGGTCTACACCGAAATAAAATGTTATTGGATCTGTATCTAGTACAGATATGTCTTTATACGTTGTCTGGTTGACGAAGCCACGCCAAGCGAGCTCCTCGGATAATGTCATGCTCATATCGAACAGTATACCGTATCTGTTTACGAGTCACGAAAATAATGATTGTTTGTGCTTATTTTTTGCTATACTAATAAGAAGCAAGAAGCTTATTTAATGGAGTCATTTACCTACTCATGAGCAACAAGAAAATATCCGGTCGTCACACTGGCGGCCGTGGTCGAAAGAGTAAAAATACTTTTACGACACGTTCGGGACAGACCATAAAAGTCAACCGCAGTCTAACTGATAAGATTCGCGCCAAAAAAGACGCTTACGCCAGAGCCCGTGCACAGCGCTTGGCTGGCATGCCGAAGTCTCCCGTCAAACGCTTCTTCTACCGCTTACACCCAAAGCGCATGTACCAGTACTGGTTTAGTCGCGAAGGCGGAATCATGGCGCTCAAGATTACTGGCATCGGACTAATTGCCGGGTTTTTGCTGCTAGTCGGTTTGTTTGCGTATTTCAGAAAAGATCTACCAAACCTACGCGATATTTCCGGTAAAAACATTGGCGGAAGCATTCGATATTACGATCGCACGGGGAAGACCCTACTCTGGGAAGACTTCGACGCAGTAAAGCGCATTCCTGTTCAAGGAGATCAGATTTCTAAACATGTCAAAGATGCTACGATCGCTATCGAGGACAAGGATTTCTTCAAGCACGGCGGATTTGACACACGTGGCATTATGCGTGCTGCATTTAAGAATGCTACAGGTGGCACAACCCAAGGCGGCTCAACTATCACCCAGCAGCTCGTCAGACTGACACAGTCCGGCGTCGGTAAAGAACAGACCTACACTCGTAAAGTAAAGGAACTCATCCTCGCAGTCGAGCTAGAGCGCAGTTATTCAAAAGACGAGATTTTGACTGGATACCTTAACACCGCACCTTATGGCAACGTGCAGTATGGCGTCGAATCTGCCACACGTGATTACTTTCAAAAGTCCGCTAAAAGCCTGACGCTAGATGAGGCTGCGTTCTTGGCGGCAATACCTCAATCCCCCTCGTATTATTCACCATACGGACCAAGTTACAATCCTGAAGCACTCGTAGGCCGTCAACATTACATCCTCGATTTGATGGAGCAGCAGGGTATGATTAGTTCCAAAGAACGCGATGAAGCAAAAAAGGTAAACACGCTCAAAAAAGTCAAAAAACCGAAGCCAAAGTTTGCCGGTATGCGAGCACCATGGTTTGTGCTAACTGCCAAAGAATATCTCGAAAACGAGTTCACCGCAGACACAGTACAACGTGGCGGATGGAAAGTTACAACAACCGTCGATCTGAAACTGCAAGAAATTGCTGAACGCAAAGTTAGTGAAGGTATTCCTCAGGTCCAGGCTCAGGGAGGCAATGTCGCAGCATTTGCTGCTGAAGATGTGGAGACAGGACAAGTTGTCGCTCTAGTTGGTGGGGCCGACTTTACAAATCCTACTCATGGCCAGAACAACTACGCAAGATACCGACTGCCACCTGGATCAAGCTTCAAACCCTACGACTACCTAGCACTTATTGAAAAGACCAACAATTTCGGCGCGGGATCAGTTCTCTATGATACGCAAGCGCCTCTGCCGGGATATCCTTGTACAAACAAAACTATGCCTCCGCCACGTGGACAAGGTAACTGTCTATGGGACTATGACTTCCGTTTCCCTGGTCCTGTTACGCTTCGGTACGCTCTCGGCGGCTCAAGAAACGTACCAGCCGTAAAAGCCATGCTTACCGTTGGTGTAGACGAAACCATACAGGTTGCTGACAGCCTCGGACTAGCAAGTGGCTACAAATGCTATCAGGATGATCAATTAACCAAAGAAGGTCCGTGTTATGCGTCTTCCGCCATTGGTGACGGTGCTTACCTGAGACTTGATGAGCATGTTCATGCTTACGCAACTATTTCACGTAACGGTAATAAAGTTCCACATACATACATCCTGAAGATCGAAGATGCCAAAGGCGATACGATCAAAAAATGGGAGCCTCAAAAAGGCGAGCAAGTTGTTCGCGAAGACTCAGCGTACATTGTGCAAGACATGATGAGCGATCCAAACGCCAGCTACTTCCCTGCCGGGCGCAAGCCTCATCGCTTCAACGGCAGTAAAGGCACATGGAAGTTTGCCATGAAGACCGGTACGACGAACGACGCAAAAGATGGGTGGATGATGGGCTTTTCATCCAAATATTCAGCAGGTGTTTGGGTCGGTTACCACAACCGACAAGTTGAGATGTCAGGCACTATGGAGGCCATGACACAACCTATCTGGCAAGGTTGGATGAATGAAGCACACCAAGATTTGCAACCCAAAGATTGGAAACGACCGTCTAGCATACAGTCCCTTCCTGCTTTTGTTATTCGCAGTCACGTCGGCATAGGATCGGTAGAACCTAGCCCTTCAACTGACATTTTCCCATCATGGTTCAAGCAACGCGCAGTCAACAACAAAAAACAGACAATAGATATCATTTCTAACAAGCTTGCGACTGATTGTACGCCTCCAAGAGCGCGCAAAGACATCACTGGTGGTGATGCGAGCAGCTTCTCGTCTGACCAGTTCGTGAATGGGGGTAGCGGAGGAGCCAACACGGAGCAAAAAGACGATGTCCACAAATGTGATGACGTAAAGCCCACTGTTCGGCTTCGCGTAAGCCCTGCCGGAGGCAATAGATATCAACTGGTCGCCGATATTACCCATGGTACCCATCCGTTGGCGAGCCCAGAACATCCAGGCACTATTGAGTTCAATGTCAACGGGCAACGTGTGCACAGCCGCCAAGTCAGCAGCTCTGGTACTGTCACCTACGTTTACACTGCGAAGTCCGGTGGACGACATACCGTCTCAGCAACTGTAATCGACAGCGTACTGTACGACTCGACGGATACCGCAACATTCAGTGCTCAAGGTGGTAGTAACCAAGGAAATGGTCTGACTATTACACGCGCCACGTCAGATGGCGAGGAAACTGAATTCCGATGGAGTGGCGGCGAGGGCTATGTGTCGATATATCGAGCTGACACCAATCAGTTTGTCTGTGGCGATACCGGAAATAGTTGTACGACCGGCCAAGACCTTACCGGAGTACCGGTTTATGCCAAAGATGAAGAAGATAATCAGTCTAGCAATACAAATGTAAATTAGCGCTTCAGGCGCAGGGCCAGTCCTCTGGCAGACGAAGAGCGTTGAGTTGATCGCGAAGACCCAGCGCTTTTTCCTTTGGCTTGTTCGCGTACAAGCTCCCCAAACAGCATCTTGCCGGATGTCGTCTGATGCGTTTTGATAATCTCAACCTGTACTGTTTTGCCAATATATTTCGCAGCATTTTCTACTACTATCAACGTACCGTCGTCAAGGTAACCGGCACCTTGTTTCGCATTACTACCTTTCTGAATTATCTTCACAGTCTTTTGCTCTCCAGGGAGCGCTGATGGACGGAGATGCTGGGCAAGTTCGTTGACATTGAGCACTCTGACGCCTTCTATGCCAGCCACCTTGCCAAGATTGTAGTCTGTCGTATACAGCGGCGCCTTCAGTCTTTTGGCCAATGTCACCAGCTTGTTGTCCACAGCATGAACTTCGTGGATAGGTGTTTTGTCGATGATTACCTCGACCTCTTCAATTTCCTGCAAGTCTTGGACTATATCGAGTCCGTAGCGGGCTCGTGACCGTTTGTGAGCATCGGCACCGTCTGCCAGTAGCTGTAGTTCATGTACGATAAATTCTGGTATGACAAGCGAGCCTGGTATGAATCCTGATCGAGCAAGCTCTACTATACGGCCGTCAATTAACGCACAGGTGTCCAAAATGACGCGCGTGCTTTTCCGCCCTGGAGAAGGCAGCCCTATTTCATTTTGCTGCATCCAAAGTACTGCCAGAATAATCAGTAGTAAAAGAAACTGTAGAATATCAATCACTTACTCTTTCTCCAAAAAAGTATTAAGCGCCGTGCGAACATCCTTTACACCAATATA
>CAZNIN010000001.1:3602-38321 GCA_964573155.1 uncultured Candidatus Saccharibacteria bacterium | reverse complement strand
TATATATCTTGATCGGCGAGGTTCAGTTTTGTGCGTTTTTCAAGCATAGCAACGAGCAGATTAATACGATTTAGATCAATTCCGCTTGCAGCGCGCTTTGGATAGCCATAACTGGTTCTATTGACAAGCGCCTGAACCTCCACAAGCAGTGGCCGCGTGCCTTCAAGAGTCGCCAGTACAACCGAACCGTCACTTATTTGACGTTCGGCCAAAAGAGCTGCAGATGGATTAGCAACAGGCTGCAAGCCATTATCCACCATTTCAAAGATACCGGCTTCATTCGTAGATCCATAGCGGTTCTTGGCTGTTCGAAGCACCTTGAATCCACCATAACGGTCGCCTTCAAGTTGAAGCACCACATCTACAACATGCTCAAGTACTTTTGGGCCAGCTATAGAACCTTCTTTGGTCACATGTCCGACGAGCAATATTGCCGTATCGGTCTCTTTGGCTGCTGCAGTCAACAACTGGGTGCTGTTTGTTATTTGACTGACATTACCAGCAGCTGAAGAGATAGCCGCGCACGAAATAGTCTGGATAGAGTCAACAATTACAAGTTTATAATCGCCTGCTGCTATAGTAGTCGCAATATCGTCAGCACTCGTGCTCGTCACCAATTGTAGATTTTTACTACTAGCACCAAGACGCTCTGCGCGAATACCAATCTGATGTGCTGACTCTTCAGCACTCACATATAACACTGGCTGTTTTTTACTTAACGAATGTGCCAACTGCAGCAACAGAGTACTCTTGCCAATGCCAGGCTGGCCGGCAATCAGGTTGACGCTGCCAGCCACAACGCCACCACCAAGTACAGCGTCGATTTCTGCTATACCAGTCGTGAGTCGCTCGTGATCTTTTGCAAGCGTCTTACTAACCGATTGGGGCGTCAGCGTCCGCCCTCCGCTCTTCACGCTCGCAGATGTAATGACTAACTTCTCCTCGAGTGTATTCCACTCTCCACAGTTAAAACAACGCCCACTCCATGACGCACTTTCTGCACCACAGTTGGTACAGACAAATTTTTTTGCTTCCCTTTTTGCCATCAGATATAAGTGTACCAGATTAAAGCGTCGGCCGACTGTCCAGTGCTTTATATAGCTCTTGCGCCTCCAGCGCAACCTCTTTGTATTCTTCAATGAGATCATTATGTCGTGAAATTTGAGAATTCAGTAGACGTACGTTGGTGTTATAAGCTGCTACACGAGAGTTGTATGTTTGCACGTCAGCTTGAGTGCGGACACTACCGCGAAGTTGCTGCAAGAAGTTTTTCTCTGCAGCTAGTGTTTTTTCGAGCTGCTCTATTTCGTTTCTCAACCCAGAGATCTGCAGCTCTAACGAAGCTGCGTGATTACGGCGTTTGGTGAGCACAGACTCATACTTTTCAGAATACGCGACAACGGCATGGCGGTTAGTAAAGTACCTTTTGTAATAGTTTTCAAGCTCTGGTGGTAAATTCCGAACTTCCGTCGCCAGAATCGAGTGTAGTTCATTTGGCACCACTGAAGCATCCCGGCTACGGTAATTATCAATAGAACGTCGTATTCGTTCGTCAGTTACTTTTGCAAAAGCATCATGCACTAGCTTGTCAACACGAGCCCGCTCTGTTTCTCCCAACCGATCATACGCCGCATGCAACATCTCGTGTGCCGCAGTAACCTGCTCTACGCCTTCGAGTCGATCATCGTCTATATCAAACAAGAATATTCCATGGTTTGATACATAGCAACCAAGCACTATCGTGTGTTCGCCAAAGCCCCGACAATTGTTGTTGAATTCTTCTCTGTCATTTAGTTCTGGATGATATACATAAAACAATTTCCTTGCCGAGTTGTTCATGGTTGTATCGAAAGCGAGTTGCTGGATTTGCTGAGGCGGATCGTAATTGCGTAAACGTGCCCAGTCGTATATATCCTGGCGTCTTATCCAGGCAAATGTAACGGTCGCCAGCACAATCAGCAAAAAAACCAGTACGACAGCCTGGCCAGAACTTCGACGACGCAAGGTTCTTAGCATACTGCTTATATTCTACACGAACTTATGCAACAGGCTCAGTAATCTCGGATTCTGCATTGTAAACCAACTGGTTGTTTTTGGCACTAATACGAATAATGTGACCTTTGTGATATTTGGCATCGAGAAGCTCATGTGCGATGTGATCTTCAATCGTGTCAGCAATGAGACGACGCATTGGTCGAACGCCGTTAGTAGCATCGTACCCTTGTTCGAGTAGGAGATTTTTGGCCGCGGGCGTCAGCTGTAGATCTATCCCATGCTTGACCAGACGGTCACGTAGTTCATTTATCTGCAAGTCCAGAATTTTGAGCACGTTCTTGCGTGTCAACGCATGGAAAACAATTGTTTTATCTATGCGGTTCAGAAACTCTGGCCGCATCATCTTCTTGAGCTCATCGAGAACTTTGCTCTTATTTCGCTCGTGTAATGCTTCAAGGTCGTGTAAATCGCCACGATTGTCAGCATGAAAACCAAAATCAGCCTCTTTCTGCAGCTTATCAGCCCCAATGTTGCTGGTCATGATAATGATAGTGTTTGTAAAATCTATACGACGACCTTTGGCATCAGTCAGGTAGCCGTCTTCCAACACTTGTAGCAACATATTGAAAACGTCTGGATGTGCTTTTTCAATTTCGTCAAACAACACCAGGCTATAAGGCTGTCGACGTATCTTGTCAGTCAGTTGACCACCTTCATCATATCCGACATAACCAGCAGGGGCGCCCACAAGTCGCGACACATTATGATGTTCGCCAAACTCGCTCATGTCAATTTTGACCAACGCTTCTTCACTGCCAAAAAATTCCCTCGCCAGTACTCGCGCTAACTCTGTCTTGCCAACCCCGGTCGGGCCAAGGAAGACGAAAGAACCTATAGGACGTTTGCCACTGCCGATACCGACGCGGTTACGACGCACGGCTTTTGCAACTGCCTCAACAGCCTCATCTTGACCAATTACAAATTTTCGTAATGTTTTTTCGAGATTCAGCAAGTATTTTGCTTCAGAACGAATAACTTTCGTCACTGGTACGCCAGTCATACGAGCGACAACTTCCGCGATATTTTCGCTCGTAACAGTTAACTGATTGGCCGATTTTCCTTCGGCTTCGAGTTTTTTTAGTTCATCTTTGATCTGCGATGCGCGCTGCTTAAACTTGGCGGCCTTTTCATAGTCCTCATTATCAACCGCGTCTTCAATTCGGACATTAACAAGTTTTAGCTCTTTTTGTAGCTTGCGAACTTCCGGTGGAGTCTTTCCTTTGTCAACCCGTAAGTGCGCTGCGGTTTCATCGAGCAAATCGATAGCTTTGTCTGGCATGAACCGATCATTAATGTAACGCTTGGCAAGCGTAACCGTATCTTCTAGAACATCATCGCTGACACTAACACCATGAAATTCCTCGTAGTGCTTACGTAGACCTTTCAAAATAGCTAGCGTTTCTGCAGGTGTAGCTTCAGGAACCTGTATTGGCTGGAAACGCCGCTCCAGCGCGGCGTCTTTTTCGACATGCTTGGTATATTCGGCTGTTGTCGTTGCGCCTATCATTTGGATCTTCCCGCGTGCCAAAGCTGGTTTCAAGATATTACCGGCGTCCATTGCGCCCTCTGCAGCGCCAGCACCAACTATCAGGTGCATCTCATCGATAAATACGATAGTTTTGCTGTCTTTTTCAAGCTCGGACATTATTTTCTTTAGACGCTCTTCAAACTCACCACGGTATTTGGTACCGGCTATCATACCAGCCAGGTCAAGCATCACAATTCGTTTATCGAGCAGACTGTCCGGTACATCTTCGTTAATAATGCGTTGCGCAAGCCCCTCAACAATAGCGGTCTTGCCAACGCCTGGTTCACCTATCAACACCGGGTTATTCTTTGTTCGACGGTTCAGAATCGTAATAACACGTCGAATTTGAGCCTCGCGTCCTACTACCGGATCCAGTTTGCCTTCTTTTGCCTGTGCAGTCATGTCGGTACCAAAGAAGTCTAGGGCAGTTTTTTTAACCTTTTTAGACTTTCGTCGCCCTTCTGTCGCTGATGATCCATCATCTTCATATTGCTGGCGATTAAGAAACTGCTCCAGTTCAGAAACAAGCCCATCAACGTCCACGTTCATATCACGTAACAATATTGTTGCGCGAGCATTCTTTTGGCTCAGCACGCTATAGAGAATGTGTTCTGTTCCGCAAAATTCCTGATTAAAGTCCTGGGCAACATCATATGCCATCTTAAGTGTCAGTTTTGCGGTTTCGCTCAAACCTTTCGCCCCCATATTTATAACAAGAGTTTTTGGCGTTAAGTTTAGCGCCAAGCGAGCACGGTCAAGCGTTACTCCCGCGCCCTCGAGAATCTTAGAGCCCATACTTGTGTCTTGTGCCAGCACACCAAGCAGCAAATGCTCCGTACCGACATATGCACTTCCGAAGCTACGCGCAATAGCATCAGCGTGCTTCAAACTTTGCAGTGCATTATCGGTAAGATGATTTAAAAATTCTTGAAAATCAGAGTTTTGTGGCATCATAATTCGCCTCCGGCTTATTGAGATATACCTACTGGTTTTCTCGCCTTAGCGTGATTTGAAACGTATCCAAATCCCGACTGCTCTTTGCCCTTTTCTGAGAAATAGGGGCGGTGGTTATTCCGCTGCATATATGATATCAAAATTAGCACTCCCTATGCAAGAGTGCTAATTAATCTTTTTGTCATTACTGGCTAAATCAATCACCCTCGCACGATTCTTTTCTGTCGGATGTTTTTCGTAATTCTTTATTGCGGCATGAAGCTCAGGTTTTGAATCGGGTCGCTCAGCCCCCAGATACTTTGACCATGTATGGTAATGAATATGATCGGCAATTCTGTCGGTTGTATGATATGCCACTACACTAAATGACACCGCTACCCAGCCTGCTACCAAAACCCATACATCGAAATCCCACATTGCAAAGATAATGAATGTAAACCCAGCAATAATTGCGACATATATCAGGAACTGCCGCATGTGCAGTTCCTTGCCAAGGTAATGTCTGTTTTCGCTAAAGATTATGGGCTTAATAAAGTCCCTAAATCTAAATGACACTTTCTACTCTTCTTCAGTACCGTGTTGTTCTATAGCTTCGAGCAAGCTGCTTTCTAGCTGCTCTTTCTTCTTCAACTTTGGAGCCTGGCGAGGTTTGAGCTCCTCTTTTTCTACAGCTGGCTCAGGATTCTTCTCATTTTCGGCGTTGATATCGATTTCCAGTCCTACCAACTTGCTGGCTAAACGAACGTTCTGGCCGCTTTTACCGATAGCAATACTTAGTTGGTCCTCCGGCACAAATACCTTGGCTTTGCCGGCAGATGCATCTATTTCTACACGGTTCACTTTTGTTGGAGATAAAGCATTAACTATGTATTCTTTTTGATCTTCCGACCAAACGACAATGTCAATTTTTTCTTGTTCTCCAATTTCACTCATGACTGCGTTGACACGCGTGCCATGTCCGCCGACAAAAGTACCGACAGGATCTACTCCCTGCACCGTACTGGCAACAGCAATTTTGCTACGCACGCCAGCTTCTCGGGAAATACCCTTGATTTCCACGGAGCCATTTTCCATCTCTGGTACTTCGGCACGGAACAACCATTCGATAAATTGCGTGCTGCCACGAGATACTACTAACTGTGGTCCGCGTGGTCCGCGTTCAACGTCCTTCAAAAATACCTTCAAACGCTGTCCAGGATAGTATCGTTCACCCTGTATCTGTTCACTCATTGGCATAATGCCTTGCGCTTTGCCAAGATCAACACGTACGATACGACCTTCAACTCGTCCAACAATGCCGTTAATAACAGTGCCTATTTTGTCTTCGTATTCTTCCATGATAATTTCGCGCTCAGCTTCACGAAGTCGCTGTAGTATGACCTGCTTCGCTGTTTGTGCAGCAACTCGACCAAAATTCTCGATGCTTTCATGCACTTCGATTTCATCACCAACTTTTGCATCTTTTTTCATGGTTTGCGCTTTTGCTAGACCAATCTCGAAATGTTCGTCTTCAACTTTCTCGACAACTTCTTTAGTGACGTATGCGTCAACATCTCCTGTATTCAAATTCATGCTAACGCGTACTTCTTGTTCACGATCACCATAATCACGACGATAGGCTGCAGCCAATGCCTGCTCAACTACTTCTTGCACAGTATCCTCGGGCAAGTTTTTTTCTTCGGCTATCGACTTGAGAGCCAGTGCCAGTTGTTTAATGTCTAGGTCCATAATCTGTATCTCCTTTATTTCTACTTATTATTGTGGATTAGTTAATTTGCGAAAGTAATATAGTGTATGTGCATGAAAAAAGCCGACCTGCTGGCCGACTAACACACGTGTAATTTTACACAGTGATTTATCTACTGTCAATTATATAGCGGTCATGTACACTAGGTTGTATGGGAAAAAATGTTACACGATTGTTCACAGAATTTCAGCCAGAACACTACGTACTCGAACTTACACCGAACCGAGAAAAGAAGACATTCGCCGGCAAAGTTACAATTTCCGGCAAGAAGACCAGTCGGCCGAGCCAACGCATTACACTGCATCAAAAAGGTCTGAAGGTATCAAGCGCGATAATAGTCAAGCATGATAAGAAAGGTGACCAGCAAGTATCTGTCGCACGTATTAATGTACAAGAAAAATTCAATGAAGTCCGTTTGCATACTGAAAATATGGTGTATCCAGGCAACTACACGATTACGCTTGAATTCAGCGGCGTGATCACACGCAACATGAATGGTATATATCCTTGTTTTTTTGAGCATGACGGCAAACAGCAGCAGCTCATCGCCACTCAATTCGAAAGTCACCACGCCCGTGAAGTATTTCCATGCATCGACGAACCTGAAGCCAAAGCAACCTTCGATCTGACGCTGACGACACCAAAAAATGAGACAGTGCTCGCAAATACACCCGTGAAGTCACAAGAGACACACGGTGACAAAATCGTATCTACATTTGAGACAACTCCAAAGATGTCAACCTACTTGCTCGCATTTGCATATGGAAACATGAGCTATCTGGAATCCAAAACAAAAGACGGAGTTATAGTACGCACATACGCCACGCCAGATAATGTCGCATTTACCCAGTTTGCGCTCGACACTGCTGTCAAGACGCTCGAATTTTATAACGAATACTTCGACATTCCGTATCCACTCGAAAAGTGCGATATGGTCGCCCTACCCGACTTTGCGTCCGGTGCGATGGAAAATTGGGGGCTCATTACTTACCGCGAGCAAACCTTGCTTGTCGATCCTGCAAATACTTCACTGGGCACCAAACAATATGTCGCAATGGTTGTCGCTCACGAACTAGCTCACCAGTGGTTTGGTAACCTCGTGACTATGCGCTGGTGGACCGACTTGTGGCTTAATGAGGGTTTTGCAAGCTGGATAGAGTATCTGGCCGTGGATCATCTTTTCCCCGAGTGGCAAATGTGGACTCAGTTTGCAGTCGATGAACAGCAACGTGCATATAAACTCGATGCTCTCGAACATACGCATCCAGTCGAAGTGCCAGTCCGTCACCCTGATGAGATTCGTAGCATATTTGACACAATCAGCTATAGCAAAGGCGCGAGCGTCATTCACATGCTGCACGAATACCTTGGTGCAGAGGTTTTTCGCGATGGGCTGCGGCATTATCTGTCGCTACACAAATGGGGTAATACTGACACGGTAGACCTGTGGGCAGCACTTGAAGATATTTCCGGTAAACCAGTTAAAGATTTTATGCATGCCTGGACATCGCAGTCTGGATTCCCGCTACTCGAAGCGGTCGTACGATCTGAGAAAGTTCAGCTCAAACAAGAACGCTTTTATCTGAATCCCGAGCAGGAGAAACGAGATGACACAACTTGGCCGATCGCGCTGTTATCCGGAGAGGAGAATGTGCCTGATCTCTTTAAAAGCAAACAGACTACCATTGAAGTGCCTGACGCTCCTTCATTAAAATTCAATCGTGGTCAAAGTGGGTTTTACCGCACTATATATAGTGTAGAACATATACAACGTCTTGGAGAGTTAGTCCAGAACAACCAACTCGCACCACTCGATCGTCTGGGGATTTTGAGCGATCTTTTCGAAGCCTCTAAAGCGGGTCGTTTTTCGACTGTTGATGCTCTTCAGTTTTTGTCGCATTTCGGCGAAGAAAGTGACAATGCGGTATGGGATGTAATGGCTTCCAGCGTTCTTTCTGTACGCGCTGTTATGGATGATGAAACGCTCCGTGACCAAATGAAACCATTTATCCGTGCGCTCGTTGCTAAGCAGCTCGACCGTTTGGGATGGAAATCTTACGATGGTGAATCACATTTCGACCAATTGCTTAGGCCGACTATCCTAGGACTGGCTGCCGGTGCTGACGAAGAGTCTGTTGTCAAAGAGTGCCTAAAACGCTTCGACGCTATGACAAAGCCTGAGGATATCGACCCGGATCTGCGCAGTGTCGTGTATGCCACTGCGGTCAGGATCCGGGACGACGGTGACACATTCGACAAACTGTTTGCCATGCATGAATCCAGCACAAATAGTGAAGAGCGTACGACTATTGCAGCAGCCCTGTCTAGCTTTAAAAAGCCCGAACTATACAAGCGTGCGCTTGCTCTCATTGACACAGATTCAGTTCGCCATCAAGACGTCGCCTACTGGATCGCCTATAGTTTCGGCAACCGCTTCGCAAAACGCGAAACTTGGGCCTGGATGAAAGATCACTGGCAGTGGTTGGCCGACAATCTCGGTTCTGACCTCAGTTTTTACCGCTTCCCAATGTTCGCAGCCAGCTCATTTTCCAATCGTGATTTCCTGAAAGAATACAAGGAATTCTTCCTGCCCAAGATGGAACCAGCCTTCGAACGAGCTATCAACCAGGGCATTGAGGTCCTCACCTGGCAATCCGCCTGGAAAGAACGCGACTTTGAAGCAATATCTCATTTCTTCACAAAACATACTTAATATTTAGCTAAATCATCCGATGTCTAATAATGATATGATCTTGACATTTGCATGGCTTTCGTGTATAATAGTAAGTTATGTCTAGTGGAATGCCAGAGATGGCACAAGAATATCACAGCAACGAGTTTGGCGTAACCTTGCCTCAGAGACCATGGAGTCTCAGCACGACCCCTATAATTACAGGCATGGCCCTCGCCTCAGTTTCCAGAATAGGGGGCATGATCAATGATTCATGGGACGTGAGAAATCACTTGCCCGAACCCTTTGATATACCTGATCATGTTGGTAATGCTGCCGTCACCTTCCTTCTAATGGACAAGGTGATTACGGGCATACATGGCAAGGAGCCTCAAGCACTTACAGAAGATGAACGCCACAGAATCCTTCGCAGAACAGCGGTGGCAGTAGGTACACTTTCAATTGCGGCCAATGTGGTAGGAGAAGTTATCGGCTATGGTCCTGGCAGCACGCCAGACGCTGTTGATTTTGCCTATGGACTCATGGGAGGCGTACTGGCTTATTATGCGAAAAAACCTGGTTATGTTCCTTCTGAGACTGTTAACGCGATTGCCAGAACCACGCCACCCAATGACTCATCAATGAAAGTCATACGTTATGCGATCCAAAAACGAATGGCACTCCAGGGCAAGAAAATGGCAGCCACAGAACAAGATAGCGACACAAAGCAGTCCCCTTCCGTAATTAAGCCAGTGGGTAATTTACAAAAAAGAGACAAGAATCGCGCAAAAATGCAAAAGGAATCCAGAAAACGCAATCGCAATAGATAGAAGCTGTAGCACTCGTGGTCACTAAGACGACTACATAATGTCATCTATAATAGTAATCTTTTCGCCATCGATACTAATAGCTGAGAGCTGATATTCACCGGACCAATCATGGGATTGCACCCACATCTCGGCGGCGAACTGCATCTGTTGTAATTTCTTGGTTGTAATGTATTCCAGGCCGGACCCTTGCAGTGTCGTACGTCGATACTTCACTTCGACAAAATACACGCGATTACCTTTTTCGGCGACAATATCGATCTCACAACGCGGGGTTTTCCAGTTTAACTCGCGAATTTTAAAACCCTGTTTCTTCAAATATTCGGCTGCGTGCTTTTCCGCATCATGCCCTGCCTGATAATTCGTTTTCATAAAAATGCCTGGACAGGCTTGTAGCTCTTGCGATGAATTGTGCTTACTCCATGAATTTTCAGCGCGCTTCGATGTAATGCGGTGCCGTAGCCAACATGTTTCTCGAATCCATAAAATGGGTGGAACCTGGCAATTCGCTCCATGTGCTTGTCCCGTGTCACCTTTGCGTAAATACTGGCAGCGCTCACTATTGGATGAAGGCTGTCGGCTTTTATAACAGTTTGAACCTTTGTAAAATCTGTCGGGCAATAGTTGATATGACCGTCCATGATGATTTCGTCATCAAACACTGCCCCGAGCTGCAGCAATGCACGGCACACACCCAGACGCATAGCCGCAGACAAGCCATGCTTATCAATCTCTTCGGGGTGCACCCAACCTTCGCCAATTTGGCATGTAGCCTTGATTTCATCAAAAAGTCGCTCACGTTTTGTTTTGGTGAGTGCCTTGGAATCATCTAGCCCATTCGGCAAAGTTGACATTGAGCGTGCAGCGACCACCAAAAGCGGCCCAGCCCAGCACCCCCTGCCAACTTCATCTATACCTATCATTTCACTTACTCCCGTTCTGTGGTATGGTATCTTTCGTGTTAACTTCTCTTGGTAGAATACTTGAACAAAGCACTGCTGCCAACACCGCACCTGAATTACATGCTGCGCGAGCTCACGACGTGGCAAAAATTGCCAGTCCGGTTAAGCGCAGCATAGCACAAGCAGTTCTCATTTTCGCTGCTAAAAATCCGGCTCATGCAGACCGGGTGCTTGATAGCATCGCTCGAACACGAGGTCATCGTTACCTTGGAACCGGCGTAGAGTTTAGCGCATACTTGCGAGAGAAGGATGCAACAGCAGTAAAAGTACATCGCGCAAGCGCTCTTCTAAGGTCGCAAGAGCAAGTTGCTCTTGTTGGCGAAAAGAACGACGATCACGAACAGCTTACTCGCTTTCTTGGCTGCAGTGTACTTAGTCAGCAGGTAGTCTTGGCCGAGCATGTATTAGGCGGCAACTACCAGACGGTCCAAATAGAACAGCCATATATAGACTTTGGACCTGAAGATTCGCCGTTCCAGATCAACAGTCCTTCAGTAAGTCCTGCCAGAGTCGAGGCAATCGCACGAAAGTTCGCAGGAGCTGAAGACGCCATGGATGAATTTGCAAAACGATCCCGTAACATGTTCGAAAAAGTCGAAGAAATACCGGACACTAATGGAATGAATAATGTTGTTATGACCCCAATGGGCATAGCCTTAATTGACTCGACACCCATAAAACCTAAAGACGCTCCCGTCCAACACCTCATACTCGCACAGCTCGACTCGCTCCAAGCGGCCATCAGGGAAGTTACATAAAAAATCACTCGCCAGTAGCGAGTGATTTATACATTTGCTTATAGAATGCTTATTCTTTGGCAGCTTCTTGCTCGTCGGATTTTGGCTCTTCTGACTTGGATTCTGCCGGAGCTGGCGCTTCACTGATCGTGTTCACCTCTTTGCGATCAAAGTCAACACCCGTCAAACGGGCTGACTTACCAGTACGCTCACGCATGTATGAAAGATAGTTGCGACGAACTTTGCTGCGCTTAGTAACCTCTATCTTCTCAACAAGTGGGCTGTGCAGTAAAAAACTCTTCTCTACTCCGATACCACTGGCGATTTTGCGCACGACGATGCGTGACGTATGACTACCTTTGCGATCAACACGGATAACGAGCCCCTGAAAGACCTGGATGCGCTCTTTGTTACCTTCCTTGATTTTCTGGTGCACCTTGACTGTGTCGCCAGAGCGAACATCAACAACATCGTGCTTTTTGAACTTTTCTTCAATTTTCTGAATAACTGATTGCATAACCAAATAACCTTACACTACTTTTCTCTTTGGGTCAACTATATCACATCTGTTGCGTGAATGAAATACAGTTATCTGTAACGAAAAGCAGTACAATAGAATCTATGGACTATTCAAAGGAAGCACTTCGCAAACACAAAGAACTAAAAGGCAAACTAAGTGTCAAGCTCAAGGACACACTCGATTCGCGCGACAAACTCAGTACATACTACACGCCAGGCGTTGGAGCCGTGTCAAGCTACCTCGCCGAACATCCAGAAGAAACCCGTGATTATACTTGGACGAACAATTCTGTCGCCGTCGTATCTGATGGCTCGGCAGTACTTGGCCTTGGCAATATCGGTCCTCGTGCTGCGCTGCCCGTCATGGAGGGTAAGGCAATGCTATTCAAGCACTTCGCAGATATTGATGCTGTGCCGATCGTACTAGACGTACATACCGCTGAAGATATCGTTTCAGCCGTCAAAGCAATCGCCCCAAGTTATGGTGGTATCAACTTAGAAGACATTGCCGCACCAATCTGTTTTGAAGTTGAGGAACGACTAAAGACTGAGCTTGGTATACCCGTGTTCCACGACGATCAACACGGCACTGCTATCGTGGTGCTAGCAGGCCTTATAAATGCTATGAAAGTAACTGGGCGAAAACTTGAAGACTGTCGAATTGTCTGTGTCGGTGCAGGAGCAGCAGGCACCGCAATTATGAAACTTCTTGATCTCTATGCACACCCTCAAATCCTAGCTATCGACAGTAAAGGCATTGTTAGTAGTGACCGTACCGATCTCAATATTGAAAAACGCAAACTACTCGACTTTACCAACCCGCAAGATGAGAGCGGCAATCTGGAAGATGCCCTGACAGGTGCAGATATATTTATTGGTGTTTCGAAGGCCGGCCTATTAACCGCCGAAATGGTCAAAACGATGGCCTCCGATCCCATCATCTTTGCAATGGCTAACCCCGTTCCAGAAATTATGCCTGACGTTGCCAAGGCCGCTGGTGTGGCTATCATGGCAACTGGCCGCAGCGATTTTCCGAATCAGGTCAACAATTCACTTGCCTTCCCTGGCATATTCCGTGGCGCACTGAACAACCAGGTTAGTCAGATAACGGACAGCCATAAGCTTAAAGCTGCCGAAGTTATCGCTAATCTCGTAGATACACCGTCTGCAAATGAAATCATACCGAGTAACTTGGATGAACGCCTGGTCCCAGAAATTGCCAAAGTTATTGTGTAATGGACATATAGCTCCCGTTACACTAGCTATATAGCCACGGAATCGCTATCTTTGAGCTTCATACGTTTGATTTCTGCCAAATGATACTGTCATCCGAGGACACGGTATACTTCTTGCAGTGTCGTTTCGCCAGCAATTACTTTCAGAATTCCGTCTTGTAGCATCGTTCGCATACCACTTCTCGTTGCAGCTTGTTCAATCTCCTGTGCGGTCGGTTTGTGGTTACCGCTCAAAACTTCAACCACTTCTCCTTGCATCATGAATTGCTCACGAAGCGCAACCTGTCCCTTGAAACCATAGGGGTTATCCGCAGACGATCCTGGTTCATATAACTGCATATTTGTGAGATCCGGACGTGCCACCCCTTCAGGAAGTCCGTCTATGATTTTCTGGATGTTGCGCAATGTAACATCATCAGGCGTGTATGGCTGCTTCGTTTCGTCATCAAGCCGTCGCACCAAGCGCTGTGCCATAACCAAGCGTATTGCAGACACGAACAAAGGATTCTCGCCAATGATATCAGCCATACGTGTCAGCGCGGCAGCTGCGGAGCTAGCGTGAAATGTTGACAATACCAAATGTCCCGTTAAGGCCGCCTGAAGCGCCGTCTTAGCCGTGTCCATATCACGAATCTCTCCGACCATAACAATATCTGGGTCAAGGCGCAGTACTGCTCGTAACTTTTCAGCAAAGCCTGTGTCGCTCGAGGATTTACTAATCGCTGGTATTTGAGTAACTCCTTCGAACTGGTACTCTACCGGATCCTCAATCGTAATTATTTTGCGCTCTTCACTATTCAACGAATTGAGCATTGAATACAAAGTAGTTGTCTTGCCAGAGCCGGTAGGACCGACCACCAGCACCAAACCAGTCGGTTTGGAGATAATACCATCGACAACCTCTCGCTCGTAATCAGACAATCCCAGTTTGTCCAGATGATACATTTCCTGGCTCATGTTAAATAGGCGCATCACAACATCCATACCAGTGACAGTTGGAGCAGTTTCCAGACGAAGGTTTATATCGACATCAGTGCCATCGGCCATTCGTAGCCGTTGCGCGATATGTCCCTGCTGCGCTTCATTAGCAGCCGTTGATACATTCCCTGCACTCGCAATAGCCGAAATAAGAATCCTGTATTTATCGATAGAAAGTCTGGCAATAGGATGCAAAACCCCGTCGATACGAAAGCGTATACGTATGTAATCCCGCTGTGTTTCAAGGTGTATATCAGACGCTCCAAGCTTATGTGCCTGCTGTACAAGATATGCAAGCATGTCATCCGCACGAACCTGTTCGAGTGTACGAGAGACCGCTACAATCAAATCTTCAGTGCCAGCCTCTGTTATAGTAATGTCCTTATACTCCACGGTTTTTGGCGGATCGTACAGTTTCATGTACTCCCGAAAACCCGCATCTGATATCAGCCCGAAAGCCACTCGCTGATCGAGAAAGCGTTGACGCAAACTCTCCATTGTCGCCTGCGACGTAGTATTGGTCACGCCGAAAGTTATGTTATGATCATCAGCTCTGAGTGGTATAACCCGCAAGCTATATAGCTCTTGGGTATCGAGAAGCTGCTTGTATAAAATCTTGTCTGAAATCTGAGAGGTATCAATATAGTTCAGACCTAGTATCGAGGCTCTGCGTTGAGTATTTAGCTCTTCGTCGCGTCTGGCATCCTGGCTCATATCGTATGTATTTAAGCATAAGAGGCGTCCTTTGATAAGATGTAAGTCAATGAAACAAATCATTCTGATTGCGCACAACCTCCGTAGTTGTCATAACATTGGCTCGCTATTACGCACCGCGGACGGGTTAGGCGTTCAGCAAGTCATACTTTCAGGCTATACACCATATCCGCTTTCAGCGAACGATACACGGCTGCCCCATGAAGCTCTTAGAATACATAGACAAATTACCAAAACAGCGTTGGGTGCGGAAGAATACGTTGCTTGGAAGCAAAGTTTGAATATCGAAAAAACTATCGCGAGCGTAAAAGATGATGGGTACTCTATTTTTGCACTAGAGCAGACACAGAGCTCAATTGCATTACCAGATTTCAGGCCGCCGGGAAAAATAGCGCTCATTCTCGGACGCGAAGTCGAGGGCATTGAGCCCGAGGTGCTTGAGCTCTGTGATGGAAGTTTGGAAATTCCAATGTTCGGCAAAAAAGAATCCTACAATGTTGTCCAGGCAGCCGCAATGGCCCTCTATCACTGTACATTCAAATAGTTTTGTTTTATCATAAGCACGAATATCAAAAGAAACTCAAGATATGCCAAAAACGACAAAAACTACGAGAATTCCTCGAACGCATACAAAGAACCACACCAAGCGACACGGCAGACACCATAAAAAAAGTGGTCATTACACCAAGGTATACGCACCGTACTTGCCGCTTATCATTTCTATCATCGCCAGTATATTTTTGAGTTTTTGGCAGCCGCATTCAACAAACACTCTTGCATATGCGACTGAAATGAGCAGCTCGGCGTTGCTTGCTTCGACAAATGCGCAGCGCACAAATAACGGCAAGTCTGTGCTGTCGCTAAATTCACAGCTTTCTAGCGCCGCTCAAGCAAAAGCTAACCACATGGTGACCCACAACTACTGGTCTCACACCACACCAGATGGTCAGGAACCATGGGTGTTCATTCAAAATGCCGGCTATGCTTACAATAAAGCCGGCGAAAACCTTGCCTATGGATTCTCTACTAGTTCCGAAGCCGTGATCGGCTGGATGAATAGTCCAACACATAAAGCAAATATGCTAGACGTCTCATTTACCGAAGTTGGCTTTGGATTCGCAAATAGTTCTAACTTCAACGGCGACGGCAAGCAGACAGTGGTTGTTGCGATGTACGGTCAACCACAGGTTCTAGCCGCAACAGCACCGTCTGCTGCCAGTCAACAAACAGCCGAAATGCCATCATCTGCGTCTGCGAAAGCAGCTAGCCCGGCGCCCGGAGCAGCTGCAGCTACGCAACCAACGCCAGCTCCTCGCAAAGACACAACAAAAAAAACACCAACAAAGAAAGCTGCCCCCGTCACCACTGAACAACCTATTATGGCAGCTGCGCCTGTTTCTCAAAATATAGCCAAAGCACAGATATTGACAAGCGGTCATGCGCCATGGGTTCTGGGTGCTGCTGCCATAATTACTGGCATAGCAATGATCGTACTACTTACGCATCACAGCCTTAAGGCGCGCCACCTCTTGAAGGATTTGCTTCATAACACCGAAAAATTTGTTCTACATCATCCACTATTCGAAAGCATCGTTCTAGGTATCGCTATTTTTGGCGCCACATTATCACGCACAGTAGGCACAATTCTTTAGTGAAATCTTACGTTTTCTTGTCCGACCAGTTCACTAAACTTTGATAGCGTTTCCGGGCTGGAATTAATTCGCATCGGCAACCTGATGATTTGTTTGGTCGTAGACGGTCCCACGACTAGGACAATTTCGGTTTCGCCTGAATGTGTGTCGATTATAGAACGAAGACTTGTGAGAGTTTTGTGATCATCGCTTTTTTCAATGCGCACATATACCCTCGTCGAAGCTTTACTCGCTTTTTTGGACGTCACTGCAGCTGCGGCTGTCTTCTTGGAAGCTTTTGGTATTTTGGCCTTCTTGCCAGTCGATTGATAAGCTGTGGCCTGTTCCGGTGTCACTTCGCGTGCGTCATCTACTAATATTTTTATTTCACTTGTGATATTTCCTTCGCGGTCTTTTGCGCTTACCTTACCCTTGACGAGAACCACTCGATCTCGCTCCCATATGCCAAGCGTCTGTTGGTACATACTTGGGAATAAAATCAATTCTGTTTCTTCAAACTGATCCTCAATTTTTACAAATGCCATCTTTTGACCATTTTTTGTCGTAATCTCCCTAAAATCCTGGATTGCACCACCAACCGTCACTGCGCGGCCATCGTGTTCGGCCTTTATCGAACTAAGCGGAACGGTGTGTTCAGACAGAAATACTTCATATGCTTCAAGTGGATGCTGACTTAAATACAATCCGAGCAACTCTCTCTCCCATACTAGCTGTTCATGCTGTGAATACACAACCGCAGCCTTGTCCAGCGTCAGTTCGACTCGCACAGCAACCGATTCATCCTCTATAACGTTTCCGAACAGATCGGTTTGTCCGCTTGCCTGTTCTTTCTGAATGCGTGAACTAAAAGCCAGTAACACGTCAAGGTTCTGCAACAAATAACTGCGTTCACCATAACGATCAAAAGCTCCTGATTTAATAAGACTTTCGAGCGCTTTCCGATTTACAACGCGTGTGTTTACCTTTTTGAAGAAATCTTCAAGAACTTCAAATTTCCCGTCACTTTCTCTCACGCGCAGTATTTCTTCAACTGCACCAGTGCCTACGTTCTTTATAGCCGCCATACCAAAACGAATTTGATTCGTTTTCGGCACCACGGCAAACTCAAGATAGGATTCATTGACATCAGGCGGTAACACTTCGATACCCATGTGTTTGCATTCTGTTATTTCGATGGCCAAGCGATCTATATCGTCATAATCACTGGACATAAGAGCTGCCATAAATGCAGATGGATAGTGAGCTTTGAGATACGCCGTCTGGTAGGCTATCAAACCGTAACAGGCCGCGTGTGATTTGTTAAAACAGTAATTCGCAAACTCCTCTAGCTGTTTCCAGAACGTCTCAGCAAGCGCTTCGGTTGCACCACCATGCTTGACCGCGCCTTCGACAAACTCTATTTTCATTTTGCGCATCAAGTCTATCTTTTTCTTTCCAACTGCCTTGCGAAGGGTATCAGCCTGGCCTCCGGTAAAGCCACACCATTCCTTCGATATCTGCATGAACTGCTCCTGATAGACCAATATTCCATAGGTACTTTTCAGAGAATTCTCCAAGCCGGGATGCAGATATGTTATTCTCTCCTCGCCGTGTTTGCGTTTGATGAAGCTGTCGATGAACTGCATCGGACCCGGACGATAGAGTGCAACCATCGCAACAATATCTTCGAAAGTCGTTGGACGCAGATCACGCAAGTAGCGCTTCATGCCCGCTGATTCAAGCTGGAAAACTCCTGTCGTATCACCTCGTTGAAAAAGTTCATACGTCTTTTTGTCGTCTAGCGGAATTGTGTTGATATCAATATCTTTGTCGTAGACCTTTTTGATGATACGCAGAGCATTCTTAATTATTGTCAAGTTAGACAGACCAAGAAAATCCATTTTGAGCAAACCTAGCTCTTCAACAGGCCCCATCGGGTACTGCGTCGAAACGACACCTTTTTGAGCCATTTCAAGCGGCACAAACTTGACAATATCATCAGGCGCAATAACAACCCCGGCAGCATGTACACCATGACTTCTGACTGTGCCCTCTAGCTTCATGGCTTGTTCAAGCACGCTCCGTGACGTTTCATTTGTTTCGTACTCACGCTTTAATTCCTGGTCTTCTTTAAGTGAGGTCGCCAGTGGGATATGACGCCCCTGTACCGGAGCAGGAATCATCTTCGCCAGTCGATCGGCTTCTGCGTAGGGCACCTGAAGTACTCGCGCCACATCGCGTACCGCATTTCGGGCAAACATGCGCCCAAAAGTCACAATATTAGCAACACGCTCTGCTCCATACTTATCTACGCAGTACTGAATAACTTCATTGCGACGAGTATCCTGGATATCAATATCGACATCCGGCATGCTGATGCGATCAGGGTTAAGAAAACGCTCGAAAAGCAAATCATACTCCATAGGATCAAGCTCAGTGACCTTGAGGGCATACGCAATTATAGAACCAGCGGCCGAGCCACGCCCCGGACCGAAAACAATACCCCGATCCTTGCCCCAGTTGATAAAGTCTTGGATGATCAGAAAATATCCATTGAAGCCCATTTTGTCGATAATACCAAGTTCATATTCCGCCCGCTCGGCCACCTCCTTTGGCAATGTTTTCTTTGCCGCCTCGATAGAGAGCCTTTCTGCATCTGATTCAGTTGCTTCACCATAACGCCATGCAAGGCCACGATACGTCAGTTTATCCAGATACGTCTTTTCTGTTTCACCTTTTGGTACAGGAAATTTGGGGATCAGAATTTTTCCAAGCTCAAGCTCCAGGTTGCAACGGTCAGCGATTGCCCTGGTGTTGGTAATGACGTCCGGGTACTCTCTCCCCCAACGCTTGATGATTTCATCTGGCGATTCAACATGAAGAGGAAAATCTTTCAGTGACATACGTTTTTCATCGCTCAGAAAAGATCCAGTGCCAACGCATAATAAAATTTCATGAGCATCCTGATCTTCGTGATTGAGATAATGCGCATCACATGTCACGACTGCAGATATTTCCAGCTCTTTTGCTAATTTGAGCGCTCGTTCATTCACGAGCCGCTGCTCTTCACTATGCAGCGGATTATCCGGATGACCGTGATCTTGAATCTCTATATAGTATCGATCTCCGAACACCGATTTATACCAGCTCGCAATGTCCTTCGCCTGCGCATACTGATCTTGTTTTAACGCGTCGCCAACTTCACCACCCATACACGCGCTGAGCGCGATAATTCCCTCATTGTGCTTTTCTAGCAGCTCATGATCAATTCGTGGATAGTAATAAAAGCCATCTAGATTTGCAGTTGTGCTAAGCTGCATCAAATTTTGATAGCCTGTATGGTTCATGGCTAAAAGTATCAAGTGAAAACGGTTCTTATCTTTTTGCGGATCCTTGTCAGTGTGTTTTCGAGCCGCTACGTAGGTTTCAATACCAATGATCGGTTTTAAATCACGTGCTTTAGCCTCTTTGTAAAATTCAATAGCACCCGACAAAGTACCATGATCAGTCATGGCCACGGCTTCCATACCCTGGTCTTTTACAAAATCCATAAGAGGACCGACTTGCGTCAGACCATCAAGCAGGCTGTACTGCGTATGATTATGGAGATGCACATAGTCTGAGTTTTTTAAACTCTTTTTCGTCGCCACGTTGTTACCCTCTTGTTTGTACTAGTGTATAAAATTATCAGCGCTCATGCGACGCTTTTAATTACAACAGCCTGCTATTTCCCCTGCGTTTTGACAGTATCTTCAAACGTGTCGAAGATCGGTCCAACAAACGGGATCGCGTCCAGTAACGAAAGCATCCACAACAGTAGCGCAACAACAATGGTAGCGCCAATAACTCCCCCGAAGCCGGTTGCTACACCCTTCAAAAAGCTCATTTTTAACATTTCGCTACGATTTACATATCCAGTCATATAGATATTTTCTAATCGGCGACCAAGCTCTTCGTAGTCTTTTTTTGTGCGTTTAGGCATTCTTGTTTGCATATTTTCTTAAATGTTCTATCGCACTATTTACTTCTTTGATAGCCTTTTGCAGGTCCTTATCGTCTGCATCACCTTCATGAACGGCGCTTAGTATTTCGCGTGCTTTTTCTTTTGCAACTTGAGCTTTATCGAGAGCATCAGCATATTTTATACGAATGTCTGACTTGGCCTTGCCAACGCGCACACGTCCGTCCGCTATAAGAACATTTAGCTCACTATGTAGAACTTTTAGCTTTTTCTCTGCTTCGGTTTTAGCACGAGTTGCTTTTTTCTGAAGGTCCTTTCTGGTCTCTCTACCACTTCGTGGCGCAGTCAACAATCCAACTGCATAGCCCGTCAATCCTATCAGTAGTGTTCCAAGCGCGACATTTCTATTCTTTTTACCCACGCACTTCTCCCGTGTGTTACTTTTTCTTACGTTTGCCGCTACGAACATTAAATACTTCAGTAATTACAGCGATTATCTTACCGGCAGCGAGCGGTACTGCGGACTTGGACAAAAAGTCAGCTATATTTTCAGCTTTTCCTGATATTGCTTCTGCTTTTTCAGAGATACGCTTGATACGATTTGCGATTTTTATACAAATTATGATGAGTATGATGCCAAGCACCAAAAATACAGCAAGTGCTGCCGAAAGAATTACAACCAGGATTTCGAATGCATTCTCCATGTAATCTTAATTATACAACAGAAAGCGACTTAATGTATTCTCGGAAATCATTACCCAGCTCAGGATGATCAAGACCAAACTCTACGACTGTTTTTAGATATTCGAGCTTATTCCCGGTGTCATAATATCGCCCATTTTTTATTTCGCAAGCAAGTATTTCATGTCCTTCATCAATCATCATCTGCATTGCCGGCTGCTGATAGAATTCTTGTCCATCTCCTAACTGTTTTAAAGCCATGTGTAAGTATTTAAAAATAGCCGGCGTAAACAAGTAGCCGCTAACACTCGCCAGATTGCTCGGAGCCTGTTCTTTTCCAGGCTTCTCAATTATCGTTTGCATCCGAATGATACCGTCTTCGACTTCTTCTCCAGCTATGATACCGTATCGTTTATAGTCAGCATCTTCTTGTACACGAATGCAGGTTAGGACATTTGAACCAGTGCGGTTATATACGTCTATCATTTGCTTGAAGCGCAAGGGGTCTGCGACCACAAAATCATCGGCGAATGTGTAGATAAACGGTTCGTCACCTATCAAATGTTCGGCGTTCATAATTGGCGTTCCGTTACCGTACGGGCCTTTTTGCCGAATATATGCAAAATTGGCAAGTTGAGAGATCTTACGTGTCTCTTCTAATAACTCAAGCTTGTTACCTTTTTTGAGGTTAGATCTCAGCTCTGCGCTCGTATGATCAAAATGATCTTCAATGGATCGCTTGTGATATCCGGTCACAATCACGATATCTTCAATTCCTGAATTAACAAGTTCTTCAACTATATATTGAATTATTGGCTTGTCTACCAAAGGTAACATTTCCTTAGGCATTGCTTTTGTTTGCGGCAAAAATCGTGTGCCGAAACCCGCTGCGGCAATAACAGCTTTTCGAACAGGTTTTATTTGAGTACTCATAGCGGCAATTGTATCATGCAGCTTAAAAACCTAGCTGCTTTTTGATCAGCTCTTGGGCGAGTGCCGGATTGGCTTTCCCTTTGGACTGCTTCATAACTTGACCAACCAGAAAGCCGATAGCTTTCATTTCCCCACTCCTCACATCGTTGGCAGCTTTTTCGTTTTCATCTAGCACTTGACATACAATCGTTGCTATTTCATCTTCGTCAGAAACTTGTAACAAGTTTTTATCCGATGCAATTTGCTCAGGCTCACCGCCCTTTGCATATAGCTCGATCCAAACTTCTTTGGCTGCAGTAGAACTCAGCTTCTTATCAGCTACCATACTCGAGAGTTTGGCGGCAGACTCAACAGTAACTTGAGGGGTATGTACATCTCCGCCGTCTGCGTCAGTTAATACATTAACAAACCAGTTAGCTACTCTCTTTGCGTGCTCGGCTCCGTGGTCATCAAACAACTCTTTGACGAAGCGAGCGTTTTCAGTGGCGTCAATTAGCGCTTCTGCAACTGCGGTGTCAAGACCGAGTTCTCTGAATACATTGCGGTAATCGTTGGGGAGTAATGGCATGTTTCGCTTAGCTTCCGCTATAACTTCGTCTGTTAGGACAATTGGCGGTAAGTCTGGATCGGGCATATAACGATAATCGTGCGCTTCCTCTTTACTTCGTTGACTAAATGTTTGCTGCTTTGCATCATCCCAACCGCGCGTTTCTTGGACGACCGATTCTCCCTTTTCTAACAGCTCAATTTGTCTTTCAATCTCATACTCGGCCGCCTTTTCGACGCTCCGGAAACTGTTTAAGTTCTTGGTCTCGGTGCGTGTACCAAGATTGTCCGAATCTTTGCTCACGCTGACATTCACATCAAAACGCATATTTCCGTAATACAAGCTTGCATCAGAAACACCAGCATATCGAACCAGAAGATACAGTTCACGAGCATATGATTTTGCTTCCAGCGGCGAATGAATGTCGGGTGCTGAAACAATTTCCAGCAGTGGGGTACCTGCACGATTCAAGTCAACAAGGCTATAGTCACGCCCCGCGGGATGTGTACTTTTACCAGCATCGGCCTCCAGGTGTGCCTCATGTATACGCACGTGTTTTTCTTCGTCATCAACAACAAATCGCACGATCCCATCCTTGATAATTGGATCATAAAACTGCGTAATCTGATAACCGTTCGGCAGGTCTGGATAGAAATAATGTTTGCGATCAAACTTACTAAATTTCTGTGGGGACGTGCCCAGGGCAAATGCTGCGCGCATCGCAAGCTCTACGGCCGCTTCGTTTAATACTGGCAACGCACCCGGCATTCCTACATCAATATGGCTAATGAGTGTGTTTGCCGGCGCTTCACGCGCGTCATTTCCAACAGCTGAAAACAGCTTAGTCTTGGTCTTGAGCTGCACGTGCGTCTCTATACCAATTGTGACAATGTATCGCTTACGAGTCTCGGGACTTACTGCCATCGGGCAACGCTCCTAAATCGCGCAGTGCTTGGCGAAAACCAACCAATGCGTTTTTTACATCCGATTCTCTTAGCTTGAAGTTTGGATCGGCCATAATTTTTTTATAGATATTATGAGCAAACCATGTCGCATCATTGTCTGTAAAAGTACGCTGGGCCGATACCATCCGCTCCCCCATGGTCTTCCCCTTGAACTTCCGCTTTTTAAGAGCTCGATCCAAAAGCTTATCTGCTTCCTGAAGAGCTTGAGGCCATGTTTGCTTATCCTTGCAATGCTGCTGCAATTCCTTCCAGCGTGCCATAAAGTACTCATTCTTAAGTCGCTTCGGTACACGGACCGCAATAATAGCTAGACTGATCAACGCCAGCAGCACTCCGACTGTTATAAACACAATTGACTCTAAGCTCATCCGATTATTTCCTCCGTTTTATGCGCAAATGCTAGCAACTCTTTGTCTTTTTGCTGCTGCGCCATCAATTGCATACCCACTGGCAAATTATCTACTTTTCCGACAGGGATCGAGATGGCAGGAATGCCAACAAGGCTAGCGGACACGGTCATAATATCTGTGAGGTACATTTGGAGTGGGTCACTAATGTGTGCGCCAATATCGAAAGCTGGCGTTGGCGCTGTCGGCCCAATCAGAAAATCCACCTGCTCGAACACAGCGTCAAATTCCTTGACAAGTTTGGTTCTTAGCTGCTGCGCTTTGTGATAATACGCATCATAGTAACCGCTGCTCAGAACATATGCACCGATCATAATACGTCGCTTAGCCTCTTTACCGAAACCTTCGCTGCGACTCCAATTATAACTCTCGTCTAGCGTTTTAGCATCCCGATGCGAAAAACCATATCGCTGTCCGTCATAACGGCTCAGGTTGCTACTAACTTCAGCGGGCATAATAATGTAATAACTTGCTAACGCAAGGGACAACGAAGGGATGCTTACTTCGACAATGTCCGCACCAGCTTCCTTTAGCTTTTGCGCAGTTATTTCAATTTGCTTCTTCACACCGAGGTCAACACCCTCGCCCATATACTCTCTGATTATGCCGACTCGAGCAGTCGGTAACTGGTAGTCACTAACTGGAAAATATGGGTCCGAACTTCGTTCGATACTAGTCGAGTCAAGCTTATCGCGTCCAGCAATTACCTCAAGTACCGCAGCCGCATCATCGATTGTTCTTGCCAGTGGGCCAATTACATCAGTGCTGCTTGCCATGGCGACAACACCACTTCGCGAAACGAGACCATACGTTGGCTTGTATCCGACCGCACCACAAAAAGCTGCCGGTAATCGTATCGAACCTCCCGTATCGGTGCCAAGTGCGAACGGCGCCATATCCAACATCACAGCCGCGGCAGAACCGCCAGACGAACCGCCAGGCACTTTGGTTTTGTCGTGTGGGTTTTTTGTAGTCATGAAATCACTATTCTCTGTACTTGAACCATGTGCAAATGCGTCAAGATTTGCTTTAGCGACGCAAATAGCTCCCTCCGCTTCAAGTTTCTCAATAGCAGTCGCTTGATATGGAGCTTCAAAACCACGCAGAATATTACTTGCTGCGGTGGTTTCTGAACCAAATGTAAGGAAATTGTCTTTTGCGATAAATGGTACGCCCGCGAGACGTCCAACAACTTCGCCCTTCGACACCTTTTCGTCAATCTCGGCCGCTCGATCTCGTGATCGATCTTCGATCACAGCAATAACAGCATCAAATTCTTTTTTAGACGCGATAGTCTGGAGTGCCTGTTCGACAAGATCAGCTGCCTTAAGCTGGCCAGACCGAACCTTCTCTACTAATTCAGCAATGGGCTGCCACTGGCTTGTCATCGCTCTAGCATCCTCTTTACTTTGATATGTCCGTTTTCTGTCTCCGGAGCATTTTGGAGCAACGCATCTGTGCTGGTACCGTATTCTGCCGCTTCGTCAGGTCGGGTCACGTTCGTCAGGCCAGTCACTTGGTATGTGGGCTTTACACCAGTCAAATCAACATCTTTGAGCTGCTCAACATACCCGAGAATTGTTTCGATCTCGGTCTGAAATGTCTGCACCTCTTCATCTGTTAAATGAAGTCGGGCAAGTCGAGCCAATTTTAATACATCGTCACGTGTAAGTTGCGCCATTTCATATCAGTATACCAAAGCTACCGCAAACGTGCTTTACAAATCCAGGATCGGCTCGTACGATAAGGTTAAGCATAAATACAAATGGGATAAGGAAATGGCTCTCGTCGAACACTACCCAGGCACAGACATAAACTGCTGCAACAGCACACAACAAATCGCATCCGTGCGCCCTCATCATGACGAAGAGGGCGCTTTTATTTTTGAACGAGCAGATTCCAGCAGCATCATTCGACAAGGAGTCGTCAAGGTTGGCGGCGCTGCCGTGCGATACACATACGAGCGCCCCGAGGAGCCGATAGATACTATACCCTTAATAATTACGCCAGGGTATGGCGGCATAAAGCCGGCGTATCGTGACCTGCGGAACTCTCTTGCCATCCATGGCAAGCCCGCTATAACCTTCCGTCCACCTCGAACCCAAAGCATGACAGCCTCATTTCATCCAAAGCATCTTCTCAATCCAGACTTATTGCTTGCGCAAGCCACGTCCGCAATCGCACGGGACATACTTGAGCGCTATGGCTTCCTTGAAGAGTTCGAACAAGTCGATGCAGCAGGTCACTCTATGGGAGGACCCGCAGTAGTAAGTGCCGCTCTGCATCGTCCCAGACGGTTTAGGTGTATTACCGCAATGGCATCAGCGGGATTAGATGGCCACAGCCTTTTCGATATGGCGCGCCGGGGGCCAGGGGTCATTAGCGGCGAGCTTGTACCTGCGGTAAAAGATATTCGCAAACGAAGCGACACCAGATCTGTACGCGATATCGTACATTATATTGCACGCAACCCATATAGGACTGTAGCCGAAGGCCTAACTGTCGGAAGTGGTGACATTCGAGACAAAGTGGCCTCAGTCGGCAGACTAGGCGTGAAAACCGCAGCCTTGCAGTTTCCCAATGATCGCTTCTTTCCCGTCGAGGGCGTCCGAGAAGAATCAGCGAATTTATTCGATTATTTTCGAGAGTTTCCTGATCCAGAGGCGAATCATGTCTGGCCACAACTGGCACCAGAGGATGTTGCCCATGAGCTGGTCGATATCACCCATCAGCTCAGTTCTATTGATAAAGCGAGCGCCCACTCGCTATAAAATAAAAGACCGATAGATACTATAAGCCTACTTCGTTATCCTATACTCGTAGCAACGCTAGAACGTGGTACAGGACATAGGCTGGCCAGACACACGCTTTTAGGAAAGCCACGATAATATTCCAAAACCCGTCAACTTGCCCTACGAAATACACGAGCGCACCAATCCACGCCACAAAAAACACAAAGCCAGTTGGTCCGCTTTTCTCAATTACCTTTGTCCCTGAACCATCTTTTGCCATAATCTCATCCCTCCGATTTGCTATAAATTATTACACGTTTTATTTTGCTACTTACTATTACTATTGCGCTGTAAGAATTACATCTTTGCCTTAATGTCACTGATGATGTCTCGCAATTCTGCAGCTTTCTCAAACTCCAAGTTCGCTGCAGCTAAGTCCATCTGCGCTGACAAATCTTTGAGAAGATGTTTATACTCATCTTTCGGAATCTTTTTCAGATCAAGCTTAGCTTTCTTTGCCTCTTCGGGCAGATCTGGGCGCAAACCTTTTTCGACAGCTTTAGCTATACCCTGAGGTGTTATCCCATGTTCTTTGTTATAGGCCTCTTGAATCTTGCGCCGACGATTAGTCTCGTCGATTGTTCGCTGCATGCTACCAGTAACTGTATCTGCATACATAATCACCCTTCCCTCGACATGGCGAGCAGCTCTACCGACAGTCTGAATAAGAGCCTGCTCTGATCGCAAGAACCCTTCCTTGTCTGCATCGAGAATCGTCACTAATGATACTTCTGGCAAATCAAGACCTTCACGAAGTAAGTTAATTCCGACAACCACATCATATGTACCAAGCCGCAAGTCTCGTAAAATATCTGTCCGCTCAAGCGTATCTACATCACTATGCAAATATGTCACTTTTATCTTAATATCCTGGAGATATTCGGTTAGATCCTCGGCCATTCTCTTTGTGAGGGTTGTCACGAGCACTCGTTGACGTTTGTCTATCGTAGCCTTGATCTCGTTGATAAGATCATCAATCTGACCTTCAATTGGCCTCACCTCAATAGGAGGGTCGAGAAGACCTGTCGGACGAATGACTTGTTGAGCCGGCTCGGGGCTACGGCTCAGCTCATATTGAGCTGGGGTAGCACTGACATAAATCACCTTGTTTACGTGCTTTTCGAACTCTGTAAATGTCAAAGGCCGATTATCAAGCGCGCTCGGCAGACGAAAACCATGATCGACCAAAACCTCTTTACGAGCCCTGTCACCGTTGTACATGCCCCGTACTTGAGGAATCGTCATATGTGACTCATCGATCATCAGCAGGTAGTCATCTGGGAAATAATCCAGTAGAGTTGCAGGCTGCTCACCCGGTTCTCGATTAGTGAGGTATCGACTATAGTTTTCAATGCCTTTTACAAATCCTGTCTCCATTAACATTTCGAGATCAAACTGAGTTCTCTGATTAAGTCGTTGTGCTTCCAGTAATAAATTATTCTGCTTGAAATAATGAAGTCGCTCCTCCAACTCTTGCTCGATCTTGCCAATCGCTACTTTCAGCTTATCCTGAGGGGTTACATAGTGTGACCCCGGAAATACCTTCAGCCTATCCATATTTGCCAGGATTTCACCCGTCAACGGATCAAGTTTTGTGATCCTGTCAACTTCATCGCCAAAAAACTCTACCCTGTATGCGACTTCTTCACCGGCCGGAAAAATATCCACAACATCACCGCGAACCCTGAAAGTGCTGCGGTGGAAATCAATGTCGTTACGCTGGTATTGAATGTCTGTTAACTGCCGCAGAAATTTGTCACGAACCCTCCGCTCTCCACGAATCACCTCCACCGCCATCTCTCCGTAGTCCTCAACAGAACCTATGCCATAAATACAGCTTACGCTCGCAACTATGAGCACATCGCGCCGGGACAACAATGCGCTCGTTGCTGCATGACGCAGACGATCGATCTCCTCATTTATGGCGGAGTCTTTCTCGATATAGGTATCACTTCGAGGTATATATGCTTCAGGCTGGTAGTAATCGAAGTAGCTAACGAAGTAATGTACGGCATTATTTGGGAAAAAGCGCTTGAACTCACCATACAGCTGCGCTGCTAGAGTTTTGTTGTGGCTGAGCACTAGCGTCGGTTTCTGGACATTCTGAACAATATTCGCCATTGTGAACGTCTTGCCTGAACCGGTCACACCGAGAAGCGTCTGCTCCTTAATGTCGTTTCTTAGTCCTTCTGTCAGCTGAGCAATCGCTGTCGGCTGATCACCCGTTGGTTGGTAGTCACTACTTAGCTCAAACTTAGCCATCCTATTATTGTAGCAGGATAGTTATTTGACCGTACTTCTGAAAGACTCCATGATCAGTTGTGCTATTTTGGCATCTTTCGATGCGAACGAAGGTATCTGCGCGCTAACATAATAGGTATCTTTTTTTCCTGAATTAGTGAATGTGAATGTAGGGTCTTTGTCGTCATAGCTATTCTTGCCTATCTTCACCAAGTTAGTTGCCTCAACAGGACGATAAAGATGCAATATGTTACTTGTGCTCTTTTCGTCGGTCTCCAAGTGCGAAGTTCCTCGTATCACATGCATTACGCCAAACTCCCCGCCTGCGTTCACCTCATGCAACGACTGTATATCAAATACGGTACATGGCGCACCGACACCACAACCACCGAAGTCCTTGACTGGTTCGCTCATAAACTCCTCGTTATATTGTGAATACGTATACCAGACAGATACTCCATCTTGTTTATCTATGTCATAACCCTTAGGCGCCACTACAAAAACTTCATCCGGGTCCGACTCAGGATCTGCAGCTGATTCATCCCTAATCACTGTCCAGTCACGTGGATACCGAAGAGTAAAACCACCAAGTTTTGCATTATATGTATTCCAATCAGCATACTCGTCATTTTGTGCGTCTACTTTAGAAGACTTAGAATCCTCGGTTGTTTGGTTGTTTTTTCCATTATTATTGTTTTGGTACACATACCAGCCAACGCTGCCAATCAGTCCGATTACGAGCACTATTAATAGGGCTTCTACTGCCGCGAAACCTTTTTGATTCTTGACCATTACTGTTTCCTTTTATTAAACGTTACCGAAATAATAGCTTGCCGTTGAGATTATTGCAACGAAAATTATGTTGGAGATTGCAACCTCAAAACCTATTTTCCCGTGACAGATGTAGTGGCACAAACCATGTCAATATGTTGACATGGTTTTGACTGCTAAAGGAACATCTGGTCGTATATATTTTCTGTGCCAGCAACCTTTGCCGCATCCTGCGACAGCTGCTTCAACACTTGATACTCGAGTGCCGGTTGGCCAATATAACGCGCGAATAGTTCGCTCCAAAGACTTGCCCTAAACTGATGGATAACATGCATACCAAACGGCAGCTGGTTGACATAGTTAACCGCTGCGTCCATCAGACAAAAACTTACGATACCATCCTTCGTTTTGAGCGCCACATAATCAGCTTCACTCCAAAAGTGCAATGCAGGCTCAATGCGATACAAAATTTCTTCAGCTTTGCGCCAAAAAAGGTCCTCTGCCTGAACATGTGGCTCGAAAAACTCTGGCACCCGAGCACTGCTCCTGCCGAAGTGACGCTGTACGGTTCGCCAGTGTACATCATGTCCGGCCACTTTAGCGTGGTTGCGTGGGTCGTATATAAGGGTATTCACGACCGTGTCACCAAAATCTGATCGTACTTGCTGCATCTTGAAATAAGTGCTGTACATACGTACCTCGTTTAGATAGTGCAGCATCAATGGCAACACGGCGACAGTTATGCCAGGCAATCTTTTGACCGGTAGTGGTAATAGCGCAATGACGCCCATTTCCTTCATATGCGTCACATTATGACGCTGCTTCTTGGCATATGCTTCTGCCGTCACACCCCATTTTTTTGGATCCAGGCGGATAAACTCCACGTTGCGATTTTCGAAATCGCGCGGCGACAAATGCTTGTATTTACGGGTGAACGCTTGGAGCCAGTCTTGTGATTCGACAAAACGCATCGCGACAAAAAGCTCGCCGACAGGCTCTCGTCGCAACATCGAGTCAACGGAGCGGTAGCCAAGCTGACGCATTACTTTTTTCGGTGGCGTAAGTTTTAGCATACGCTTGGCGGCGGCTGGCTTAAGTACCCACGCTGTTTTGGGCGTATCCAGCTTGTTCACAAATGTAACTATACGCGGCAAGATATCCTGTACATCGGTCGGATCATTAGCGCCGAGCCGTTTTGCCAAGAATTCATCATGCTTTTTGATGAGTCCGAGTAGTGCGTGATATAGCTCTTCGGCAGTCGTATCTTTTGGGTCAAGCCCGAGTTCACGCATTTTCATATGCGATTTACGAATAATTTCTGCGTACAGCTTTACATCGTTACCCGAGTTGCCGCTGGCAGTCTCCAGCTGCTGAATACCAATCGAAAAAAGGGGATCCTCGATACCGAGTAAATCAGCTAAAACTTTACACATAGTTACATCTAGCATACTCCAGCCAAGGATAAGCGTAAAGCCTTGGCGTTTGCTTTGTCCGCTTACTTCGCGATAGGATGTACAGCAGTGACAACACACCTACACTCAGCCAGTACAGCTATGCATTTTGAGGGAGCGCCACCTGTCGGTGAATATCCTCATGCAACTATTGGCACAATCGCCGAACAAGCCGCCAATGGATTGACAGCAGTTCGCGGCATTGGTGCCATTGCACTAAATAGATATATTGTTAATACCGAAGAGTACCAGTCATGGAAAACGGCCGCTGCTTTCGGCCTACTAGCGCTTACTGATGCCGAAGGAAAACTTGCACGCTGGGGACGGAATCTGCAAGGAAAAGACGAAGATATCCCGCGACCATTTCAGTCCTACATCGATCATCTTACCGACAAAGGACTTGTCGACGGTACCATGGCCGCAATAGCCGAACGTGAACGACTCAATGACAATGCGATATACGCCGGTTCGATTGCGGCAGCAACAGGAGTAACCGTTGTACGAGATGTTGCGACAACAGTGGATCGAATGGCAGCAGATTGGCAAGGAATTGATACGCGTGCTCAGAAATCTGGCAAAAAGAAAGCACTTTTGCAATATCTAGTTATTGGTTTCGCACTATCACCCCTTGCCCGAACACGAGCAGGGAAAACTATTGCAGCTGCCGGAATGACATACACGGCCAAAGAATCTGTCACCAGCGGATGGAAGCTACACCGGTCGTTTTCTGAACAAAGACATCAACAAAAGCACGTCTCTGACAATTAGAAGCTTTCTGGCTTGTACCACTCTGGTGCGTTCTTGAGGTATTCCTCGAGCTCCGCTTCACGCAACAGCCCTTTTTGTGCTCCAACGTTTTGTACCACGTTCATAGAATTAATCGGTGCCCACTGCAAGGCGCCCTCAATCGTATTGCCCTTTATAAGCGCAGCAACAAACGTAGAAGCAAACGCATCGCCAGCTCCTGTTCGTTCATATGGAGCTTTTGGATCTGGATATGGCGGCATCTTGAACCGCTCACGACCATCAGATGCATACGCTCCAGCCGGTCCATCCGTAATGACCACTATCTTCGGCCCAAGCGCATGAAGTTTATCCATAAGTTCATGCACATTATTGTAATCACCGCCCGTTACGATGACAGCTTCTTCACGATTCAGGATTACTACTTCTGTTCGTTCATATAGGTGCATCAACCGCTCTGCGCCCGCTTCGAGCTGGAAGGTACCGGGCTGAAACGCTAGTTTGACCTCAGGATTATCCGTTAACCAGTCCACCACCATGTCATGATATTTATCGAGTGCGTTTTTACTGATAGAACTAAAGTAAATCCATTTCGGAATATCATTTTTTGTAAATCGAGGCCACTGATAGTTGTACTCTTCGTGGTTAATCAGAATCGTTCGTTCTTCTTTATACCAGAGCACGTAATGGTAATTCGTGACTTTTTTGTTATTGATACGCACAAAACGGGTGTCAACACGCTCATCTTCCAAGGCGTCAATAATATCGCGACCATATTTGTCTTTGCCTACGTTACTAACCAGGCCGCTATGTACACCCAGACGCGCGAAGCTCACGGACGCATTGGCAGCATTACCAACAGCATTCACCACCTCAGCCTTTTCGAAGGGGATTTTTGTAGCAAAAGGCATCGCCAACCACTTCCCATATTCGTTTTCATAAGCTTGCGCTCGGTCGTCGAATAACTTGATAAAAGCGTCGATGACGACATCACCTACCGATAATACCTCTAATGCCATGTTTCTCCACCCTTATTTCTGTTTATGCTTACCAATATGATACCTGTTATAAATCTTTATGCAAATGTCCTTTACGAGACCACCGCTTTGCCAACAGCATTGAACATATCTATCTTGCTTTCGACGACGCCTTGGACAGCATCAATAACTTCATCCATGAGTTTCACGACAGCATACTCGGATTTGTTCTGTTCCAATACCTGCTCCAAGGTATTCCGATAAGCAATCCTCATGTCTGAATTGATATTCACTTTTGTTACACCTGATTTTACCGCATCGACAAAATAGTAGCCTGGCGTACCGCTGCCCCCATGCAGCGAAATGTTGCAGTCTATTGCTTCACGAATCTGTTTTAACAGATCTATGTCCAGCTTTTTCGGCACAGGATACTTGCCATGTAGATTACCGATAGCAGCAGCAAAAGTATCGATACCGGTAGCGTCAACGAATGCACGCGCGCCCTCCGGAGTGCTGAACGTCTTTCGAATTTCATTGTAATCAATTTTTTCAGTATGGAGGTTGGAGCTTCCGCCAAAATAATGTGGTTCACTTTCGACTAATGCACCGGTCAGACGAGCATAATTAACAATTTGGCGAGTCTCGGCAACGATTTCCTCGATGGTCGCATCTTTGCGTGCCTGGCTAATATCAATATGGATGAACTCATACCCCGCCTCGATAGCGGCTATAGCAGCTGCGACTGTCGGACTATGATCAAGATTTACGTACATCTCGATCCCATACTCTTCCTTGTAGTTGTCTACCATGTCACGGACATTTTCCAGGCCCATAGCTTCGACTTCACCCTGGCTGACTTCCACCATTACCGGCGCCTTTTTGGCTTTTGCTGCTCGACAAATAGCAATTAGCGTTTCTTGGTTGTCGATGTTAAAGGCTCCCAGCGCAAATTTTTGCTCACGAGCACGCTGCATCGCATCGCGGGCCTTTTGGCAATTCTCTCTCATTTGACGCAATGTCAGCGACATATCCTACCCCTTCTTTTTGTCTGTTACATAATGCGCAGCCATCATGATATGTTTGGCAGTCAACCCAAAATGCTCAAACAGTTCATCTGGTTTGCCTGATTCTCCGAATCTATCCGCAACTCCAATGCGACGCAATGGCGCAGGGTGCTCGTCAGCCAAGAGTTCGGCTACTGCCCCGCCTAAGCCGCCAGCAGCTTGCGCTTCTTCTGCCGTAACGACCGCACCCGTTTTTTTCACGCTTTTTATAATGGTTGCATCGTCAAGTGGCTTGATAGTTGGACAATGGATGACTTCGGCACGCATACCGTCCTTGGCGAGCTTTTGTGCCGCTACCAACGCCTGATACGTCATCGTACCTGTCGCAATTATTGTGACGTCAGAACCTTCGTTGTAAACATAAGCTTGTCCTATTTTAAAAGGCGTCTTATCCGTAGTGATGACCGGAACAGCTTCTCGTGCCAAGCGCATATAGGCAGGTCGCTTGTCTTTTGCTAATGCTAAAGTAGCCTTCTCGGCTTCGATACTATCGCAGGGCGCTATGACTACCATGTTTGGCAGCACACGCATGATGGCAATATCCTCCAACATTTGATGTGTCGCGCCATCAGGTCCAACCGAAACTCCAGCGTGTGAACCTATGACTTTCACGGGTCGGTCATTCAA
>CAZNIN010000001.1:0-3502 GCA_964573155.1 uncultured Candidatus Saccharibacteria bacterium | reverse complement strand
AGGCCACGACCAAAGCCCTTACGGTTCGGCTCCAGCGCCAACTTGCCCTCTATATTTATTAAAATGTTGGGATTGTTCACTTTTTTCTCCTCACAAAATCGATGGCGGTGCACGTGACTCCGACTACAGCAGACCAAATAAATATATCTAATACAATTGCGCCTATACTCCACTTTGCTTCAGTACGAGCTGGACCTGCAGAAATCTGGCAATGACTAGGGACCGGTTCGAGGTAGAACGCGAAAGGCAAACCGTGACGTTTTGTTCGAGCATAATACCATTCACCAGTCTCGGTATAGTTCCCGCTAGGAGAACACAATGTTTTTTCTGCATTTTGCTTCACAAAAAATGAAGCGCCAGTAAACATCGTGGCAACAAACAAAGACAGAGCGGCAACACGTATAAGCTTATTATTCATGCTCACTCCTAATACGACCCTTGAGCGTCCTAAGCTCAGACAAAGCGGTTTTAGCTTGCTTTGCTTTTGGTGGCGCGCCAGTAATATCCTGTAGCCCTGGTGGCGCACCGTGCCAACGAAAATCATACTCCATATACTCAACTCCTTTTCCAGGAATTGTGTGAGCAATAATCACACTTGGCTTCTCGGTAATGGCGCGAGCCATTGAGCATGCATCGATGATACTCTCGATATTATGACCATCAACTTCTTGAACGTGCCAGCCGAACGACTCCCATTTATCTCGCAAATCCTCTAGGGGCATAACGTCTTCTGTAGGACCGTCTATCTGAATGTTGTTGCGATCAATAATTCCGATAATATTAAATAGCTTGTCTCTGCCAGCGAGCATGGCAGCCTCCCAAACATTACCTTCATTCAGCTCACCGTCGCCCATCATGACATATATCCAACGCCTGTGTTGCTCACCATCCATACGCATCGCAAGTGACATGCCAGCAGCCTGGCTAAGTCCACACCCGAGTGGCCCGCTCGTATTCTCCAGTCCGGGCAACAACAAACGCTCTGGATGCCCCTGCAGTCGTGAACCAAACTTTCTCAGCGTCATAAGTTCTTTGCGGTCAAAAAAACCTGCGTGTGCCATCGTCGCATATTGCACAGGCACTGTGTGGCCATTGCTAAGCAAGAAAATATCCCGCTCATCCCAATCGGGCTTTTTAGGATCGTAGCGCATAATGTCAAAATACAGCGCAGTCAATATATCGGCCATACCGAGCGGCCCAGCGCTATGACCCGAGCCAGCCTCTTCTAGCATGCGAATAATGTCCATACGTATGTCATGGGCTTTGCGCTGCAATTCTTCTAGTGTCATGTGTGGTCTGTTCATTTTCTGTTTTGATCTGGATACTTCTAAGCTGAAACTATTGTCTCTAGTGTAGCATAAGCATCTTGTGGGTTCGAGGCTTGCTGTATAAAGCCACCAACATTTAGCACATCTATTCCGCCATTTGCTAACGTGGCAGCATTGTCTGCATTGACACCACCGTCCCAGCCAATTTCGATATCGGGATTTAGGTGTTTTGCTTTCTTTGCCTTTGCGAGTAAACCTACATCGGCCTCACCACCAAAACGCCCAAGATCGCCACTAAAAATAAGTAGGTGATCATAGCTAGGCAATAGACGCTCAACCCATTCGATGGGCGTTTGCCTTAGCACCGATAGACCAGCCCGAATACCATGACGGTGCAACTCCGCGGCAAAGTACATATGATCGACAGTTGCCTCGCTGTGAACAATGACAAGATGCGGTCGCAGTTTCACAAGAGTACCCAAATACTCATCCGGTCGTTGATACATCAAGTGAATGTCAGCAACGATACTTGGTGGCCACCAGACCTTTTCCAGCTCTATTGATTTTGTCGGTGCGAATTGACCATCCATAAGATCAATCTGTATTCGCTTGGCAAAAGGCATAACCCGCTCCACCTGCTCACGGAATTCATGCGGCTCAGCTGCTAATACAGTCGGACATATGACTGCCATATCTTCAGCTCGCAGAGTCTAGTTTATTAATACGTCGCTGGTGCCGATCGATGTCACTGAAGGGGGTGTCGAGCCAGAGCGCCGCCGCCTGCTGCATGTCTTCTGGCGTCAAAAATCTGGCTGCCAGGCTTAGCATATTTGCATTATTATGTTGGCGACTTAATCGCAATATCTCAAACTCATCACTGGCGGACCGTCCCTCGGCATCGACCGACCCTAACGGTCGTGCTGGACCATAATATACGGCGCACCGCACGCCAGAGACACGATTGGCGGCCATCGCCTCACCCTGCCCACTACCACCGAGGATTATCCCCTTCTCGCATTCGCCAGCTGTCACTGCGCGCGCGGCAGGAAACATATAATCCGGATAGTCATCATCAGGTATATGACTTTTTGGGCCAAAATCTACACATTCGTGTCCGCGAGATTCCAAAAATTCTTTTAGCCTTCGCAAATGTTCTAACCCGGTATGATCGGTCGTAAGCGCAATCCTCATATAGCTTCGATTATGGACGTCTGGCGGTTATTTGTGAAGAGCTTTACCAATATCAGCGACGACCTCAACGAGACGATTGCTGTAGCCCCACTCATTGTCATACCATGCAACTACTTTGAGCATAGTGCCGCCAATCACAGCCGTCAGATTAAGATCAACAATGGCCGAATGACTGTTGCCGATGAAATCGCTGCTTACCAGCTCTTCCTCCGTCACATCCAGAATCCCCTGATAATACGGTTCTTTTACAGCTTTTTTGAACGCATCATTAACCTCATCGACCGTCACCGGTCGTTTGGTGATGATAACAAAATCGCTCAAGCTAACAACCGGGGTAGGTACGCGGATACTCATGCCGCCAAAGATTCCCTCCAGTTGCGGCAAAGCCTTGGCGGCCGCGATAGAAGCACCTGTTGTCGTCGGCACAATGTTTTCGGCTGCATTGCGCGCTTCGCGCAAGTCTTTTGCCGGCGCATCTTGAAGCTTTTGACTGGCAGTATAACTGTGTATGGTAGTCATCATGGCTTTATCAATACCAAATGCATTTTCAATAACAGCCGCAACTGGCGTAATACAGTTGGTGGTGCAGGAAGCATTACTAAAAATAGCGCCGCTTTCATCCAGTACGTCCTCATTCACCCCAAGTACAACAGTGTGCGCCCCCTCGCCTTTGGCGGGGGCAGAAATCACGACTTTCTTAGCACCTGCTTCAACATGCGCCTTGGCTTTGGCTGGATCTACAAAAAAGCCAGTTGATTCAATCACTACATCAATCTCGAGCTTTTTCCACGGCAGTTTAGACGGATCTTTCTCTGCCAATACCTGTACAGACTTGCCGCCGACCTTTATATTCTTTTCGTCATACCCAACATCATGGCCATATGTTCCGTAATTACTGTCGTGCTTCAACAAATGGGCAAGTGTCTTTGTATCGGTCAGATCATTGATTGCAACAATCTCCAGATCGCTGCGCTCAAAAGCCACTTTGAACGCATTTCGCCCAATCCGACCAAAGCCATTGATTGCTATTTTTGTCTTCGCCA